>CBFGPE010000126.1:0-20698 GCA_965650625.1 uncultured Azospirillum sp. | reverse complement strand
TCGTCCTTGCCAGCGGCGTCCTTGCTTGCGTCCAAAACCCGTCCCTCTCCGGTGCGTCCCGTCAGCTTCATAATAAGTATGCAGATACATACTTGACAAGCGGCGGGCTCCGGTTCAAGTATGTACTCACATACATACAAGCCGATTTGCCCAACAGGGGCCAATAGGGGGTAGTCCCGCCATGCCGCAAAGCACTGCTAAGCCTGACCTGTTCACCCCGCTGCGCCTCGGCGCCATCGAGCTGCCGAACCGTGTCATCATGGCGCCGATGACCCGCAGCCGCGCCGGCGAGGGCAACTGCCCGACCGCGCTCACCGCCGAATATTACGCACAGCGCGCCTCGGCCGGCCTGATCATCACCGAAGCGACACAGGTCTGCGACACCGCCCAGGGCTATCCCAACACGCCGGGCATCCACACCGATGCCCAGACCCTGGCCTGGCGCGCGGTGGCGGACGCCGTGCATGACGCCGGCGGGCGGATCGTTACCCAGCTTTGGCATGTCGGCCGCATCTCCCACCCGCGCTTCCAGCCGAACGGCGCCGCCCCGGTCGCCCCGTCTGCCATCGCGGCGAAGGGCCAGCTCTACACCGGCGCCGGCATGGAGCCGTTCCCGGTGCCGCGCGCCCTGGAGACCGCCGAGATCCCCGGCCTCGTCCGCCACTTCGCCGACGCTGCCAAGCGCGCGGTGTTCGATGCCGGCCTGGACGGCGTCGAGATCCACGCGGCCAACGGCTATCTGATCGACCAGTTCCTGCGCGACGGCACCAACACCCGCAGCGACCAGTATGGCGGGACGGTGGAGAACCGCTGCCGCTTCCTGCTGGAGATTCTGGAAGCCACGGCCCATGCCGTCGGCGCCGACCGTATCGGCGTCCGCCTGTCGCCGACCGGCGTGTTCAACGACATGACGGACAGCGATCCGCTGCCGCATTTCCTGGCGATCACCAAGGCGCTGAACCCCTTCAACCTCGCCTATCTGCATGTGATCGAGGGACGGCCTGGCCACCACATGGCTCCGCCGGAGGGCGCGCCGCATGTGGCGTCCGCCTTGCGCGCGGCCTTCAAGGGACCGTTCATCCTGAATGGCGGCTACAGCCGGGCCGACGCCGACACCGCCCTGGCGAACGGCGAGGCCGACGCGGTCAGCTTCGGCGAGGCCTTCATCTCCAACCCGGACCTGCCCGTGCGCCTGCGTGCCGGCGCATCGCTGGCCGAGCCGGACCGCACCACCTATTACGGCGGCGACGCCAAGGGCTACACCGACTATCCGGCGCTCGAATCCGTCGCCGCTTGACCGGATTGCGGTCCCGAATTCCCCAACGGGACCGCATGTCCTCTCGACGTGAGAGCGCGTCGTGAGAGCGTCGTGAGACGCAAATCCCCGCTGCCCCCGGCCCGGATCCCCCCTGGGCCGGGGGGCTTTTTTTTTTGCGTTACCCCGCCCCGCCTTCTCCATCCATCCCATTGCCCAGCCCGCGGGCCAGCGCGGCGATGGTGCCGTAGCCGACCTGATCGGCCGGGTCGATCTCCGCCATCTTGGCGAGGATCGCCAGCGCCTTGTCGCGGTTGTGGCGGCGCAGTTCGATGAAGGCCAGCGCCTTCATGGTGAACAGGAAGAAGCGCGCCGGCCCGGCCGCCGTCCAGTCAGTGGAACCGGCGGTCAGTTGCGACCAGTCGGCCGGAAAGCCGCCCTGCAATGCCGCAGCGTCCAGCCCAATGCGGGCCACCCGCTCCGCCTCGCCCAGCTTCTTGCGGTTGAAGTAGAATTTGTAGAGCGCGTAGAAGACCGGCAGCACCCGCGGCCCCTTGCGGTGCGCCTCCCACAACAGCGCCTCGCAGGCGTCGGGCACGTCGCGGGCCTTCACCGCCTCCTGCAGCAGTTCGTCGATCTGTTCGGGCACGTCGCCGAAGGCCATGCGGCCGTTCGACATCCTGAGTTCGATCGGTTCGTCGCTCATCGCTTCCCTCGCCTGTATTTCCTGCTGACGCAATCAATCATCCGATGCACCGACGACGTCCCATGGTACGCGCGCGGACAGGCTGAAAGACCATAGTATTTTTGTGCGGCGAAGTGTCGCGGCTGTCGCAAAACCGACACGCGCCAAACCCGACAAAACGGTTCGTGTGCGGAACTTTGTCGGACTCTCGCCAAGCCGTTTCAGCCTGACAATCCTTGGAAATCAACACTTTGCCGATTTGGCACAGCCCTTGCTCTACTTCCCGTCAGATCGGCCGGCATCCCCGGCAACGCGGCTTGAGGAGGCGGGACATGGTCACTCTGACGGATGCGGCGGTTTCCACCCTGGAACGGGTCCTGGCGAAGTCGGGCGGCGCGGCCGCCGGCTTGCGGATCGCGGTGACCGACGGCGGCTGCGCCGGCCTGAAATACCAGATGGGCCTGGAGGCGGCGGCCGGCGACGACGACACGGTGCTCAGCTTCGGCCCGGTCACCATCTTCGTCGACGCCAACAGCCAGCCCTTCCTCAGCGGCGTGGTGGTCGATTTCGTCGAGGGCATCGAAGGCTCCGGCTTCAAGTTCGACAACCCGAACGCGACCAGCAGCTGCGGCTGCGGCAAGTCCTTCTCGGCCGGTGAAGGCAGTGGTTCCTGCTCGACCTCCTCGTCCAGCTGCGGATCGACGGCCCCCTATTCGACCCACTGAAGTCCCCCCGGACACTCTTCCCCTAGGCGCGCACCCCACGGAAAGGCAGCAGCGACATGTGGAACTACACCGACAAGGTCAAGGAACACTTCTTCAACCCGAAGAACTCCGGTGTCCTGGACAGCGCCAACGCGGTCGGCGAGGTCGGCTCCATCACCTGCGGCGACGCGCTGCGTCTGATGCTGAAGGTCGATCCCGACACCCAGATCATCCAGGATGCGAAGTTCCAGACCTTCGGCTGCGGCTCGGCCATCGCCTCAAGCTCCGCGCTGACCGAGATGATCATCGGCAAGACGGTGGACGACGCGCTGACCCTGACCAACCGCGACATCGCCGAGTATCTGGGCGGCCTGCCGCCGGAGAAGATGCACTGCTCCGTCATGGGTGCCGAGGCCCTGCGCGCCGCCATCGCCAACTACAAGGGGGAGGCGTGGGAAGACGACCATGAGGAAGGCGAGCTGGTCTGCAAGTGCTTCGGCATCGACGCCGCCATGATCGAGCGCGCGGTGACCGTGAACGGCCTGACCTCGCTGGAGGAGGTCACCCACTACACCAAGGCCGGCGGCTCCTGCCAGACCTGCCACGAGAAGATCGAGGAGGTGCTGGAAGAGGTGCTGGCGAAGACCGGCGCCCTGAAGCCCGCCAAGAAGCACACCCCCGGCACCGTCGGGCTGGACGCCATCAAGCCGCTGGAACCCAAGGCCGAACCGGCAGCGGCGCCCAAGCTGACCAACGTGCAGCGCATGCAGGCCATCATGAGCGCCATCGAGGAGATGCGCCCGCAGATCCAGCGCGACGGCGGCGACGTGGAACTGGTCGACATCGACGGCAAGGACATCTACGTCCGGCTGTCCGGCGCCTGCTCCGGCTGTTCGCAGTCGGCCGGCACGATGATGGGCGTGCAGATGAAGCTGGTCGAGAAGCTCGGCGAGTTCGTGCGGGTCAAGCCCGCCTCTCTCATGCCAGTGGGAGCGTGACGCCATGAGCCAGGGAATCTATCTCGACAACAACGCCACCACCCGCGTCGATCCGGAAGTGCTGCAGGAGATGCTGCCGCTCTTCACCGAGCATTTCGGCAACCCGTCCTCCATGCACGGCTTCGGCGCCGCGGTGGGCGGCAAGATCGAATGGGCGCGCAAGCAGGTCCAGGCCCTGCTGGGCGCCGCCCATGACAGCGAGATCGTTTTCACCTCCGGCGGCACGGAAAGCGACAACACCGCCATCCTGTCGGCGCTGGAGGCCTATCCGAAGAAGCGCGAGATCGTCACCAGCGTGGTCGAGCATCCCGGCGTGCTGGCGCTCTGCGAGTATCTGGAGAAGAAGCGCGGCTATAAGGTCCACCGCATCCCGGTGGACAACCGCGGCAATCTCGACATGGATGCCTACCACGCCGCGCTGTCCGATCAGGTCGCCATCGTCTCCATCATGTGGGCCAACAACGAGACCGGGACGATCTTCCCGATTGAGGAACTGGCGCGCATGGCCAAGGAGGTCGGCGCCCTCTTCCACACCGACGCGGTCCAGTCGGTCGGCAAGATCCCGATGAAGCTGGCCGACAGCGCCATCGACATGCTGTCGCTGTCCGGCCACAAGTTGCACGCCCCCAAGGGCATCGGCGCGCTCTACGTCAAACGCGGCCTGCGCTACCGGCCGATGCTGCGCGGCGGCCATCAGGAACGCTCTCGCCGCGCCGGCACCGAGAACGCGCCGGGCATCGTCGGGCTGGGCGCCGCTGCCCAATTGGCGCTGGTCCATATGGGCGACGAGAACACGCGAGTGAAGGCGCTGCGCGACAAGCTGGAACAGGCGATCCTGGCGGCTGTGCCGAGCTGCTTCGTCACCGGCAACCCCGACAACCGCCTGCCCAACACCTGCAACATCGCCTTCGAATACATCGAGGGCGAGGCGATCCTCCTGCTGCTGAACGAGGCCGGCATCGCCGCGTCCTCCGGCTCCGCCTGCACCTCCGGATCGCTGGAGCCCAGCCACGTCATGCGGGCCATGGGCGTGCCCTACACCGCCGCCCATGGCGCCACCCGCTTCTCGCTGTCGCGCGACACGACGGAGGAGGAGATCGACCGGGTCATCGCCGTGGTGCCGGGCATCATCGCCAAGCTGCGCAGCCTTTCGCCCTACTGGCAGCAGGAAGCGGGAAAGCCCAAGGAATTCGCACCCGTTTATTCGTAACACCGGAATCGCAGGCCGGGTCGATGGCCCGTCCCGGCACCCCGCCCGACGACACCCCGTCGGGGCGGGTCCCCGGCCCGGCCTGCGACACTTCTCATGGGGGCGGTACTTGCCCCCGCGCGCGAGGTGCCCCCATGCCCACCACCTTCGCCACCATCAACGACACCACGCTGCGCGACGGCGAGCAGACCGCCGGTGTCGCCTTCACGCTCGACGAGAAGATCGCCATCGCCCGCGCGCTCGACGCCGCCGGCGTGCCGGAGCAGGAGATCGGCATCCCCGCCATGGGCGAGGAGGAGCGCGAGGGCATCCGCGCCGTGGCGTCGCTGGGGCTGAAGGGCCGGCTGATGGTGTGGTGCCGCATGCACGACGCCGACCTGAAGGCGGCGCTGTCCTGCAATGTCGGCTTCGTCAACCTGTCGATGCCGGTGTCCGACATCCACATCACGAAGAAGTTGAAGCGCAGCCGTGCCTGGGCGCTGGCGGAGATCGAGCGCAAGGTGAAACAGGCGCGCGACCATGGGCTGGAGGTCAGCGTCGGCGGCGAGGATTCCTCCCGTGCCGACATGGATTTCCTGATCGCCGCCGCCACGGTGGCGCAGGAGGCCGGAGCGCGGCGCTTCCGTTTCGCCGACACGCTGGGCGTGCTCGACCCCTTCCAGACGCGCGCCTGCATCGAACGGCTGCGCCGGGCCACCGATCTGGAAATCGAGATCCACGCCCATGACGATCTCGGCCTCGCCAATGCCAACTCGCTGGCGGCGGTGCTGGGCGGCGCCACCCATGTCAACACCACGGTGAACGGGCTCGGCGAGCGCGCCGGCAACGCCCCGCTGGAGGAGGTGGTGGTGTCGCTGAAGCACCTCTACCACATCGACAGCGGCGTGGAGACGCGGTCGCTCGGCGCCATCAGCGATCTGGTGGAGCGGGCCTCCAACCGGCCGGTGGCGGTCAACAAGTCGATCGTCGGCTCCGCCGTCTTCACCCACGAGGCCGGCATCCATGTCGACGGGCTGCTGCGCGACCGCGCCACCTACCAGAATTTCGACCCGGCCGAAGTCGGACGCGAGCACCGCATCGTGCTGGGCAAGCATTCCGGCACCGCGGCGGTAAAGCTGGCCTACGAGCGGCTGGGCATCGCCTGCGACGACGCCACGGCGCAGGCGGTTCTGCCCCGCGTCCGCGCGCTGGCCACCCGCGCCAAGCGACCGCCCACGCCCGAGGAACTGCACGCCTTCCTGGAGGCGGCGACATGAGCAAACCCGAAAGCCGGCCCGGCATTCTGGCCTTGTTGCGCGAGGATGTCGCCTGCGTCTTCGACCGCGACCCGGCGGCGCGCAACGTCTTCGACGTGCTGACCTGCTATCCCGGCATCCATGCGCTGGTGATGCACCGCTTCGCCAATGCGGCCTGGCGGCGGGGGCTGCGCTGGCCGGCGCGCTTCCTGTCCTATGTGGCGCGCGCGGTCACCAACATCGACATCCATCCCGGCGCCGGCATCGGCCGCCGATTTTTCATCGACCATGGCGCCGGCGTGGTGATCGGCGAGACGGCGGAAATCGGCGACGACGTGACGCTCTATCATGGCGTGACGCTGGGCGGCACCTCCTGGACCAAGGGCAAGCGGCACCCAACCCTGATGGACGGCGTGCTGGTCGGTGCCGGCGCCAAGATCCTGGGGCCGATCACCGTCGGCGCCAACGCGCGGGTCGGCGCCAATTCGGTGGTGACCAAGCCGGTGCCGGACGGCATGACTGTGGTCGGCATCCCAGGCCGGGTGGTGCGTCCGGAAACGCATCGCCAGCTGTCCGATCCCCATCTTTCCAATCACGGCATCGACCTTGAGCATCATCTGATGCCGGACCCGGTCGGCAAGGCCATTGCCTGCCTGATCGAGCACATCAATCGCATCGAAGCCCGACTGGACACACAAACCAGGATCGGCCAGACCGCAACCGTACCGTCACAGTTTCCTGATAAGAACACCCGCCTGTCGGAATTTCGGCTGGCCGATGTCCGTTTGGACGGCGTCGCCTGCAGCGCCTGTGGCAACATCTGCGACCAGGAGGGCTGCGGCCCCTCCCCTTCCACCCAGCAGCACGCGTGAGGAGCCTTCGACGATGAACGATTTCACCGACGACCTCGACGATCTGGAAACCGCGGAAGACTTCCTGCGCTTCTTCCACGTCACCTACGACCAGCGCGTGGTCAACGTGAACCGCCTGCACATCCTGCAGCGCTTCCACGATTACCTGTCGGCGGACAATGGGATGGAGGGGCTGGACGACGACGGCATGTCGTCGCGCTACCGTTTTCACCTGGAACGCGCCTATCAGGACTTCGTGGTCTCCAACGCCATCGCGGAAAAGACCTTCAAGGTCCACAAGGAAGAAGCGCGCAAGATGGCCGACCGCTTCGTCCCGCTGGACAGCCTGTTGGGATCGCCGGTCGGCTGACCCGCCGGCGCAAGAGCTTCGACGGAGGGGGGCGTCTTGCGGCGCCCCCTTTGCCGTCAGTGGATCTTGCTCTCGTTCCGGCCGCCGTCGCGCCGGTAGACATGGACGTGGTAGGCCGCCATCGGGTTCTCGTCGATATAGCGCAGCAGCTCCTGCTCCGTCCGCGGCGTGGCGTCACGAATCAGCACCTGCCAGGCGGGCTCCATCGTCGCGCGCATGGTCTCGTCATGGGGCAGCATGATGAAGCCGGCCCACTCCGGGTCGAAATCGGCGAGATAGCTCTTGGTGTAGTGCTTCATCATCGCCGCGTCGTTGACGTTGACGCTTTCCATGTTTTCGAAACAGACACGCAGGTCCATCGCCGGTCTCCTCATGGAAAAGGGAGCGGCCCCGTCGGTCGTCCATAATGGACAGGCGCGGGTCCGCAATTCTCGCTGGTGAAAACAACCCTGAGACAGAGATGGTGCGTGGCGCAGGTGAAAAACAAGGGTGCGATGGGATCCCTGCGACGCTTACGCTCAATCGCCCGCGCATCCGGCGCAGGCTGCGCCATTGGTCATAATCCTGCGCTTTTTGGGTTCGCTGATTGCGCGTCTCCTGTAGAATCGCTGTGACAGCCTTCATGCGATCACGATGACAGACCCTTCGCCTGCCTCCGACGCTCCCCTGCGCATCCTCATCGTTGAAGACGAGAGCCTCGCCGCCATGGCATTGGAGGAGATTCTCGGGATGCTGGGATTCGCCGTCGTCGGGATCGAGGACAATGCCGACGACGCGGTCGAGACGGCCGAAAGGCTGCGTCCGGACGTCGTCATGATGGACATCCGCCTGCGCGGCCCACGCGACGGGATCGAGGCGGCGGCGGCGATCCGCGAGCGGACCGGCATCCGCTGCATCTTCACCTCCGCCTTCGGCGATCCCGAGACCCGCCACCGCGCCGCGGAGTGCGATCCCTTCGGCTTCGTCCGCAAACCCTACTTCCCGGCCGAACTGCAGCGGGCGCTGGGCCATGCGGTGGAGGTTTTGAAGGGTCGCTGACATGCCCCCACCAAACAAAGCGGCCCCCGCGCAAAATTGCACGGAGGCCATCCAGTTCCGGGGGAAGGCACCAAACAGACCCGATCAGCCGAACTTGTAGCTGATGCCGTAACCACCGCGTGGATAGTCCCAGGCTATGTTGCCCTTGTCCTGGCAGACGACACGGCAGGTGCCGCATTCCAGGCAGCCGTCGGTCACCAGCGTCACGCCGCCGGTCTCGTTCTTGCTGTAGCAGGCGGCCGGGCAGCAGAATGTGCAGGCCTGTTTGTCGCAGCTCCGGCAGGCATCCTCGCTCTTGATCTGGATGTGCGGCCGGCTTTCATCGACGATGTAGCGGTTCTGATAAAGCTTCTCTTCGACCTTGACCATGATGCTCATCGCACGGCCCTCACCAGCTTGATTGCGTCACCGACCAGTCCCATCACCGAGCGGCGCTTGATGAAGGACTTCATGATCTGCTTTTCCTTCGACTTCTTGTCGATGCTGTCCACGGTGAACCAGTTGTGGGCCGCCGCGGTGATTTCGTCGGGATAGGCGCCGAAGAACTGCTTGTTGCCGTGCATGATGCCGGGCAGCTCGCGATACTTCTTCAGGTCCTTCATGATGAAGCTGTCGTCCAGCTTCTTTTTGTAGGCGACGAGGTTCGATGCGCTGTAGCCCTTGCCGGCCGTCTTCAGTTCGATCACCGTCTCCGCCGCCATCCGGCCCGACGCCATGGCGAGGTTGGAGCCCTCGCGGTGGGCGGCGTTGTTGAAGTGGGCGGCGTCGCCGACCACCATCCAGCCGTCGCCGTAGAGCTGCGGAACCGCCTTGTAGCCGCCTTCCGGGATCATGTGGGCGGCATATTCCTTCATCTCCGCCCCTTCGATCAGCGGCTTGATGACGGGATGGTTCTTCAAATCCTCCAGCATCCGGTAGGGCGGGCAATCGCCGTTCTTGAAGTCGGAGATCAGGCAGCCGATGCCGATCGTCAGCGATTCCTTGTTGGTGTAGAGGAAGGCGGTGCCGACCATCCCCTTGGTCACCTTGCCCATGATCTCGATGACGACGCCTTCGTCCTCCTTGATGCCGAAGCGCTGCTGGATCAGCTCCGGATCGATGAAGAGGATTTCCTTCACCGCCAGCGCCACATTCTCCGGCGCCGCTTCCACCTGAAGACCGGCGCGCTTGGCCAGCAGGGCGTTGACGCCGTCGGCCATGATGACGACGTCGGCGTGGATCTCCCCGCCCTCGCGGTCGGTGCGGACGCCGATCACCTTGCCGGACGGGTCGCGGATCAGCTCCGTCACCGTGGTCTCGCAGATCTGCAGGCCGCCGACCTTGCGGATCTGCTCGCCCCACCATTTGTCGATGTTGGCGCGGATGATTGTGTAGCGGTTGGGCTTGTCGCTGTTGAAGGCTTCCGACCGATAGTTGGTGCCGACATAGCTGTCGTCGCCCAGCAGCCAGACGCGCTGTTCGATGATGTGGCGCTCCGTCGGGCAATCGTCCCGGAAATCCGGGATGATCTTCTCCAGCTCATGCGAATACATGATGCCGCCCTGGACGTTCTTGGCGCCGGGATATTCGCCGCGCTCCAGCTGCAGGACCTTCAGCCCCTGCTTGGCCAGCGTGTAGGTCGCGGCGTTGCCGGACGGGCCGGCACCAATGACGATGGCGTCGAACTTTTCGACCATCTCGACAGGCTCCTTTCTCGTCCGGCGGTCAGCCGGCCATGCGGTTGACGGACAGGCGGCGGCCGAAGGCATCGGTCAGCGCCGGCAGGATCTTCAGCGCGTCGCCGACCAGCCCCAGATGGGCGAAGTCGAAGATCGTCGCATTGGGATCGGTGTTGATCGCCAGGATCAGGTCTGACTTCTCCATGCCGACCCGATGCTGGATGGCGCCGGAGATGCCGGCGGCGATGTAGAGCTTCGGCCGCACCGTCTTGCCGGTCTGCCCGACCTGACGGTCGTTGGTGGCCCAGCCGGCCTGGACCAGCGGGCGGGTCACCCCGACCTCGGCGCCCAGGACCCGGGCGAGATCGAAGACCAGCTTCATGTTCTCGACCTTGCCCAGCCCCTTGCCGGCCGACACGATGATGTCGGCGAAGGCCAGTTGCGCCTCGTTCTGCTCGCGGTCGGCGATGAAGTTCAGGACCTTGGTGACGATGTCCTCTTCGCGCAGGTCGGGCCGGATCTCCACGACGCGGCCGGTGCGGGCGTCGTCGCGCTCCGGCATCGCCATCACGCGCGGGCGGACGGTGGCCATCTGCGGCCGGTAGGCCAGCGTCTGGATGGTGCAGAGCAGCGTGCCGCCGAAGGTCGGCCGGGTGGCGGCCAGCGAGCGGTTGTCGGCGTAGATGTCCAGCTCGGTGCAGTCGGCGGTCAGGCCGGTCGCCAGCGTGGTGGCGATGGCGCCGGCCAGATCGCGGCCCAGGGTGGTGGCGCCCAGAAGCACGATTTCCGGCTTGTGGGTGTTCACCACCTCGGTCATGACGCGGCAATAGGGATCGGTGCGGTAGTCGGCCAGCGCCGGGTCGGTCACCTTGTAGACGATGTCGGCGCCATAGCTGACGGCGTCGCCGCAGATGCGGTTCAGGTCAGGGCTTTCGGCGCCCAGAACCACGGCACCCACCTCCACACCCAACTTGTCGGCCAGCTTGCGGGCTTCGCCCAGCAGTTCCAGCGACACGGAATGGACGATGCCGCGCTCCTGCTCCACGATCACCCAGACATTCTTGTAAACCTTCAGGTGTTCGGGAAGCTGGAACTTGCGGCCCTGGGGCTTGCTCGGTTCGCTCATCGTCGGGTCTCCCGCGGGTAAATCGTCAGAGCCCGGCCGCGGCGCGGGCGAGCAGGTCGCCGGCCAGCTTGGGCTGGGCGGCGAAGATGGCGTCGATGGCGGCGGCGGCCATCGCGTCGGGGGTGTCGGCATCGGCGACGATCATCTTGGCCTTCTCGGCGCGCGGCTTCGGCACGAACACCTTCGACACCACAGTCGGCGAGCCCTTCAGCCCGACGCGCCCCTCTTCGGCGCCGGTGAAGTCGCGGCTCCAGGTCTTCAGCTCGTAACGGGCGGCGCGGAACAGGTCGTCCATCTTGCCAAAGCGGATGGTGTTGGTGCCCTCCAGCATGGTGATCATGCAGGGCAGCTTGGTCTTCAGCACCTGCACGCCGCCTTCGGAGCGGCGCCGCACCACGATCTCCTTGGACGCGGTGTTCAGCTCCTCGATCTTGGTGATGTAGGTCAGTTGCTCGAAACCCAGACGGGTGGCGATGCCGGGTCCGACCTGGGCGGTGTCGCCGTCCACCGTCTGCTTGCCGCAGAAGACGATGTCGACCGGTTCCTCCTCCGCCAGCTTCTGGATGGCCGAGGTCAGGGCGTAGGAGGTCGCCAGCGTGTCGGAGCCCGCGAATTTGCGGTCGGTCAGCAGCACCACGTCATCGGCCCCCAGCGACAGCGCCTTGCGCAACGAGGTCTCCGCCATCGGCGGACCCATGGTCAGCACGGTGACGCGGGCGCCCACCTTGTCCTTCAGCCGCAGCGCCTCTTCCAGCGAGAACAGGTCGAACGGGTTGATGATGGCGGGCACGCCCTGCCGCATGATGGTGTTGGTGACGGGATGGATGCGGATCTGGGCGCTGTCGGGCACCTGTTTGATACAGACGACGATGTGCATCCCGTTCTCCTTGGCTTCCGCTCTCGCTGTAACGCGCATGTGGGTTTGGGGCCGGCACCGGGCCGGGATATGCCCAGAACAGCAAGCGGCGTGCCAGCCGGCGAAAGTCGGCCAAGTCACGGGAAATGCAGGATTTTTTTGAAGAGCGGGATGCGCCGCACACTTGTCGCAAAGGCGACAAGGGGACGCTCATGTCGGTTTCGCTACAGCCTCTACGACAGCCGCGGCCACAGCCCCCGCGGGTGCGGGATCAGACCGCCTCGATATGGGCGATGACGCGGTCCAACTCGATGCCGACACGGGCGACCAGGGAGGCGATGCCCTCCAGCCGGTGATCGATCACCGCCAGTTCCACCGCATCGGCGGCAGCGGCGAGGTCGCGGGCGCCGACGGTGCGCGAGGACCCCGCCAGCTTGTGGGCGGCCTGCCGCACCTCGTCCCAGATCTCGCCGGCCAACGCGTCCATCAGCCAGCGATGCGAGGCGCTGTTGGAGGTGACGAACTCGCCCAGCAGATGCCGGACGAACTCGGCGTCGCCGTCGAACAGCGCGGTCAGCGCCTCCAGGTCGAGCGGCGGTAGGTCGGCGATTGCGGGGGTTGACGGAGCTGCCGGCTGAGGGGTGGGTTGCTGCAACTCGTCGGTCATCGCTTCCATGCCTTCCGAAGCTTCGCACGGCTCCTCCCCGTCCCAGCCCTCGCCGTCCGCCGGGGGCAGGAAACGGTCGACCACCCGGCGCAGGTCGGCGAGGCTGACCGGCTTGGCCAGCGTGTCGTCCATGCCCGATGCCAGGCAAAGCTGCGCTTCGTTCTCCGTCGCGTTGGCGGTGATGGCAACGATGGGCAGGCGCGGGCCTCCACCGGACGCCTCGGCGGCGCGGATGCTGCGGGCCAGCTCCATGCCGTCCATCTCCGGCATCTGGCAGTCGGTCAGCAGCAGCCCGTGGCCGCCGGCCCGCCACATGGCCAGCGCCTGGACGCCGTCCTCCGCGGTCTCCATCACGTGGCCGAGAAGAGTCAGCTGGCGCTGGATGACCTGACGGTTGGTCGGATGATCCTCCGCCACCAGGATCAGCCGGCCCTGCGCCCGCGCTTCTTCCACCGTGGGCAGGCGGCGCCGGCCGGCCGCCGGAGCGGCGGGTTCCGGCTCGGGCTGCCGATCGGTACGGCCGCCCTCCCCCGCCGCCATCCGCCCGGCGGCGGCCAGGATGGCGCGGACCAGCCCGCCCCGCCGCACCGGCCGGCCCAGCACCACGGTTGCGGCGCCCAACCCGCCCAGCTCCGCCGCATCGCCCGCGCTCAGCGCGTCGCCGCCGATCAGCACGCGCCCGCGCACCCGCCCGCGCGGGTCGTTGTCCAGCGCCGCAAGGTCGGTGCCCAGCGTGGAGACCAGCACGTCGCAGGCGGCGGTCGGCAACAGGGTGCGCAGCGCCGCGTCGGCGTCGGCCGCCTCCACCAACTGGGCGCCGTCGGCGTTCAGATAGCGGGCGAGGAAGCCGCGCTCCTGCGCATCCGCCGCCAGAAGCAGCACGGTCACCCCCTGCAGCGGCGCCCGCGGCGTCGGGGCGGGCTCGACCGCCGCCGGGACCAGATCGGCGTCGAAGGTGAACCAGAAGGTGGAGCCGACATTGACCTCGCTGGTGACGCCGATGTCGCCGCCCATCAGTTCGGCCAGACGCCGGCAGATCGACAACCCAAGCCCGGTGCCGCCAAAACGCCGGGTGGTCGATGCCTCCGCCTGGGTGAAGGGGCGGAACAGGCGAACCTGATTTTCCTTGGAGATGCCGATACCGGTGTCGGTCACCGCGACGCGGATGGTGACGCGGTCGCCGTCGAAATGCGCCAGTTCCACCCGCATGGTCACCGAACCGGACTGGGTGAACTTCACCGCGTTGCCGGCGATGTTGAACAGCACCTGCCGGATGCGGACTGGATCGCCAACGACCTCCGCCGGCAGATCGGGGTCGATGTAGGTGACCAGCGACAGCCCCTTGCCCCGCGCGCCCGGCGCCAGCGTTTCCGCCACCCCCTCCACCACATTGGCGAGGGAGACCGGCACCCGCTCCAGGTCGAGCCGCCCGGCCTCGATCTTCGAGAAGTCGAGGATGTCGTTGATGATGGTCAGCAGCGCGCTGGCCGATTCCCGCACCACGCTGACCAGCTCGCGCTGGTCGCCGGTCAGGCTGGTGTGCTCCAGCAGTTCCAGCATGCCCTGGATGCCGTTCATCGGCGTGCGGATCTCGTGGCTCATCGTCGCCAGGAACAACGACTTCGCCTGATTGGCCGCCTCCGCCTCCGAACGCGCCGCCTCCGCCGCCTCGCGCGCCGCGACGAGGTCGCGCGTGCGTTCCGCCACCTGCCGCTCCAGGCTGCGGTTCAGCTCGGTCAGTTCCTCGTACAGGTGGACATTGTCGAAGCCGATGGCGACCTTGGCGCAGAACACCTCCAGCAGCCGGCGCTCGTCCGCCGTCAGCGCCCGCCCATGGCCGAGATACACCGCGGTGTCGTGGTGCCGGGTGGCGGAACGGAAAACCAGAACGCTGTGGCCGCGTTCATACCGGTTGCGTCCGTCGGCCAGCGCCGCCGTCACCGCCTGCACCGCGTTGGGCGGCAGGGCCAGGAACAGCGGCGTTCCTTCCATCCCGACATGGCAGCCGGCGCCGCCCAGCACCAGCGGCTCCGCCGGCCGCGGCCCGTCGGACAGGCGGCTGACCAGCGCCACCCCGTCACCCTGCGGGCAGACGCCGACGATCTGCGCCACGGCATGGCGCACGAACTCCGCCATCGTCCGCTTGCCCAGCAGGGTAGAGGAGGAGTCGAGGATACGCTCCAGCCCTTCGCGGTGGTCCTCGATGGCGGTGATGTCCTGATAGCCGCGGAGCGCGGCGACGACGGAGGTGAACAGCTTCTGCGCCGTCAGCTCCGTCTTCGATTTGTAGTCGTTGATGTCGTAGCTGAGAATGACGTCGCGTTCCGGCGCCTGCCCCGGCTGGCCGGTGCGCAGGATGATGCGCACCCGCCGGTTGCTCAGTTCGTTGCGGATGTAGCGGACCAGACGCAGGCCGGCGTCGTCGGATTCCATCACCACGTCCAGCAGGATCACCGCGATGGCCGGGTTGTCGCGCAGCACCCCGCGCGCCTCCGCCGCGGTGGCGGCCGACAGGAACTGTGCCGGGCGTCCCTCGAAGGCAAAGCCGCGCAGCACCATCTTGGTGGTGGCATGGATGGCGGGGTCGTCGTCGACGATCAGGATCAGCCAGGGTTCGACGGGTTCGGCAGCCTCGGCCGCCACCTCGACGGCGGGCTCCTCCTCCGCGAACAGGAATTCGTCGCTCATCACGGTCCCCCGACGAAACAACCGCGCTTTTTCCACCCCGGCGCGCGGGCGACCTTACCATATGTCGGGGAATGGCCGCCAGTTCGGCCCCCGGCAGGCGCCATCAGGTGGGGCCAACAGGCGGAAAGGGTGGATTTACCGGGCGGCAGCCGCCATGGTGCCGCCGTTTTCCATCGCGCATGTGCCGTCATGAATCTGCTTGCCTGCATCCACGACAAGGCCCCGCTGATCGAAGCGCGGGATCCCGACCTGGGCGACCTGTTCCCGCCGGGGTTCCTCGACCTGTACGAGGTGCACAGCTACCGCAACGCCGCCCGCATCCTGGCCTATGCCTGCACGGCCGAGTTCCGCGAGATCACCGAACGGCTGATGGAGTTCCGCATCCGCACCGAGGACATCGTGGCGTCGGGCGGCAACAAGTCGCAGATCGCCAAGACGATGGAGCGGATGCTGAACCCGCTCGGCTGGAACGAGACGCGCATCCGCGGCGACCTGTTCATCACCAAGATGATCGTAACGCATGAGGAAAAGCGCCGCGTCGCCGGCAAGAACCGCGGTCAGACCGTCACCGAACAGCACCAGCGCGAGGAGCTATACAAGGTCAACGGCTTCATCGACGGGCACAAGATCGACTTCGTGAAGGAGCGCGTGTCCTTCGACTTGGAATGGAACAGCAAGGACCAGACCTTCGACCGCGACCTCTACGCCGCTCGCACCTTCTACGAATGCGGCATCATCAATGCCGGCGTGCTGCTGACCCGCAGCGCCGAACTGATCCCGCTGTTCACCGAGGTGGCGCGGCGGGTGGAGATGAAGAACTTCCAGAACAAATACGGCGCCAGCACCACCTGGATGAAGAAGCTGCTCTACCGCCTGGACGCCGGCCGCGGCGGCGGCTGCCCGGTGCTGGCGCTCGGCATCCGCCCGGCGGTGGTGTCGGATTTCGAGGAATGGAAGGACAGCCATCCGATCGTCCGCCAGACGGCCACCTTCGATGTCGATACCGGGGCGGAGGGCGAGGACGATCTGTGGTGAGGGTGTGGCGGCGGCTCCCACCAATCCTCACGCAAACTTCCGATCCGTCAGCAACAGCCGCACCGCAAAGCCGAGGAACAGCACGCCGGCAATACCATCCATCGCCGCGCGCACCCGCGGGCTGGACAGCACCCGCCGCGCGGCCCCGGCGCTGAGCGCCGCGATGCCGACCAGATAGGCGCCGCCCAGCACCGAAATGATGTTGCCGAGGATGAAGGTCTGCAGCGCCACATGGCCCAGGTGCGGGGCGATGAACTGCGGCACGAAGGCCAGTTGGAACAGGATGATCTTCGGGTTCAGCAGGTTGGTCAGCAGCGCCTGGACGAAGACGCGGCCCGCAGGCGCCGGGGCCGGGGCCTCGACGGCGGGGACCGGTTCAGCGCCGCGGCTGGTCCAGACGCTCCACAGCGACCGCAGGCCGATCCAGGCGAGATAGGCACCGCCGGCATAGCGCAGCAGGTCGAACAGCGAGGCCGACGCCGCGATGAGGGCGGAGATCCCGGCGGCGGCCAGCAGCGAATGGACGGTGTTGCCGACGCAGATGCCCAGCGTCGCCACCACCCCGGCCTGCCGGCCGTCGGCGATGCTGCGGGTCAGCACCAGAAGGGAATCCGGTCCCGGCGCCAGAACCAGGACGCAGACGGCAACCACATAGAGTTGCAGCAGATGGAGGTCGAGCGGCAAAGCCATCGCGGGCGAACCTTGAAGTACGGTGGAGCGGGCGCTCAATCCGGCCAGCGGCGGTGGATCCACAGCCATTGCGCCGGCTTGTCGCGGATCCAATCCTCCAACAGACGGTTCAGCCGTTCCATCAGAATTCGCGCATCCGCATTGCGATCGCCGCTGGTCGGGTATTCCTCCGGCGGCAGAACGGTGACGCGGAAGTGCGCGCCCTCCAGCCTTTCCGTCCGCGCCGGGCACAGCGGCAACTGCATCTTCATGCCGAGGACGGCGGCGGCCGGCGCGGTCATGGCGTCGCGGCCGAAGAAGGGGACCGGGATGCCGTCATTCATCTTCTGGTCGATCAGCATGCCGACATGGCCACCCTTGGTCAGGTGGCGCAGCAGGATCCTGGCGCCGTCCGGTCCCTTGGGGATCTGCATGCCGGTCGCCGCCCCGCGCAGCTTCACCAGAAGTTCGCCAACGATCGGGTTGTTGGGCGCGCGATAGACCACCCCCAACTCCAACCCCAGCATGCGGGAGGCGACCGACTGAACCTCCCAGTTCGCCAGATGGCCGGAGACCAGGATGCCGGCCTTGCCGTCCTCGCGCAGCATATCGACATGCTCGATGCCGACCACTTCGATCCGCTCGCGACCGATCTGCTCCAGATGCGGGTATTCGGCGATGGTCCGGCCCAGATTGTCCCACATGCCGCGCAGGATCGCGTCGATTTCCGCCCTGCCCTTCTCCGGGAAGGCCCGCGTCAGGTTGCGCCGCGCGCGGGCACTGTTGGGCAGCCACGGACCCACCGTCCGTCCGATCCAGCCGCCGAGCGCCGAGGCGCGGTCGAGCGGCAGCACCCGGAACAGCCAGCAGACGGCGTGGACCAGCACCGCCTCCACCGGATAGCCGATCCGGCGCGTCAGCCATTTCTGCAGCGGACTACGCGGCTTCGCCATCGGGGCTTCCCTTCAGCAACACGGTGGTCAAAAGCGTGGAGAGCGCCCGCTCGTCGGCCCAGCGGACCGACACCGGCAGGACGGCGACCTTCGCCCGCAGGTCCGGCGGCAGGCGCACGGCATCCTTGGCGGTGGTGACGGGCACGGCGCCCAGCGCCGCGGCGCGGTCGACCAGGGCCGCCACCTCAGCGGGGCGGTAAGGGTGGTGGTCGGCGAAAGGCACCCGCCCGACCACGCGGGCGCCGAGCGCCTCCAGCGTGGCGAAGAACTTCTCCGGCCGGCCGATGCCGGCGAAGGCCAGGACGTCGCGTCCGGCCAGCCGGGCGGCGGCCTCGGGATCGGGCTCCAACCGCGCCGCCAGCACCGGACGCCCGCCGGCCAGCGCCGCCAGCCCATGGCGGTCCTCGCCCAGGATCACCAGCGCGTCGGCGCGGGCGAGGCCGTCGGCCACCCGCTCGCGCAGCGGACCGGCCGGCACCAGCCGGCCGTTGCCGAAACCGACCGCGCCATCGGCGACGATCAGAGCCAGATCCTTGTGCAGGGCCGGGTTCTGGAACCCGTCATCCATGACGATGGCCCCGGCCCCGGCAGCGACCGCGCGTTCCGCCCCCGCCAGCCGGTCGCGCGCCACCCAGCAGGGCGCCGCCCCCGCCAGCAGCAGAGCCTCGTCACCGACATCGGCGGCGCCGTGGCTGCCGGGGTCGACCGCCAGCGGACCGGCCTCCCGCCCGCCATGGCCGCGGGTCAGCGCATGGACGGCGATCCCGCGGGCCTGCAGCGCCGCGATCAGTGCCAGCCCGACCGGCGTCTTGCCGGCGCCGCCCGCCACCAGATTGCCAACGCAGGCGACCGGAACGCCGACCCGGCGCGGAACGGTTCCGGCGAGGCGCCGCCGGCCGGCCAGCCCATAGAGCGCCCCCAGCGGCGCCAGCAGGGTTGAGGCAAGGCCGGGCGGCCGATACCAGAAGGCAGGGGTCTTCACGGCGCCGCGTCCTTTCAGGCCGCGGTCCGGATGCCGGCGGCGCCCAGCACCGGGGACAGCGCCCCCAGCGCGCGGTCGATGATCCGCCGGTTGTCCGCCGTCACCCGCGCGGCCCCCGCGACGATGCGGTCTCGCGCCCGGTCGTCGGTCAGCAGCCGCCGGGTCTCGCGGGTCAGCGCATCGCCGTCCGCGACCGGCAGGGCGCCGCCAGCGGCCTCCAGCATGTGGGTGATCTCGCCGAAATTGAACATGTGCGGGCCATACAGGACCGCGCAGCCCAGCTGCGCCGGCTCCACCGGGTTCTGCCCGCCATGGGGAATGAAGGAGCCGCCCATACACACCACCGGCGCGGCACGATAGAACAGCCCCAGCTCGCCCATGGTGTCGGCGATGTAGACGGCATGCTCCGGTCCCGGCAGCCGATGCCCGGCCGTGCGCTGCAGAACCGCCAATCCGCGCGCCCGCATCAACTCGGCGATGGCGTCGCCGCGATGGGCATGGCGCGGCGCGATGACGGTCAGCAGGCCGGGCAGAGCCGGCGCCAGCGCGGCATGGACCGCCGCAGCGATCTCATCCTCCCCCGGGTGGGAACTGGCGAGCAGCCAGACGGGGCGGCCGGCTAGGGCGGCGCTCAGCGGCTCCATCGCGTCGGACGCGGCGGGCGGCGGCTCGGCGGAGAATTTCAGGTTGCCGACGCTGGCGACGCCGGAGGCCCCCAGCCGGCGCAGCCGCTCCGCATCGCCTTCGGTCTGGGCCAGCGTGACCTGGAAGGTGGACAGCAATCCGCCGATCAGGCCGGGCGCGTTGCGCCAGCGCGAGAAGCTGCGTTCGGACATGCGGGCATTGACCAGCGCGGCCGGGATCGAACGGGCGCGGATGCCGGCCAGCAGGTTCGGCCAGATCTCCGATTCCGTCCACAGCACCGCGTCGGGCCGCCAATGGTCGAGGAAGCGGTCGACCGCGTCGGGCAGATCGACAGGCACATATTGATGAATGGCGCGCTCCGGCAAGCGCCGCCCCATCAACTCGGCCGAGGTGACGGTGCCGGTGGTCATCAGCACGGTCAGATCGGGTGCGCTGTCCAGAAGCCGGCCGATCAGAACCAGGACCGAGTTCGCCTCCCCCACGCTGGCCGCGTGGATCCAGACCAGCGGGCCATCCGGCCGGGTGCGCGAGGCCATGCCGAACCGCTCCGCCTGCCGGGCGGAGTCTTCCTTGCCGGCAGCGCGGCGGCGGTCGAGGTAGAGGCGCACCGCCGGCCCGGCGACGGTCGTCAGGCCACGGTAAAGGGAGTGCAGCATCGAGGCCCGGAACAGGAGACGTACGACAACGGGCGCGTTGCCGGTCCCCCTATACGGAACACCGGCGACGCGCCCGGCGGCACCTTAGCACGCGGCAACCATTCCGTAACAGGGGACGGTGCGATGGACGACGCCAGACCTTCCGGTAGGGCCGTTCCGGACGATCACGCCCCCGGAGGAACTTCGGGAACCTGATAATTGACAGTCCACAGATTGTCGCCCTGCCGCGACTTCTCGGGTTTCGCATCGGGATACTGAAGCAGCACGGCGTCGATGATCTGATCGGCCTGCTCTTCGGTCAAATCGGTGTGTTCCACCATGTCGGTCGCTCCGGCTCAGGTTGCGTGAGAAGTTCGCCGCAGCCTCAGCCCTTCCAGCCGAAGCCGCGGGCGACCGCGGCGGTCTGGCTGGCGAGCG
>CBFGPE010000125.1:0-21857 GCA_965650625.1 uncultured Azospirillum sp. | reverse complement strand
TCGCTCTCCGACATCAACCTCGGTTGATCCGGCGACAAAGCATCGCGGTAAAAGGGAAGGGCGCCCTTTTCTTTTTGGGGCGGCGCAGGGATCGGTTCGTTACCCGGCCTCGCCGGGCCGTGTAGAATCGGCGGTGATGCTGGTGGCCATCATCACGCGCCTACAGCAAGAGTTTGCAACAGGCAGAAACAAGCAGGACGGCCGCCCCGAAAGGCGGCCGTCCATTCTTTCGATTCAGGAAACCATCCGTCAGTGCGCCAGCGTGGCCGAGGCCGTCAATGTGCCGGCCGGCACCCGATGTCGGCGCAGCGCGAAGACGGCCAGCGAGGCCAGAAGGGCCGGAACCACAGCGGTCAGCACGACGCCCTGGGCGCTCCAGCCGGCACCCAGCAGCGCTCCACCGGCAACCGGACCGATGATCGAGCCGATGCGGCCGATGCCGAGCGCCCAACCCACGCCGGTCGAGCGGATCGCCGTCGGGTAGATGCCGGCGGCCAGCGCATTCATGCCGATCTGGGCGCCAACCACGCCGAAGCCGGCCAGGAAGACCGCAGGCATCAGCAGCCACAGATCATGCGCGCCGAATGCGACGCCTGCGATGAACAGGGCGGAGGCGGCATAGGCGGTGCCCAGCACGAGATGCGGGTTCATCCGGTCGATCATGCGGCCGAGCGCGATGGCGCCGACCACGCCACCGAGATTCAGCACGGCGGTCGACAGGATTGCGGTCTGGATCGGCATGCCGCTGGCGCGCAGCAGCGACGGCAGCCAGTTGACCAGGAAATACATCACCAGCAGGTTCATGAAGAACGCCGCCCACAGCAGCAGCGTGGTGCGTGCCCGCCCGTCCTGGAACAGCTTGGCGACGGTGAAGCCGGCGGCTTTCGGCTCGTGCAGGACGAAGCTGCTGCCGGCCTCGACGCGGGCGGCATTGTCCGGGTCGAGCCGCCTCAGGATGGCGGCAATCCGCTCGCGCGAGGCGTTGCTGGCGACCAGATAGCGCAGCGATTCCGGCAGGAAGACGATCAGGACCAGCAGGACGGCCAGCGGGGCGATGCCGCCGACGATGAAGACCGATTGCCAGCCGAAGGCGCCGATCAGCGGCGCGCTGATGACGCCGCCGATGGTCGAGCCGAAGGGGAAGCCGCAGAACATCACGGTGACCAGCGTCGCCCGCAGCCGAGCCGGCGCATATTCCGACGTCAGCGCGATGATGTTCGGCATCGCCCCGCCCAGCCCGACGCCGGTCAGAAAGCGATAGAGCAGCAGCTCGTTCATCGTGCCGGCCCAGGCGGTCACCAGCGAGAAGACGCCGAAGATCAGCATGGACAGCAGGATGATGCTCTTGCGCCCGAAGCGGTCGGCCGCCGGGCTGAGGATGAAGGCGCCGACCGTCAGGCCCGCGAGGCCGGCGCCGAAGATCGGGCCGAAGCCGGCGACGTTCATCCCCCATTGTTCGGCGATGACCGGCGCCACATAGGCGATGGCCTGGGTATCGAAGCCGTCCAGAGCCGCGATCAGCGCGCACAGCGCGGTGATCAGGAACTGGAACCGGCCGAACCGCGCGCGTTCGATCGCGGCGGTCACGTCGATGACGTGCTGCTGTCCGGGCATGTGCCCCTCCCATGATGTTTGGTGTCTGCGCCGGATCGTTGTCCGGCCGGCCGGCGGCTGTCTCGGGACCGCCGGCCGAGCGCCCTTTTCGGCGAAGGGCTTAAGCGCGGTGTTCGCGGTAGAGGCCCAGCTTTTCCTGGGCGGTGCGGTCGGAATAGCCGAACAGCACAAGATCGCTGCCGGCCTGGATCGTCACCTCGTCCCAGCTCGGCACGACGACCACGTCGCGCTCCGACAGGGCGAACTCCTCGGTGCCGACGCGGGCATGGCCCTGCCCTTCCACAACCACCAGCACGGTGCCGTCGGTGGCGCGGCGCGGCTTGGTTTCGAAGCCCTTCGGCAGCAGGCGGACATGGGCGGAAATCGTTGGCATGATCGCGCCGCCATCGGCCGGGTTGATGAATTCCAGCGCATGACCGATCCAGGGATCGGGAGTCTCCGCCGCCGCCAGCGCGGCGAGGCTGGCCCGCCATTCCGGATAGGGATAGTGGAACAGCGGCTGGTGCGCGGGACGGCGGTCGGCGGCGGTGCCGCGCATCGGCCGCATGTTGTGGCCGTAGCGCGCGCTGCTGTCGCCGGGCCGCACCGTCTCGGGATGGGCGGGCTGGCCCAGATGCTCGGCGAAGCTGGCGTCGAAATGGCGCACGGTCGGGATGTCCAGCCCGTCGAGCCAGATCATCGGCTGGTCGGTGGTGTTGCCGTGGTCGTGCCATTGCCAGTTCGGCGTCAGCACGAGGTCGAAGGGATTCATCACCGCCTTCTCGCCATCCACCGCGGTATAGGCGCCATGGCCTTCCATGACGAACCGCAGCGCGCACTGGCTGTGGCGATGGCAGGGCGCCACCTCGCCGGGAAGGATCATCTGCAGCCCGGCATAGAGGCTGGTGGTGATGCCGGCGGTGCCGGGCGTGCCCGGATTCTCCAGGATCAGCACGCGGCGCTCGGCCTTTTCCGCGCTGATCAGGTCGCCGGCCCGCATCAGATGGGCGCGGGCGGTGGCATAGTCCCATTTCGCCGCCACAGTCGGCGCCCGCGGCGTCGGGGTGACCAGGGCGCCCAGCACCTCCCACAGGGGATAGAGATGCTGGGGCCGCATCGCCTCATAGAGTTGGCGGAGCTGGGCGTCGGTGTCGTTGCTGAGCAGTCCGTGGGTGTCGGGCGCCATGGCGTCACGCCTCCTCGACTTGCACATAGAGGACGCCGTCCTCGACCTTCACCGGAAAGCTGCGGACCGGTACGGTACAGGGCGCGCCGGCCGCCGCACCGGTGCGGACGTCGAACAGCCCCTGGTGCAATGGGCATTCGATCAGGTGCCCGTCGAGATACCCGTCCGACAGGAAGGCCTGCCCGTGGGTGCAGATATCCGAGGTGGCGAAATACTCGCCCTCCACGGCATAGAGCGCCACGCGCTGGCCGCCGGCCTGGGCACGGGCAACGCCGTCCTGCTCGACGGCGGAAGCCGGGATGGTCTTGAACCAGGTTGTCGTCACGGTCATGGGGGAAGGCTCCTCAGGCCGGATAGATCAGGCTGTTGGCGATCATCTCGGAATCGAAGACGACCACGCGTTCGGCCAAACGCAGGCGCCCGTCCTCCTCGACCAGCCGGTCGTGGCAGACGCCGCACAGCACGATGTTCGGCTGCTGGTCGATCAGCGTTTGGACCATCAGCAGGTTGTGGCGGGTGCGGATGCCGTCGGCGCCCGCCGTCACCCGCAGGGGACCGGGGAAGCGGCGGTAATAGCGCGGCGCATACATCTGGGTCTTCAGCAGGCCGGTCACCCGGTCCTGCAGCATGCCGCGGCTTTCCGCCTGCATGGTGCAGAGCATGTAGCCGCGCTCGTGGTTCTCGCGCGGGATGACGCGATACAGGCACTCCGCGGTGAAGAACTCCGGCCATTCCTCCAGCCGCACATCGTCGAGCGCATCGTAATAGGCGTCGTAGAAGTCGCGGACCCGGGCGCGCAGCGCCGCGTCCGCAGCCGCATCGGGGCGGTCCATCGTCAGCGTGCTCATAGCCCCATCACCTCGCGCCAGTAGCGGTACATGCCGCGGATCGCGGTTTCGGTGACCATGTGGTCGGTCGGCGCGATGTCGTGCCCGCCCATCGCCACCAGCGCTTCGGCATCCGGCGAGGCGGCGAAGCCCTGCTGGCACATCTCGATCACCTCGCCGTCGTCGGCCGACACGAAGCCGGCGGGGCCGAACAGGTTGGCCTGCCGGGTGCGGCGCAGCTTCATCTCCGGCGTGTCGTCGGCGTAGCACCAGTGGGTCCAGTGGAAGTCGAAGCCGCCGGCCCCGGTCGGCACGATCTGGCGCGTGGTCAGCGAATTGACCTGCTGCTGCAGGATGACGCTGGGGAAGATGGTGATCATGCCCACCGTCTCGTCGCCGGGGAACTCGTTCACCACGTCGAGGATGCGCGGGTCGGCCAGCTTGAGGTCGCCCTGGAAGTTGCGCATGTCGGCGGTGACGTCGTTGACCTCCTGCGCGCCCTTGCGGCTGATCAGCACGCCGTGGCGGCCGGTCTCGTCGATGTCGACGGCGGATTTCTGGTCGGCGCGGAACAGGCCGAAGGTGACGAAGAACACATGCAGCAGGCCCGCATGGTACGGGTCCTTGATGTTCTCCATCATCAGCTTCCAGTTGCCGGGGATGTGCTGGCGGTTGTAGCCGAGCACCTCCAGCTTCCGGCCGTCATAGACGCGCGTGTAGTGCTTCCAGAACTTCTCGCCGAGATACTCGCGGAAGGGCGGGGTGTCGTCGGAGAAGGTCGCCCACACCACGCCATTCACCACCTCGACCCGCAGGCGGCGCAGCCCGTGCCTGGACGGATCGAAATCGGCCGGCATGCCGCCCTGGCGCCGCACGCCGCGGCGGAAGGGAACGCCGATCAGCTCGCCGCGCAGGTCGTAGGCCCACTGGTGATAGGGGCAGAGCAGGTCCTTGGTGTGGCCCGACCGGCTTTGACAGAACTTCACGCCGCGATGGGCGCAGCGGTTCTCCACCACGCTGATCTCATCCTCGGCACTGCGCACCACGATCACCGGCTTTTCGCCCAGCGTGGTGGTCTTGAAGTCGCCGACGTTCGGGATCTCGGCCTCCAGCGCGCAGTAGAGCCAGTGCGGGCCGTACCAGATCCGCTCCAGCTCCCGCCGGTAGGTCTCCTCGTCCGAATAGACCCAGTAGGGGACCTGAGAGGTCCCGTCGGCTGTCCAGCGCTTTGGCGCCGGGCGGTCGTGCTGTGTGGAGTCCCAGCTGGCGGGACTGCTGGCCGTGCTCATCGCTCCTCCGCGCATCTCGTTGGCAATGCGTATTGCATATCGTGCGATGAATTGTATATTACGCAACATGAACGATGCGTCAAGGGCGAACGATCAGCAACAGCGACAGTTCGTCCACGAAGGGCTCCGCAGCACGAAGGAGGAAGACGGGCATGAGTGCAGGCATGGATGCAGGCGTGGTCATCGTCGGGGCCGGACAGGCCGGCGGACGGGTGGCGCTGCTGCTCGCCCAGCGCGGCTATCCCGGTCCGGTGACGCTGATCGGCGCGGAATCCCTTCCGCCCTACGAGCGGCCCCCGTTGTCGAAGGAGATGCTGGCCGATCCGCTGCACCCGCTGCCGGTGCTGGTCCCGGTGGAGGAGTATGAGCGGCTGGGGATCGCGCTGCGGCTGGGTCGCCGTGTTACCGCCATCGACCGCGCCCGGCAGCTCGTGACCATGGACGACGGCGCCAGCCTGCCCTATGGCCGGCTGGTGCTGGCCACCGGCGGGCGGCCGCGGCAGCTCCCCTTCACGTTGGAGCGCCTGCAGGTCCTGCGCACGGCCGGTGATGTCCGCGCCATCGCGGCACGGGCGGAAAAGGCAACCAGCGTCCTGGTGGTCGGCGGCGGCGTGATCGGGCTGGAGGTCGCGGCGACCCTGCGCAAGCGCGGGCTGGCGGTGACGGTGGTGGAGGTCGGTTCACGCCTGCTCGGCCGCAATTTCCCGGAACCGGTCGCCGCCGTGATCGCCGAACGCCACATGGCGGAAGGGGTGGTTCTGCGCACCGGCGTGCGTGTCCGCGCGGTGAGCGAGGATGGCGGCGGACTGCATGCCACCTTGTCCGACGGCACGACCATCACCGCCGATTTCGCCGTCGTCGGCATCGGCATCACGCCCGACACCGGGCTGGCGCAGGATTGCGGGCTGGTGACCGACGATGGCGTGGTGGTGGACGCGGATATGCGCAGCTCCGATCCCGCCATCCTGGCGGTCGGCGACATGGCGGCGATACCGGGGCAGGATGGTCGGCCGATGCGCTGCGAGACCTGGCAGAACGCCAACGTCACCGCCGAACGGGCTGTCGCCACCATTCTGGGCGAGGCCGCTCCGCCGGGAGAGGCCAGCTGGTTCTGGACGGACCAGTATGACCTGAACGTGCAGCTGACCGGCGACACCCTGGGCGGAACGGAGAGTTGCCGCCTGTTGGAGCAACGCTCCGCGGTGGCCGGCGGGCGGCTCTACCTGATGCTGGAGGGCGACCGGCTGGTCGGTGCCGCGGCGATCAACGCCGGCCGTGACATGAGCGTCTGCCGCCGGCTTCTCGCCGCCGGGATCCGGTTGCCCGCCGCCATGCTGGAGGCCGCACAGTTCGATGCGCGCGCCGCCCGTGCGCTGCTCACGCCGTCTCCGGCCAGCGCCCGCCCAGTCGATGCGTGATCTCGCGACAGGCGTTCAGCAGTTGCTCCCGCACCGCCGCATCCTCGTCGGTCTTGAAGGCCTGCGACGCGATGACCGAGACGACGAGCACCAGCTGGCCTTGCAGATTGAAGACCGGCCCGGCGAGAGCGCGAAGGCCCGGCACCGTGGTGCCGTCGACGCCGGCGATCAGCTCGCGCCGCACCTGCCGGCGGATGGCGTCGATGTCGATCGGGCCGTCGGTGCGGTCGCGCACCAGCTCGCGCTGGAGCACGTCGGACACGAAACTCTCGTTCTGGAAGGCGAGGAAGACCTTGCCCGTCGCCGACTGAGTCAGCGGCAGGCGCGACCCGATGGTCAGCGTGGTGTAGATCGGCGGCGAACCGGGATACCAGCGCACGACGGTCGGCCCCAGATCGGCCCAGACCGCCAGCTGCAGGGTGCGGCCGGTGGCCTCCACCAGTTCCTGCGCGATCTGGCTGGCCTGTTCGAACACGTCCAGCCGCGCCATCGCCGCCAGCCCCAGCCGCAGGGCGCCGCTGTGCAGGTCGTAAAGCGTGGTCGCCGGGTCCTGCCGCAGGAAGCCGGTGTTGACGAAGCTGGCGAGATAGCGGTGAGCCTGACTGACCGACATGTCGCTGGCCTTGGCGATCTCGGTCAGCGTGCTCGGCCGGCCCAGCCGGACCAGGGCGTCGAGAACGCCCATGCCGATCTCCACCGATTGGATGCCCTTGCGCTTGGTCACCATGCCGCCCGTCCCGTCCGCCGTCTCAAGCGATGCCCCCGGCACCTGTCGGCCGGAGGGGCCGCACCATAACCCGGCGCCCGGCGGCATGACACCCATTCCAGCAAAAGAACCGAACATGAGGAGGAGCCCCGCGTGAAGGTCTACGATTATTTCCGGTCCTCGGCGGCCTACCGGCTGCGGATCGCCCTCAACCTGAAGGGCCTGGCCGCCGACCGGCACTTCATCCACCTGCGCCGGAAGGAGCAGAGCGCACCCGACTACCTCGCGGTCAACCCGATGGGGCTGGTGCCGGCGCTCGAGGTTGACGGCCGGACGCTGACCCAGTCGCTTGCCATCATCGAATATCTGGACGAGACCCATCCGACCCCGTCGCTGCTGCCGCCCGATCCGCTCGACCGCGCCTGGGTCCGGTCGGTGGCGCTGGCCGTCGCCTGCGACATCCACCCCGTCAACAACCTGCGCATCCTGAACCACCTGCGCGACGCGCTGGGCCAGGACGAGGCGGCCCGCAACGGTTGGTACGCCCATTGGGTGGCGGAGGGGTTTCGCGGACTGGAGGCGATGCTGGCCAATGACGACCGCGTCGGCCGCTTCTGCTTTGGCGACGAGCCGACACTCGCCGACATCTGCCTCGTTCCGCAGGTCTTCAATGCCGAGCGGATGAACTGCCCGCTCGACCCCTATCCGACCATCCGCCGCATTGCCGCGGCGGCAAGGGCGTTGCCCGCTTTCCAGGCCGCCGAACCCGGCCGCCAGCCTGACGCCGAATAACCGCTTTCACACCGGAGAAAATCCTGAGATGACCGACTACGTCTTCACCCCCGCCGCCATCCCCGCCGCCCCCGTCCGCGGCAGCGACGCGCTGTACCCGATCAACCGCATCTTCTGCGTCGGCCGCAATTACGAGGCCCATGCCCGCGAGATGGGGGTGCAGGTCGACCGCGAGGCGCCCTTCTACTTCACCAAGTCGCCCGGCACCTATGTCCCGACCGGGGCGACCGTCGCCTATCCGCCGGCGACCGAGAACTATCATTACGAGATGGAACTGGTCGTCGCCATCGGGAAGCCGGCCTTCCGCATCGCGCGGGAAGAGGCGCTGGACGTCGTTTACGGCTACGCCTGCGGTCTCGACATGACCCGGCGCGACCTGCAGCTCGCCGCCCGCGCCAAGCAGCGGCCTTGGGACATCGGCAAGGATTTTGAAGACTCGGCCGTGCTGTCGGAGATCGTCCCGGTGGCGGAGTGCGGCCACCCGACCAGCGGCACGCTGGAACTGCGCGTCAACGGCCAGACGAAGCAGTCCACCGACCTGACCCTGCTGATCTGGTCGGTGCCGGAGCTGATCGCCCACCTGTCCACCCTCTATCACCTGCAACCCGGTGACCTGATCTACACCGGCACGCCGGAGGGCGTCGGTGCAGTCGTGTCCGGCGATGTGATCGAAGGGTCCATCGCCTCGGTCGGCTCCATTGCGCTGACCATCGGCGAGCGGGCCTGATCCGGGGGCGGGGCGGAGGAACGCGGACCTCCGCCCTGCCCTTCCAGGGCGCCCCGGACCGTCAGGCCGACGCGGTCCGCAGCCGGTGTTCCAGGAAGAAGCGCATCATCTCCGCCGTGGCGTCCGGACCCTGCGGGTCGGTGTAGGAGCCGGCGGCGCTCCCGCCCGCCCAGGCATGTCCGGCGCCATGGATGGCCCACTGCTCGCACAGCGTCCGGCCGGCCGGGTCGGTGTGCAAGGTTCGGCTGTAGGAACGCCGGCCGGGGGCTTCGCCGTGTTGCACCTCGGTGCCGATGCCGGCGGCAGCGGCCGTCGCCCGGGCGGCCACCTGATCGCCGTTTCGCGGGTGGACGGTGGTATCGCGATCGCCGTGGAAGATGATGGTGGGCACCGGGTGGCCGGCACCTCCCCTTCCTGCCCCTCCCCCTGCGCCGCCTGTGGCCCCGCGGTCGCCCTGGCGCATGGCGGCGAGAGCGGAGGGAAGGTCGTGTGCGGCGCCGGCAGGCAGGCCGGAATGCACGCCGACCGCCGCATAGAGGTCGGGGTAGGCCTCTCCCATGATGGCCGCGGCAGCACCGCCGGCGGACAGCCCGGCAATGTAGACCCGGTTCGGGTCGATGGGGTGGTCTTGGATGATCCGGCGGGTAAGCCCGGCCAGCAGGTCGGGCTCCCCCTGTCCGCGGCGCTGGTCTTCGGGTTTGAACCAGTTCCAGCAACGCTGGGCGTTGGCCGAAGCCGGCTGCTCGGGGTAGGCGACGTAAACACCGTGCCGCTCGGCGAAGGCGTTCATCCGGGTCCCCGCGGCGAAATCGTCGGGCGACTGGGTGCAACCGTGCAGCATCACCACCAGCGGACGCAGCCCCTCACCGCGGTTGGCCGGCACATAGAGCTTATAGGCCCGCGTCCCCGCCACCCCGCTGTGGGATGCCGTCACGAAGGACGCGCCATCCGGCAGCGGTTCGGCGGGCGGGCGCGGAGCACCGGTTCCGCCGCCCCGCAACCCCGTCGGCTGCAGGCGCGCGGCAAGGCCGCGCAGGGTCTCGCCAAGGCCGGTCCTCGCGCCCTTTCCTGAGCGGCCTCCCGGCATCTTGCCGGCCGGTCGTGCACGATCCGTGGTGTCGCTGCGAGCCTGCGGTCCGGAAGCGGCATCGAGGCGCACGAACTCTCCCTCCAGAACAGTCGGGTCTGGTGCGGCGGCTGGAGCTGCCGCAGGTTCGGCCGCGCCCTCTCCCCGCAGCAGGCGCTGGACCAGACCGGTCGCTTCGGCGAGCCGGCCGGCCCTGGTCAGGCGGGCGACCTCGTCCATGCCGGGCGGAATGCCGGTGGGGCGTGTTTGGGACATCTGGGTGCTTTCTGGGTTCGGGTATGACGCCGGGATCGGCTCTGCGGGACGCATCAGCGGATGCGGTCGGCGAGCGCCGCCTTGACGGCGGCCGGCGCATGGAGCGCGCCAAGTACGGTCAGCGAGGCGATGGTGGCGCGGGCAAGATCCGGCGACACGTCCTGGGCGATGGCGGCAAGCCCGAGGACGCGGATGTCCAGCATCCGCCCTTCGGCCTGCACGGCTTCCAGGTCGGCGCGGCTGAAATGGCGGAGGCCCAGATCGACGCTTTTTCGCGTCACCGATTGGCGGACCACGTCAGCGTGTTTGTCGACCTGATTGCGGATGGCGGTGCGGATGAAGTCGGTGCGGTTCGAATAGAACCCCTCCTCCACCAGCAGGTCGATGTGGCCCAGGTCGACGTAGCCGAGATTGATTGTGATCTTCTCGCTGTCACCGGCTTTCGGTCGCAGGTCTCGCGCCACGTCGCTCATGGGGTTCCATCCATTCACCATCTGTCTGGATGGTAAGTGGATGGCAGCTGTCCGCCGTCCAAGCCCGACCCTGATGTTTTTCGGAAAGCCGTCGGCGCGCATCTCCCACCGTCGGGAGTGGCGTGGCAAAGCGCAATAAAAAAGGGGAGCGCGAATGCTCCCCTTTTTCCGTCACTTTACGAGTGGGCAGCCGCTGGCCTTCGGATCGATGTAGGCCTGCGTACCGGGGATCTTCTTGATGATCTTGAAGTAATCCCAGGCGTATTTGGATTCGGCCGGCGTCTTGATCTGCGCCAGATACATGTCGTCGAAGACGCGGCCGTTGTCGGCGATCTTCGCCTCCTTCATCATCATGTCGGTGACGGGCATGCTGCGCATCTTGGCAGCGACCTTGTCGGCATCGTCGGTGCCGATTTCCTGCACGGCCTTCAGGTAATGGCGGACCGCCGAATACACACCAGCCTGGTTCATCGACGGTTTGCGGCCGGTCCGTTCCTCGAACTTCTTCGACCAGGCGCGGGTCTCGTCATTCATGTCCCAGTAAAAGGAGTTCGCCAGCATCAGCCCCTGCGAGGTCTCCAGCCCGAGCGCCTTGATGTCGTTGATGTTCAGCAGCAGGCCGGCCAAGGTCTGCCCACTCTGGGGAATGCCGAACTCGGCCGCCTGCTTGACGCCGTTGATGGTGTCGCCGCCGGCATTGGCGAAGGCCACGACGTCGGCGCCGGATGCCTGAGCCTGAAGCAGGTAGGAGGAGAAGTCGGATGCGCCCAGCGGATGACGCACACTGCCCTTGATGGTCCCGCCGAGCTGCTTGACCGTGTCGGCCGCTTCGGCCTCCAGCGAATGGCCGAAGGCATAATCGGCGGTGATGAAGAACCAGCTCTTCCTGCCCTGCTCGACCAGTGCGCGGGCGGTGGCGGAGGCGACGGCATGGTTGTCCCAGGTCCAGTGGAAACCATAGGGGCTGCAATCCTTGCCCGTCAGGTCGGTCGAACCGGGACCGGACATCAGGAACAGGCGCTTTTTGTCCCGCGTGATCCCCTGCACGGCCAGCGCGGCGGCCGAATTCGGCACATCGGCGATCACGTCCACCTTTTCGGTATCGATCCACTGGCGGGCGAGGTTGGCGGCGATGTCCGCCTTGTTCTGGTGGTCGCCGACGATGATCTCGATCTTCGTGCCGTTGACGGCATTGCCGAACTCCTCGGCGGCCATCCTTGCGGCCACCGCCGATCCTTCACCGTTGATGTCGGCATAGATGCCGGAGCGGTCGGACAGCATACCGATCTTGATGACAGCGTCGGACATCTGGGCCTGGGCCTGGGTTGAGGCCAAACCCGCGGCCAGCGTGGCGAAGGCGACGCCGGTGAGAAGGAACTTGCGCATCTTTCACTCCCATTTCTGACAGTTCTTGGTGATTGGGGCGGTCGCCGGCGACGGCGCCGCCCGGAGGGACACGGCACGTGGGCTCAGTGGGTGGTGTAGCCGCCGTCGACGGGGAGGATCGCCCCGGTGATCGATGCCGCGGCGTCGGAACAGAGGAAAGCGATGGCGGCTGCGACCTCCTCCGGGCCAATCAGCCGGCCGGTCGGCATCTTTTCCAGGAACACCGCCTTCAGGACCTGATCCTCCGGCAGGCCGGTGACCTGCGCCTGCTGGGCGATCTGGCGTTCGATGATCGGGGTCAGCACCGTGCCGGGACACACCGCGTTGCAGGTGATGCCGTGAGGGGCGAGTTCGATCGACACCGACTTGGTCAGGCCGATGATGCCATGCTTGGCGGCGACATAGGCCGGCTTGTGCGGGGCGCCGACCATGCCCAACACGGACGCGGTGTTGACGATGCGTCCCCAGCCCCGCTCCCGCATCGCCGGCACAGCCGCCTTGATCGTGTGGAACGCGGCGCTGAGATTGACTGCCAGCAGCAGGTCCCATTTGTCGTCGGGAAACTCGTGCAGGGCGGCGACATGCTGGACGCCGGCGTTGTTCACCAGGATGTCGATGGGGCCCAGCAGGTTCGCGGCCTCCGCCATCATGGCGCGGGCTTCCTCCGGCCGGCTGAGATCGGCGGCGGAATAGACGATCCGGGTCCCGCTCCGCTCCGCGATCTCGGCACAGGTCCGGTCGATCTCCGCACGGTCACCGAAGCCGTTGACCATCACATGGCAGCCACGGCCGGCCAATTCCCGCACGGTCGCCAGCCCGATGCCGCTGGTGGAGCCGGTAACCACGGCGTTTCTGTTCTGCATCTATCGGTCCTTGATATGGGAAAACGGGGCGGCTCAGAACGCCACCTGATCGGCGCCCTTGAGGTGGAGCATGGCGCGCGCCTCTTCCGGGGTGGCGACCTCCAGCGACAGCTCCTCCAGGATGCGGCGGATCTTCGCCACCTGCTCGGCGCTGTTCCGCGCCAGCCGGCCCTTGGCGAGATAGAGGCTGTCCTCAAGTCCGACCCGGACATTGCCGCCCATCACCGCGGCCATGGTCGTGAAGGGGATCTGATGCCGGCCGGCGGCCAGAACCGACCATTCGTAATCCTTGCCGAACAGGCGGTCGGCGGTTTCGCGCATGAAGACGAGGTTGCGCTCCTCCGCCCCGATGCCGCCCAGGATTCCGAAGATCGTCTGGATGAAGAGCGGCGTCTTCACCAGCCCGCGGTCGAGGAAATGGGCGAGGTTGTACAGATGGCCGACGTCGTAGCATTCGAACTCGAAACGCGTGCCGCAGCCTTCACCCAGATGTTCCAGGATATAGGCGATGTCCCGGAAGGTGTTGCGGAAGATGAAGTCGTCGGTGCTGCGCAGATAAGGCTCTTCCCAGTCGTGCTTCCAGTTCTTGTACCGGTCGGCCAGGGGGAAGATGCCGAAGTTCATCGATCCCATGTTGAGAGAGCACATTTCCGGTTGCGCCTGCAGCGGGGCGGCGAGCCGTTCCTGAACCGTCATGTGGAGCGATCCGCCGGTGGTGATGTTCAGCACCGCGTTGGTGGATTGCTTCAGCCGCGGCAGGAACTGCATGAACACCGCTGGATCCGGCGTCGGCTGCCCGGTGCGCGGATCGCGGGCGTGCAGGTGCAGGATTGCCGCCCCGGCCTCGGCCGCACCGACCCCCTGCTCGACGATTTCGTCGGGCGTGACCGGCAGGGCGTCCGACATGGTGGGCGTGTGGATCGAGCCCGTCAGCGCGCAGCTGATGATGACTTTCTTGCCTGATGCGGCCATGCAAGGCCCTCCTGTGTGTGTGTCCGCCCGTCGGAACTGCGGACGATGGAAGATTGAAAATCGCCGAGCGGCTGCGGTGGCGGCTACCGGCGTTCCAGGCCATCCAGCCGTTGGAGATGCGTGGCGAGGGTGGTGGCGACCTCCTCTCGCTCAGCTTCCGTCCAGGTCCGGAAACCGGCGCCCGCCTTCATGCCAAGCCGCCCCGACGCGACCAGATCGCGCAGAAGCGGCAGCGGACCGGGGCTGCGGTCGAGATCGGGCAGGACATGCTCATGAACCGCGAGGGTCAGGTCGGTGCCGACAAGATCGGCATTCTCCAACGGTCCCAGCACGGCGAGCCGCCGGCCGAAACTCGCCTTGACCACGGCATCGACCGTTTCGGCATCGCACACGCCGTTCTGGACCAATGCAATCGCCTCGCGCCAAAGCGCGTGCTGCAGGCGGTTGCCGATGAAGCCGGGAACATCTTTGCGGACATGCACCGGCATTTTCCCGATGGACGTCAGCAGGCCGATCATCGTGGTGATGGCGGCGTCGCTGCTGTCCTGGGTCTGGATCACCTCGACCAGCGGGACCAGATAGGGCGGGTTCCACCAGTGGGTGCCCATGGCGCGGGACTTGTCGGAAAGCGGCTCCATGATCCGGGTGATCGGGATGACCGACGTGTTGCTCGCCAGAAGCGCGTGGCGAGGCGCGGCCGCTTCGATGGCAACGACGATGCGTTGTTTGAGGGCGAGATCCTCCGGCACCGCCTCGATGACGATGTCGGCGCCGGCAACGGCACCCACCAGCGTTTCGTGCAGGTCGATCAGGTCGGCGGCCGCGATGTCTTCGCCCAAAAGCTGCAGATTGCGGCGGACATGGGCGGGAATGGCGGCCCGGCGTTCGGCATCGGGTTCCTGGATGGCGACGCGATGTCCGGCGGTGGCAAAGGCCTGTGCGATCCCGTGCCCCATCAGTCCGCCGCCGATAATCGCGATGCGCTGGTTTGTCATGGCGCGTGCATATCCCCCTTTGCCTGACCTGAAGCCTGTGCGCGCCCACCCTGTCCTGCCAATGTCCGTAAGATCGCGAGGCGGATTGTTCGTGTGGCGCGCATTTTGGAAGGGATGGATAGCAACGCGCGTGCCACATAGATAACCAATTGAAAGGAAAGGATATATGCCGAGTGGCGTTCAGTATGCGGCGAAGCAGGATTTAGCGATCGTTGACAGTCGACTGGCGCAAAGGGCGGGACACCGCTGCAAATCGGCACTTTCGCCGTGTTCACTTTTCTGACAGACAATGTGCAACATATTGACAATCAGTGACACCAAGGAGCGTGCCATGCAGAAGGATCCGGCCGGTCATTTCGCTGCGGCACGTGCGCTGATGGTGATGATCGATGAGATGATCGACGGCGCCATACTGGTCGATCAGGATGCGCGCCTCGTCTGGTCGAACGACAAGCATGTCTGGTTCAGCGACAAACAGATCGCCACCCTTGGCTTCCGGTCGCCGGCGGACGCAATCGGCCAGCCGGTGGAGCGCATCATTCCACACAGCCGGATGCGTGAGGTGGTGGAAACGGGCCGGTCGCTGCCGCTCGACATCATGCGCTATGGCGAGCACACGCTGCTGGTCAGCCGCTTGCCGCTGCGCGATGAGCAGGGACAGGTCATCGGCGCTCTCGCCTTCGCCCTTAAGAACAGCCTGACCTATCTTCGGCCCATCGCCGACCGTTTCAACAAGCTGCAGTCGCGCCTGACCCGTGTGGAGCAGGAGTTGGCGGCGAGCCGGGCCTCGCAATACACGGTCGAGAATCTGATCGGCTTCAGCCAGCCGATGCTCCAGGTTAAACGGCTGGTGCGCAGGGCCGGCCAGATCCGGTCGGCGGTCCTGCTGCTTGGCGAAACCGGGACCGGCAAGGAACTGGTGGCGCAGTCGATCCATGCAACCTCGGATCGTGCCCATCGTCCCTTCGTCGCCGTCAACACCGCCGCAATTCCCGAAAATCTTCTGGAAGCGGAGTTCTTCGGCGTCGCACCGGGGGCTTACACGGGCGCCGCCCGCCAGCCGCGTCCCGGCAAGTTCCAGCTTGCCCATGGCGGAACGCTGTTTCTCGACGAGATCGGGGACATGCCGCTGCCACTGCAGGCAAAACTGCTGCGCGCCCTGCAGGAACGCGAGGTCGAGCCGCTCGGGTCCAATCAGATCATCAAGGTCGATGTCCGTATCATCGCGGCAACCAGCCGTCCCCTGGCCGAGATGGTGCGCAGCGGCGCCTTCCGGTCGGATCTGTACTACCGGCTCAATGTCTTTCCGATACAGCTGCCGGCGCTCCGTGACCGCAAGGACGACCTTGAGATCCTGGCTCCCCTGTTTTCGGAGAAGATCGCCATCAGCCTCGATCAGCCGATGCGCGAGTTCACGCCTGCGGCGCTGGATGCGTTGCGACAGCATGATTGGCCCGGCAATGTCCGTGAATTGGCCAACGTCATCGAACAGGTCTATGTGCGTACCGAAGGTGAGCGCATCAGGGCCGAGGATTTCGCGGACATCCTTCCGAGCGCCACGATCCAGCCCCCTGCCCCACCCGACCGGAAGCAATCCCTGGCCGCGGCCATGGACGAACTGGAACGGGCGCTCATTCTGGAAGCCCTTGAGGACTGCCGGGGCAACAAGCTCGAAGCGGCCCGGAGGCTCGGCCTGTCACGCACAAATCTTTACGCCAAACTGCGCAAGCACGGCATTGCGTCGCAGTCAGACGACTGATGCCATGTTCCGGTTCAGAACGCCCTCCCGGCGCAACATCCCTCTTCAGCTTAAAGCGGCATTCCGGTCAGCGCCGGCTGGAGTGCACTCGCTACGAACCGAGCGCGCTGAAACACCGCATCGGCCGCGAGGACCGCGAACTGTATGACCTGATCGACCGCGCCGTGCTGGCGAGTGCGGCCTGACGGCGGGACTTTCAAGCTTAAACTTGACCGAGGTCAATGACGTCAGGCGGTTACCGGCTTTCATGGGAGGCGGAATGACCGATGAGGAGGGACACCGCCGATGCGCGATCCCGATGTCGCACAGACTGTTTCCGACGAACGCGCCCGCCGGTTCGAAACCGGATTGAGCCGGGCCGGGCTGGGGCTGGTGCCCAGGCTGGGGCGGCGGGCCAGCGATGCGCTGCTCGCCCGGCTGCTGCGGCTGCTGGCGGACCGGCATCCGCGCGCCTTCGAGGCGCTGCGCGAAATGGCCGACGCCCGCGTGCTGATCGAGCCGGTCGATGCGCCGGTCGCCCTGCTGATGCGCGTCGGGTCGGAGTTGTCGCTGCATGCCCTGCCCCGTGGGGCCGACGGCGTCGGTGAGGCGGGGGCCGATGCAGTGGTTCGCGGGCCTTATGCCAAGCTCCTCGACCTGCTGGAGGGGCGGATCGACGGCGATGCGCTGTTCTTCCGGCGCGAGCTGAGCATTTCCGGCGACACCGCGCTGATCCTGGCATTGCGCAACACGCTGGATGGCGAAGAGGAAATGGATCTGGTGGCCGATGCCGCTTCCATCGCCGGGCCGCTGGCCCGCGCCCTGCCGGTGCTGCGGCGCAATGCGGGGCCGGTATTGGACCGGATCGAGGCTGCGCGCCGGCTGCTGCCGCCGCCGCTGCGACGGGGGATCGAGCGGGTGGAGGCACGCATTATCGGAACGCTGCCGGGCACGGGGGCGTAAGGATCATGGACAATTTCGAGCTGATCTGCCCGGCGGGGACGCCGGCCGCGCTGCGCGCCGCCGTCGATGCCGGCGCCGATGCCGTCTATCTCGGCTTTCGGGACGAAACCAACGCCCGCAATTTTCCGGGGCTGAACTTCACCCGGCAGGATGTCGCCGACGCGGTGGATTACGCCCATGCCCGCCGCGTCGAGGTCTATGTCGCCATCAACACCTATCCGCAGGCGGGCAATCTCGGCCCCTGGCAGAAGGCGGTGGACGATGCGGCGCGGCTGAAGGTGGATGCCGTCATCATGGCCGATCCGGGGTTGCTGGCCTATGCCGCCAAGCGCCATCCCGATCTGCGGCTGCATCTGTCGGTCCAGGCCTCGGCCGCCAACGTCGAGGCGATCCGGCTGTACCGCGATGCCTTCGGCGTGCGGCGCGTGGTGCTGCCGCGCGTGCTGACGGTGCCGGAAATCGCCAAGCTGAATGCCGAGATCGACATCGAGACCGAGGTGTTCGTCTTCGGCGGTCTCTGTCCGATGGCGGAGGGACGCTGTTCGCTGTCCTCCTACGCCACCGGCCTGTCGCCCAACAAGCAGGGCGTCTGTTCGCCGGCCAACCACGTCCGCTATGAACAGCGCGGCGGTGCCCTGGCCTCGACGCTGGGCGGCTTCACCATCAACGTGTTCGGCGAGGACGAGCAGGCCGGCTATCCGACACTGTGCAAGGGCCGCTTCGTCGCCGGTGCCGGCACCGGGGAGGGGCCGGCCTACCTGTTCGAGGAGCCGACCAGCCTCAACGCGATGGACCTGCTGCCGGAGTTGAAGGCGGCCGGCGTGCGGGCGCTGAAGATCGAGGGGCGGCAGCGCGGCAAGGCCTATATCGCCGCGGTGGTCCGCGCCTATCGCGAGGCGCTGGAGAGCTTCGCGGCAGGGCGGCCGGTGTCGCACATCGATTTGCAGGCGATGGTCGAGGGCGGAACCCAGACCACCGGCGCCTATACCCGCGCCTGGCGTTGAGCCGCTGGCGGTAAGGAGTTTCAGGGAATGACTGCGTCACTCACTTTGGGGCCGGTGCTGTTCAACTGGCCGGTCGACCGCTGGCGCGACTTCTACGCCCGCATCGCCGACGAGGCGCCGGTGGACACGGTGATCGTCGGCGAGATCGTCTGCTTCAAACGGGCGCCCTTCTTCGCCGAGGCGATGGGGGACGTCATCGAGCGGCTGAGCGCCGCCGGCAAGACGGTGTGGCTCGCCAGCCCGATCCTGGTCGGCAGCGAGCGCGAACGGGCGGCGATGCGCGATCTGGTGGAGTCCGATGCTGCGCTGATCGAGGCGAACGACATGGGGGCGCTGGCGCTGCTGGCCGGACGGCCCCATGCGGTCGGGCCGACGATCAACGTCTACAACGAGGCGACGCTGGGCTGGATGGCCGGGCGCGGCGCGGTGGCGGTGTCGCTGCCGGCGGAGCTGCCGGCGGCCACCGTCGCGGTGCTGGCCAAGGCCGGGCGCGAACTGGGGGTGGAGACGGAGGTGCAGGTCTGGGGGCTGGCGCCGCTCGCCATTTCGGCCCGCTGCTATCACGCGCGCGCCCATGGGCTGCACAAGGACGGCTGCCAGTTCGTCTGCGGCAACGACCCGGACGGCATGCCGGTGACGACGATGGACGGCCAGCCCTTCCTGACCGTCAACGGGACGCAGACGATGTCGCACGGCTGCCTGTGCCTGGCAGCGGAAGTGCCGGCGCTGTTGGAAATGGGGGTGAGCCGCTTCCGGCTGTCGCCGCAGGCGATGGACATGGTGCGGGTGGCCGAAGCGTTCCGCGCGGTGCTGGACGGGCGGCGCGACGGGGCTGGGGTTGCCGCGGAGCTTGGCGGGCTGATCGACGCGCCGCTGGTCAACGGCTTCTACCACGACACCGCGGGCGCGTTGCGGGTGGCGTGACGGCTTGGTCAGGTTTGACCAACCCCGCGCGGCGCGGTACAGTTGGTCAAGCTTGACCAAGGAGGCGTGCCGTGGAGTCCGTCAACCTGTATGACGCCAAGACCAACCTGTCGCAGCTGGTGGACCGTGCCGCCGTCGGCGAGGAGATCGTGATCGCGAAGGCCGGCCGGCCGATGGCCCGGCTGGTCCCGCTGCGCCGCCGGACCACCCCCCGTCCGCTCGGCCTGCTGCGGGGCGAGGTGGTGCTGGGTGAGGATTTCGATGCTCCACTGCCGGAGAGCATGGCCCGCGCCTTCCGGGGCGAGGAGCCATGAGGCCGCGGGCATGAAGCTGCTGATCGACACCCACATCTTCGTCTGGATGACCAGCCAGCCCGAACGCCTGTCGGCCGCCGCCACCGCCGCGGTGGTCAATCCCGACAATGAGGTCTTCCTCAGCGCCATCAGCGTCTGGGAAATTTCGATCAAGCGTGCGCTGGGACGCCTGTCATTTCCCCTGGAACGGTTGGACGCCCTGCTGACGGACATGGGCATCGAAATGCTCGATATGACGGCGGGGCACGGGATCGCCGCAGGGAGCCTGCCGCGTCATCATGACGACCTGTTCGATCGGGCGCTGGTTGCACAGGCGAAGATCGAGGGGATGACGCTGGTGTCGGCCGATCAGGCCATCGCCCGCTACGGCGTTCCGGTGATCGCGTAAGTCCCCCGCCCCGACGCCGGTCGGACGGGGTTTGCGCTGTTGCGGCAGCAACCGGGTGAAAGCGTGCTTGCATTATATGTTATGATATAACATTACTGATGCGACGCTTCCTTCAGTCGTGGTCGCATGTCCAGTCTCTCTCAATCCCCGGCCCAATCCCCAGCCGCCACCTCCCCCTGCCCTTCTCCCGGTCCGGAAGGGCCGGCGCATGTCGCCAAATGCCGGACGGCCGATGCGCTGTCCGTCATCCGGAACCCAGAGATTAATCTGGCGGTCTGGCGCCGGCCGCTCCCGGCCGGGATCTCCGCGCAGAGCACGTGGGTTGCGGCGCATGGTCTGTCCTGCCATCTCGCCACCTCGCCCGACGAGGCTGCCGACGACCTGCTGGCGGCCCTGCCGCCCCGCCGGATCGAGGGGCCGCTGCTGACCGACATCGTCGGTCTGGTACGGCTCTATGCCGACATCGTCGGGTGCACGGCGGTCCGGCTGCGGCTGGACAGCCTGTCCGGCGACGGCTGCCGGTTCTTCCATGTCGATTATGTCGGGCGCCGCCTGCTCTGCACCTATCGGGGAGCGGGCACCCAGTGGCTGCCGGACGGGGCGGTGGTCCGCTCTGCGCTGGGCCGCGGCGACAACGATGCCGTGCTGTCCGATCCCGGCCGCGTCCGGTCGCTGCGGGCCGGCGATGTTGCCCTGCTGAAGGGCGAGGCATTACCCGGCAACCGCGGGCGCGGCCTCGTCCATCGCTCGCCGCCCGCGGCCGTCGCTTCCCGTCTTCTGCTCTGCCTGGACCATGATGAACATTGACCGCTTCCGCTCGCCCCTGGCCGCCTCCGCGGCGAGCCGGATCGCCGTGGCGGTCCTGCTGTGCGGCCTGCTCTGGCTGGCGGTCGGCTGGGCCTTGGAATGGGGGCTCATGGAATGAGGCATCCCGGCATGACCCTGCCCTTTTCCGAGACGACTGCGGACGCGCTCGTCCGGCTGAGCGACCTGACGCTGGGATACCGCCGCCATCCGGCGGTTCATCATCTGAGCGGCGGCTTCCGGGATGGCTCGTTGACCGCCGTGGTCGGCCCGAACGGCGCCGGCAAGAGCACGCTTTTGAAAGCGGTGGTCGGCGCGCTGCGCCCTCTCGACGGCCGGGTGACCCTGCACGGACTGACCGCCGCCGACATCGCCTATCTGCCTCAGCAGGCCGAGGTCGAGCGTGACTTTCCCATAGACGTGATCGACACCGTGCTGCTCGGGCACTGGCGGCGGGTCGGGCTTTTCCGGTCCATCGGCGGCGCGCTGCGGGGCCAAGCGGAAGAGGCGCTGGCGGTGGTCGGCCTGTCCGGCTTCGAGCGGCGCCCGATCGCCGCCCTGTCGGCAGGCCAGTTCCAGCGCGTGCTGTTCGCCCGCATGCTGGTGCAGGACGCCCGGCTGATCCTGCTCGACGAGCCCTTCACCGCCATCGACGCCAAGACGACCGCCGACCTGCTCGGCGTCGTGCGGCGCTGGCACGACGAGCGGCGCACCGTGATCGCCGTCCTGCACGATCTGGAGCAGGTCCGCGCCCATTTCCCCGACACGCTTCTGCTGGCCCGCGAGCCGATCGCCTGGGGCCGCACCGCCGACGCGCTGGCTCCGGCGAACCTCCTCCGCGCCCGTGCGATGGCGGAATCCTGGGACGACAAGGCCGCGCTCTGCCGGAGAACCGCACCGTGACTCTCCATGACTTCGCTGTCGGTCCTTTTCTGGAGTTCGCCTTCATGCGCCGGGCGCTCGCCGCCTGCCTTGCCATGTCGCTGGGCTGCGGTCCCGTCGGCGTCATGCTGGTGCTGCGGCGGATGAGCCTGATGGACGATGCCATGTCCCATGCCGTGCTGCCCGGTGCCGCCATCGGCTTCCTCGCCGCCGGCCTGTCCCTGTGGGCGATGGGGATCGGCGGCTTTCTCGCCGGGCTGGCGGTGGCGGC
>CBFGPE010000124.1:0-21980 GCA_965650625.1 uncultured Azospirillum sp. | reverse complement strand
CCTTGCGGCCGCTCTCGTAGATGGCGCGCAGAACCAGACGGCCGATGCGGCCAAAACCGTTGATCGCTACCCGTACAGCCATGACTTCCTCCAGTTGGATATGGGGCGCCCGAATTCTGCTGGACGCCCCTTCGGCTTCTCTCAGAGACGCGCCTTTACGGCGTCCACGACCGCTTCGGCGGTGATGCCGAAGTGCTTGTACAGTTCCTGGTAGGGGGCCGATTCGCCGAAGCCGGCCATGCCGACGAAGGCGCCCTTGTCGCCCAGCCAGCGGTCCCAGCCCAGACGGATCGCCGCCTCGACGCCGACGCGCACGCCGGTGCCGAGCACCGACGCCTTGTACGCATCGTCCTGGCGCGCGAACAGTTCCCAACTCGGCATAGACACAACGGCGGTGCCGATGCCCTGGGCCTGCAGGGCCTTGCGGGCCTCCATCGCCAGCGACACTTCCGAACCGGTGGCGAGGATCGTCGCCTTGCGCTCGCCCTCGGCCTCGGCCAGGACATAGGCGCCGCGGGCGGACAGGTTCTCGGCCGTGTGCTCGGTGCGCAGCGTCGGGACATTCTGGCGGGTCAGCGCCAGGACCGACGGGCTGCCGGTGGCCTCCAGCGCGATCTGCCAGCATTCGGCGGTCTCGACCGCGTCGGCCGGGCGCAGGACCAGCAGGTTGGGGATGGCGCGCAGGGCGGCCAGATGCTCCACCGGCTGGTGGGTCGGGCCGTCCTCGCCGAGGCCGATCGAGTCGTGGGTCATCACGAAGATCGTGCGCTGCTTCATCAGCGCGGCCAGACGGATCGACGGACGGCAGTAGTCGGCGAACTGCATGAAGGTGCCGCCGTAGGGGATGATGCCGCCATGCAGCGTCATGCCGTTCATCAGCGTCGCCATGCCGTGCTCGCGCACGCCGTAGCGGACGTAGCGGCCGGCGAACTCGCCCTTGCCCTTCACGTCGGCGGTGTTCTTGACCTTGGTGTTGTTCGACGGCGTCAGGTCGGCGGAGCCGCCGATCATCTCGTGGATCGCCGGGACCAGCACCTCCAGCGTGTTGCCGGAGGCGACGCGGGTCGCCCAGCTCGGCTTCTCGGCGCTGACTTTCTGCTTGAAGGCGACGATGGTGTCGGTGAGCGCGGAGGGAACGCCGCGGCCGAAGGCCTCGTCGAACGCCTTGCCGGCACCTTCGGTCAGGGTGGCGCGGCGACCGGCCCAGGCGGCATAGGCGTCGGCGCTACGGGTGCCCGCGGCGCGCCAGGCGGACAGAACCTCGTCGGGAACGACGAAGGGCTCATGGGTCCAGCCGATGGCCTCACGGGTCGCGGCGACCTCGTCGGCGCCCAGCGGCGAGCCGTGGCAGCCGTGGGTGTTGGCCTTGTTCGGAGCGCCCTTGCCGATGATGGTGCGGCAGGCGATCAGCGTCGGCTTGTCGGTGGAGGTGCGGGCCTGGGCGATGGCCTTCGACACGGCGTCGGTGTCGTGGCCGTCGACGGCGATGGTGTTCCAGCCGTAGGAGCGGAAGCGCGCCTGGGTGTCGTCGGTGAAGCTGAGGTCGGTCGAGCCGTCGATGGAGATGTGGTTGTCGTCCCACAGCACGATCAGGCGGTTCAGCCCGAGATGGCCGGCCAGCGAGCAGGCCTCGTGGCTGACGCCCTCCATCAGGTCGCCGTCCGAGGCGATGACGTAGGTGTAGTGGTCGATCAGCTCGTCGCCGAAGCGGGCGTTGGTGATCCGCTCCGCCAGCGCCATGCCGACGGCGGTGGAGACGCCCTGGCCGAGCGGGCCGGTGGTCATCTCGATGCCGAGGCTGGGGTCGACTTCCGGGTGGCCGGGGGTCAGGCTGCCCAACTGGCGGAAGTTCTTGATCTCGTCGATGGTCATCCGCTCGTAGCCGGTCAGGTAGGCCAGCGAGTAGATCAGCATCGAGCCGTGGCCGGCCGACAGCACGAAGCGGTCGCGGTCGGGCCAGGACGGGTTCTTCGGATCGAACTTCAGGTACTGGGTGAACAGGACCGTGGCGACGTCGGCCATGCCCATCGGCATGCCCGGGTGGCCGGACTTCGCGGCCTCGACCGCGTCCATGGAGAGCGCGCGGATCGCGCTGGCCATCGTGTGGAGGGAGGGCTGGGCGGAGGCAGCGGACATCTGGCGTTTCCTGCGGAGTCGGGCGCGGTTGCGGCGTCGGCAACGGACGTTGCGCGGTCGCCTTGGAAGGCGCCGCGAAACGGGCGCACCATGCAGAACCGCCGTCCGCAGGTCAACATGGGAATGGAGTAGGAAATGGTATGGCAGAGGCCCCTCTTCCGTGTGGGAAGCGCGTCGTCCGGCTTTGTTTCGTCACTGTCGCATCTGCTGCGGCCTTCCGTCACGCCCCGGTATTCCGTATGGGCATTCGGTGGAAGAGTCCGTCGTGACGGTTGACGAGGTCGGCGTGCCGGCCCAACTCTAGGCGCTCCGATAAGGCAGCGGCTCGGCTTGGCGACAGCCGGGGCGGGCCCGATGTTCGGCGAACATGACGTGCCCACAGGTCGAGGTTGACGTCCATGGATTCCCTGAAAGCCGCTCTCGACCGTCTCGGCCGCGCCGTGGACCGGCTGGAACATGCCGCGACGGCCCGCGAGGAGCGGGTGGTCCGGCGCGAACAGGACTTGTCGCAGGCGCTGGAAACCGCGCGGGCGGACCGGGCGACCGCCCAGGCCACCGCGGAGGCTGTCTCCCAGCGTCTGGAGGTCGCCATCGCCCGACTGCAACAAGTGCTGGAGAGCTGACGCCATGGCCCAGGTCGACATCGAAGTGAACGGCCGCTTCTATCGCATGCTGTGCGAGGACGGTCAGGAAGCGCGCCTGCGGGAACTGGCGGCTTACGTCGACGACCGGCTGCGCCGGCTGACCGGCGGCGGCCGCAGCGGGTCGGAGGCGCAGATGATGCTGATGACCTGTCTGGTGCTGGCCGACGAGCTGCAGGATGTGATGTCCGGCAAGGGCATCGCGCCCGCCGTGGACGAGGGCGCGGTGGTCGGCGAACTCGATCGTGTGGCAAAACGCATCGAAGAGGTTGCCGCGCGGCTCGAGCGCGCCTAGATTGGTACACGGAAGGACCGCTGCCTGGTTCGACAGGCTGCAATAATCCCCAGGGCCGATAACCTTGATCTCTAGGGAGCTGTCCCTGTCCGGCCCATTGGGCCGGGTACACGGCGCCCACCTGCTCATGCAGGCCATGGAGGATAGGCATATGGCCACCGGCCGAGGCGGCGCCTTCCACCCTCTTTTCCCCTCCGCATGCAGTCCGCGATGACCGATCCGCAAGCCAAGGACGCCGCCCGACGCGAGGCGCGCGTCCGGCGTGACGCCATCGCCGACTCCGACCGCCCCGCCGCATCCGCCGCCGTGCGTGACCGCATCGCCGAACTGGCTGAGCGCGGTCATCTGCCGCGCGGCGAAGCCGGGGGATATTGGCCGCTCGGCTCCGAACTCGACGCGCGGCCGGCTTTGCTCCATCTTAAGCGACTTGGTCACTCCGTCGGGCTGCCGGTGTCGGGCCCGCGCGGGACCGCGCTGGTCTTCCGCGACTGGGATCCGCAGGCGCCGATGGCGGCCGGCCGCTACGGCATCCAGGAACCGGCGGAGGGCCGTGCGGTGCTGCGGCCGTCGCTGCTGCTGGTGCCGCTGCTGGCCTTCGACCGCTCCGGCCACCGGCTGGGCTATGGCGCCGGCTATTACGACCGGACGCTGGACAGCCTGCGGGCCGGTGGGGTGGTGGTCGCGGTCGGGGTGGCCTTCGCCGCGCAGGAAATGCCGGCGGTGCCGGTGGACGGCCATGACGAGCGGTTGGACTGGATCGTGACGGAGCGCGAAACGCTCCGCATTCGTAAGTGAGTTTATCGGGAAGGTTGGGGCGATGCGGATTCTGTTCTTCGGCGATGTGGTGGGCCGGGCCGGGCGCGAGGCGGTGCTGGCGCACATGCCGATGCTGCGCGAGACGCTGGACCCCGACCTGACCGTGGTGAATGGCGAGAATTCCGCCGGCGGCTATGGCGTTACCGTCAAGATCGCCGAGGAGTTCTTCGAGGCCGGCATCGATGTGGTGACGCTGGGCAACCATACCTGGGACCAGAAGGAACTGGTTTCCACCATCGAACAGCAGCCGCGCATCGTCCGCCCGGTGAACTACCCGGAGGGCACGCCCGGCCGCGGATTCGTCCTGCTGCAGGCGCGCGGCGGGCGCAAGGTGCTGGTCATCAACGTGCTGCTGCGGCTGTTCATGGAGCCGATGGACGATCCCTTCGCCGCGGTGGACCGGGTGCTGAAGGCGCATCGCCTGGGGCCGGGGGGAGTCGATGCCGTGCTGGTCGACATGCATGGCGAGGCGACCAGCGAGAAGATGATCATGGGCCATTTCTGCGATGGCCGCGCCTCGCTGGTGGTTGGCACCCACAGCCATGTGCCGACCGCCGACCACATGGTCCTGCCGAAGGGCACCGCCTATCAGTCGGACGCCGGCATGTGCGGCGATTACGACAGCGCAATCGGCATGAAGAAGGAGGTGGCGCTGGCCAAGATGGTGCGGAAGCTGCCGACCGAGCGGCTGTCCCCGGCGGAAGGGGAGGGCACCGTCTGCGGCTGCTACGTCGAGACCGACGACCGCACCGGGCTGGCCGTCCGCATCGAGCCGTTGCGCATCGGCGGGCGTCTGAGCCAGACTTTGCCGGAACGGATGCAGTAGGGCGTTCATAAGATCGGGGGCACGGTCCCATGGGTTTCCAGGCCAAGCACGACAAGGACTTCTATGCCTGGGCGATGGAGCAGGCGGCGCGGCTGCGCGAGGCCGCGGCATCCGGAACCAACCTGCCGCTGGATTGGGAGAATCTTGCCGAGGAAATCGAGAGCATGGGGCGCAGCGATCGGTTGGAGGTCACGTCCCGGCTGGCCCGCATCGTCGAACATCTGCTGAAGCTGGAGCTGTCGCCGACCGACCGGCCGCGCAATGGCTGGAAGCGGTCGGTGATCCAGCAGCGGACGGCGCTGGGCCGCGTGCTGCGCGACAGTCCCAGTCTGAGGGCCAAGCTGGAGGAGTTCCTGCCGAACGCCTGGGCGGACGGCCGGCAGGACGCGCTGTTCGGGCTGGAAGCGGATGGGCTGTTCGACCGCGATCTGCCGCGCGAGTGCCCGTACCGCTTGGAAGAACTGCTCGATCCCGGCTTCTGGCCGGCGAACCAGCATGGGGTGGAGCAGGAGCGGGGCTGAGCCGCCGCAATCTCGCCATATTGACTTTCTAATCCCGTGGGTGTCGTCTCCCGCGCCGAAAAGGTGCGGTGGGGCGGCAGACCTGTTACATGTGTCGTGCGCTCACCCCGCCCGATTGACCATTTTCCGTTTCGAGGCTCGTTCGACCCATGGCCGGTCATTCCCAGTTCAAGAACATCATGCACCGCAAGGGCGCGCAGGACGCCAAGCGGTCCAAGATCTTCAACAAGCTCGCCCGCGAGATCACCGTGGCAGCCAAGAGCGGCCTGCCGGACCCGGCGGCCAACCCGCGCCTGCGCGCCGCCATCCTGGCCGGCCGCGCGCAGAACATGCCGCGCGACCGCATCGACCGCGCCATCAAGCAGGGCACGCCAGGCGGCGGCGACGACGCGAACTATGAAGAGGTCCGGTACGAGGGCTACGGCCCCGGCGGCGTCGCCCTGATCGTCGAGGCGCTGACCGACAACCGCAACCGCACCGCCGCGGAAGTGCGCTCCAGCTTCACCAAATATGGCGGCAGCCTGGGCGAGACCAACTCGGTCAGCTTCATGTTCAACCGCATCGGCGCGATCTATTACCCGGCCGCCGCGGCGGATGCCGACGCCGTGTTCGAGGTGGCGCTGGAGGCCGGTGCCGACAACGTTGAATCCGACGAGAACGGCCACGAGGTCACCACGACCGTCGAGAATTTCGGCGCCGTGCGCGATGCTCTGGAGGCCAAGTTCGGCGGCGCGGAGAGCGCGCGCCTGACCTGGCGTCCGCTGAACACCGTCGCTCCGTCCGAGGATGCCGCCGCCAGCCTGCTGAAGCTGCTGGACGTGCTGGAGGACAACGACGACGTCCAGGTGGTCGAAGGCAACTTCGACATCTCCGAAGAGCTGATGCAGAAGCTGACCGCGTAAGCTGAACGCTGGTCTTGCAGGCGGAGTGCGGGTGCCGTGTTTGCGCGGGCAGGTATGACTGATGCGCCTTCGCCGGTGCGGCTGCTGGGGATCGACCCCGGCCTGCGCCACACCGGCTGGGGCATCATCGACGTGGCGGGCAACCGCCTGAGCCACGTCGCCGACGGCGCCGTGCATTCCGACGATTCCTGTCCGCTTGCCGAGCGGCTGGTGCAGCTCCACGACGCCCTGTCGGCAGTGGTGGAGCGCTACCACCCCGACGAGGCGGCGGTGGAGGAGACCTTCGTCAACAGCAACGCGGTCTCTACCCTGAAGCTGGGGCAGGCGCGTGCCGTGGCCCTGCTGGTGCCGGCCCAGGCCGGGCTGGCGGTGGCGGAATACGCCAACAACATGGTCAAGAAGGCGGTCGTCGGGCAAGGCCGCGCCGAAAAGGCGCAGGTCCAGACGATGGTGCGCCTGCTGCTGCCCGGCTGCGAGATCGGCAGCCCGGACGCCGCCGACGCGCTCGCCGTGGCGATCTGCCACGCGCACCACCGCGCGAGCTGGACGATGTGGCGGCGGGGTGCGGGTGTCACGTCGCCGGCGCCAAAGGCCCTCTCCCGTCCTGGGAGAGGGAGGGGACCCGCCGCAGGCGGGGAGGGTGAGGGGCATTCCGTCCCAGCCGCTTCCACCCAAGCCAAACGCTATCCTTCGCCCCAGGAAACCGAACGCGCCCGCGTGCTTCGCCGCGACTCCACCGAAGTGGAAAAAATGCTATGGCAGAAGCTGCGGAACGGTCAGCTGGGGGCGAAATTCCGGCGTCAGGAACCTATATTTGGTTTCACCGTCGACTTCGTTTCGCACGATCACCGGCTGATCATCGAGTTGGATGGCGGCCAGCATGCGGAGCAACGCGCCGCCCATGACGAGCGGCGCACCAAGATGCTGGAGCAGGCCGGTTTCCGCATCATGCGGTTCTGGAACAATGATGTCGGCGACAACCTCGACGGTGTCCTGACGACGATCAAGGCACGCCTGGACGAAACCTCCGTCCTGCGGCGGCCGGTCGCCGTGGCGAACCCCTCACCCGGCCCTGCGGGCCACCCTCTCCCGGGGCGGGAGAGGGATTCGGAGTCCTGATCCATGATCGCCAAGCTGACCGGCATCGTCGATTCCACCGGCACCGACTGGGTCGTGCTCGACGTGAACGGCGTCGGTTACCTGCTGTCCTGTTCCAACCGCACGCTGTCGCGCATGGCGGTGGGGGAGCGGGCCTCGCTGGTGGTCGAGACCTTCATCCGCGAGGAGCGCATCGTCCTGCACGGCTTCGGCGATCAGGCGGAGCGGGAGTGGTTCAAGCTGCTGACCACCATCCAGGGCGTCGGCGCCCGGCTGGCGCTGTCGATCCTGGGCGTGCTCGACCCCGACCAGCTGACCCGGGCCATCGCCTCGCAGGACAAGACCGCGTTGGTGCGGGCCGATGGCGTCGGGCCAAAGGTGGCGGCGCGCATCCTCAACGAGCTGAAGGACAAGGTCGGCAATCTGGCGCTCGGCCCCGTGGCGACCACGGGTGCGCCGGCCGGCAAGGGCGCCCCCGCCGCCGTTCCGGGCGCCAGCCCGGCACTGGCCGATGCGGTGTCGGCGCTGGTCAATCTCGGCTATGGCCGGTCGGAGGCCTTCGGCGCGGTCGTCGCCGCCGGGCGCGTGCTGGGCGATGACGCCGGCGTGTCCGATCTGATCCGCCAGGGCCTCAAGGAACTGAGCCAATGAGCGCCCCCAATTCCGACCGTCTGGTCCAGCCGGGCCAGGGGCAGGGCGACTCATCCGAGTCGTCGATCCGTCCGCTGTCGCTCGCCGAGTTCATCGGCCAGCGGCAGGCGCGCGAGAACCTGTCGATCTTCATCCAGGCCGCCCGCTCCCGCAACGAGGCGCTGGACCATGTGCTGCTGTTCGGCCCGCCGGGGCTGGGCAAGACCACGCTGGCGCAGATCGTGGCGCGCGAGCTGGGGGTGGGGTTCCGCGCCACCTCCGGGCCGGTCATCGCGCGGGCCGGCGATCTGGCGGCGCTGCTGACCAATCTGCAGCCGCACGACGTCCTCTTCATCGACGAGATTCATCGCCTTAATCCCGCCGTGGAAGAGGTGCTCTATCCCGCCATGGAGGATTTCCAGCTCGACCTCATCATCGGCGAAGGCCCGTCGGCGCGGTCCATCCGGATCGACCTGCCGCCCTTCACCCTCGTCGGCGCCACGACGCGCAGCGGCCTGATCACACGCCCCTTGCGCGAACGCTTCGGCATTCCCGTGCGCCTGCAATTCTACGAGCCGGACGAGCTGGAGCTGATCGTGCGCCGCGCCGCCGGGGTGCTCGGCATGGGCATCACGCCGGAAGGCGCGCGCGAGATCGCCAACCGCTCGCGCGGCACGCCGCGCGTGTCGGGCCGGCTGCTGCGCCGGGTGCGCGATTTCGCCGCGGTCGCCGGGGTGGAGGAGGTCGACAAGCGCGTCGCCGATGCCGCGCTGACCCGGCTGGAGGTCGACCGGCTGGGGCTGGACAGCATGGACCGCCGCTATCTCGGGCTGGTCGCCAACAACTATGGCGGCGGGCCGGTGGGCGTCGAGACATTGGGCGCGGCGCTGGGCGAACAGCGCGACGTGCTGGAGGAGGTGGTCGAACCCTACCTGATCCAGCAGGGCTTCCTGCAGCGCACGCCGCGCGGGCGCATGCTGACCGACCAGGGTTTCCGCTATCTCGGCCTCAACCCGCCGAACGCGCCGCTCCGGCAGCTCGACCTGCTGGACCGCGTTCCCGACCCTACGGACGAGGGTGACGATGCGTGAGGTGACGCTCTCCCTCTCGGTCCCCTCCCTTTCAGGATGGTTCGCGGAGGACGGCACGCACCGTTATCCGCTGCGGGTCTATTACGAGGATACCGACGCCGGCGGCATCGTATACCACGCCAATTACCTGCGATTCGCGGAGCGGGCGCGGACGGAGATGCTGTACCTGATGGGCTTCCGTCAGAAGGAGATGGCGGAAGGTTCGGGCGATGTCACAGGTGTGTCATTTGCGGTACGGCGCCTGACCATCGATTTTGACGCCCCTGCCAAGCTGGAGGACACGCTTGAAGTGGAAACCCGAATCGTCGATATCCGCGGTGCCTCCTTCGCAGTTGCACAAGTCATCCGTCGCGACGGTCGCGTGCTGGCGCGCGCCGACCTGCAGTTGGTGACGATCAATCGGACCGGGCGGGCTGTGCGCCTTCCCGAACCGGTGAAAGCGGCGATGGAGTCGCTGCACGCAAAGCAAAGCTCTTCGACGCCTGACCTGCCTTAATCGACCTTTTCCCTTCCACATCCCCGTGCCAACAGCGCAACCGCGAGACTGACTGCGATGGACGCCCTGCAAACCGCCCAACTGGCCGGCACCGCCGCCACGACGGCACATGAGATCACGATCCTCGGCCTGTTCTGGCAGGCCGACGCGATCGTCAAGATCGTGATGATGATGCTCGTCGTCGCCTCGATCTGGTGCTGGGCGATCATCATCGAAAAGCTGATGCGGATCCGCCGCCTGAACGCCCAGGCCGACGCCTTCGAAGAGGCCTTCTGGTCCGGCGGCTCGCTGGACGCGCTGTACGACCGCATCGGCCAGACCCCGGCCGACCCGATGGCGGCGACCTTCGCCGCCGGCATGCGCGAGTGGCGTCACGCCGCCGACCGCGGCATCGCCGGCACCATGAAGGGGTCGCTGCAGCAGCGGGTCGAGCGGGTGATGGCGGTGACCATCGGCCGCGAGATGGCGCGGGCCGAACGCTACATGACCTTCCTGGCCTCGGTCGGCTCGACGGCGCCGTTCATCGGCCTGTTCGGTACGGTGTGGGGCATCATGAACTCCTTCACCTCGATCGCCGGTTCGGGCAACACCAGCCTCGCCGTCGTGGCGCCCGGCATCGCCGAGGCGCTGTTCGCCACCGCCATGGGCCTGCTGGCCGCCATCCCGGCGGTGCTGTCCTACAACAAGTTCTCCACCGACCTCGGCCGCTACGCCGACCGGCTGGACACCTTCTCGGGCGAGTTCTCGGCGATCCTGTCCCGCCACCTCGAGGAGCGGGGAGCCGCCTGAACCATGGCCGGACAACTCGCAGGCAAGTCCCACGGGCGCGGCAAGCGCCGGGGCTATCGCGCGATGGCCGAGATCAACATGACGCCGTTCATCGACGTCATGCTGGTCCTGCTGATCGTCTTCATGGTCGCCGCCCCGATGCTGACCGTCGGCGTGCCGGTCGACCTGCCCAAGACCAATGCCGCTCCGCTGGAGCAGCAGAAGGACCCGCTGTTCGTCACCGTGCAGACCGACGGCCGCGTCTTCGTCCAGGAGACGCCGGTCGAGCTGGGCAACATGGTGCCGCTGCTGATCGCGGTGACCAACAACAACCCGGAGGCCCGCATCCTGGTCCGCGGCGACGCCAAGATCGCCTATGGCAAGATGCTGGAGGTGATGGGCACCATGAGCGCCGCCGGCTTCAAGAAGGTCGGTCTGGTCGCCGAGATGCCGAACGGTCCGACCGCGTCCAGCGCACGCGTCGGCGCCCCCAAACCGGCGCGTTGAGGCGGGCGGAACTCCCATGCGCAAGCCACTGATCGCCTCGGCGGTGCTGCACGTCGCGCTGGTCGCGCTGTTCGTGCTCGGCCTGCCGCCCAGCGATCGCAAGCTCGAAATCGCCTCGTCGATCCCGATCGAGATCGTCGACATCGGCGAGGTCACCCAGGCCGCCCGTGTCGAGAAGGGCGAGCCCAAGCCGACCAATTCCGCGCAGCGGACCCCGGTGCCCGAGGCCAAGCCGTCGCCGCCGGCGCCCGAGCCGCCGGATGCCGAGGACGAGCCGCCCCCGCCCCCACCGCCACCGGCCAGGACGCCGGAGCCGCCGAAGGTCGCCCAGGTGCCGCCGCCCCCGCGCGAGCCGACGCCGCCGCCCAAGCCTGCCCCGACTCCTCCGCCTCCGCCGCCACCACCCCCGCCGCCTCCGCCCCCGGATCCGGCGCCGTCGCCGACTCCGAAGCCGCCGGAGCCTCCCAAGCCCGAGCCGTCGAAGCCGGAACCGCCGAAGCACGAGCCGAAGCCTGAGCCTCCGAAACCGGAGCCTCCCAAGCCCGAGCCGAAAAAGCCCGAGCCGCCGAAGCACGAGCCGAAGCCGGAACCGCCCAAGGCGGAACCGAAGAAGCCCGAGCCGGCGAAGGAGGTTGCCAAGGCCGAGCCGAAGAAGCCCGTTTCTCCGGCCAAGCCGACGGAGAAGGCGGACGACAAGGCTTTGGCCAATCTTCTTTCGGGCGTGCTCAACTCGGAGAATCCGAAGGCGACCGGCAAGGCCGCGCCCAAGGGGGAGAGCGACGCCAAGCCGAGCCAGAAGACCGCCTCGGCGGCGCCAGCCGGGGCAGCCAAGGCAACAAACGGCCCCGACAAGCCGTTCAAGCCGTCCGGCCGCGCGTTGGATGCCATCCGCGGCCAGTTGAGCAAGAACTGGAACTTCGACAGCGGCCGCAAGGACGCATCGTCGATGCAGATCGAGATCCACGTCGAGGTCGGCCGCGACCACAGCGTGATCCGGGCCTGGATCGACGAGAAGTACAAGTCGCGCTATCAGTCGGATCGCGCCTTCCAGGCGTCGGCCGACGCGGCGGTGCGCGCGGTCAAACGGTCCAGTCCACTGGACCTGCTGCCCAGCGAGTTCACACCGCAGACTTATGAAGACTGGCGCTTCATCGTGTTCAATTTCGACCCGAGGGACATGTTCTGACCATGACGACGAAGACGAGGCTTCTGTTGAAGCTGGCCGGGGCCACCGGCGCGCTTCTCCTCTCCCTCGGCGTTGCCGCTCCGCAGGAGGCGCGCGCCGAGTTGCGCATCGACATCACGCGGGGCGTGTCCGAGCCGCTGCCCATCGCGATCACCAGCTTCGCCGGTGCGGGCGGGCGCGATGCCCAGCTGGGCGCCGACATCTCCAAGGTCATCTCCGCCGACCTGGAGCGTTCCGGCCTGTTCAAGCCGCTGGACCCGCGCGGCTTCCTGCAGACGCCGGAACAGCTGCGCAGCGGCGAGCCGCGCTACCAGGACTGGAAGGCGCTGGGCGCCCAGGCCCTGGTCGCGGGCAACACCACGACGGGCGGCGACGGCCGCATGAAGGTGGATTTCCGCCTGTGGGACGTCGCCGCCGGCCAGTACATGCAGGGGCTGAGCTACAGCGCCTCGCCGCAGGAATGGCGCCGCATCGCCCACATCGTGGCCGACGCGATCTATAAGCGCCTGACCGGCGAGGACGGCTATTTCGACACGCGCATCGTCTATGTCGCCGAATCCGGCCCGGCGAACGCGCGCAAGAAGCAGCTGGCCATCATGGACCAGGACAGCGCCAACCATCAGTTCCTGACCGACGGCCAGACCCTGGTCCTGACGCCGCGCTTCTCGCCGACGTCCCAGGAAATCACGTACATGTCGTACTTCAACAAGAAGCCGCGCGTGTACCTGTTCAACATCGACACCGGCCGCCAGGAGGTCCTGGGCGACTTCCCCGGCATGACCTTCGCCCCGCGCTTCTCGCCGGACGGCAACAAGGTCATCATGTCGATGGCCCAGAACGGCAACACCGACATCTACACGCTGGACCTGCGCACCCGCCGCCAGACCCAGCTGACCGACGCGCCGGGCATCGACACCGGTCCCAGCTATTCCCCGGACGGCCAGAAGATCGTCTTCGAGTCGGATCGCGGCGGCACGCAGCAGCTCTATGTCATGGGTGCCGACGGGTCGGGCGTGAAGCGGCTGACCTTCGGCGAGGGCCGTTACGGCACGCCGGTGTGGTCGCCGCGCGGCGACCTGATCGCCTTCACGCGCCAGCGTGGTAGCAGCTTTGCAATCGGCGTAATCCGTCCGGATGGAACCGGGGAACGGATCCTGACCGAAGCCTTCCACGTCGAGGGGCCGACCTGGGCGCCCAACGGCCGTGTTCTTATGTTCTTCAAGGACTTGCCGACGGGTGACGGCCGTGGCCGCAATTCGAACCTGTACAGCATCGACATCACCGGCGCGAACGAGCGTCGCGTGAGCACCCCGGTCGGCGCGTCGGACCCTGCGTGGTCGCCCTTGATTCCCTAGTGGAGTAGCCCTATTTTGCGGCGGCGCGGGAGCAATGCTCAAGACAAAGGTCGGACGTCGTCTTTTCGTCGGGGATTGGCGAAAAGAAGCGGCTCTCGTGCTGACCAGTCCGGCCAATCAACAATTGTCGTTCAAGGGGTCCCTGAACATGCGTATGAAGTTCCTCGCCCTCGCCGCGGTTGCCCTGCTCGCCGCTTGCGAATCCACGCCGAACGACGCCGCCAACGGCGCCAACACCGGTGCCCAGCAGACCTCGGTCCGTCCGGGTTCGGCGGAAGATTTCGTCGTCAACGTCGGCGACCGCGTCTTCTTCGGCCTTGACCGCTTCGACCTGTCGCCGGAGGCTCGCGCCACCCTCGACCGTCAGGCCAAGTGGCTGCAGACCTACGGTTCGGTCACCGTGACCGTCGAGGGCCATGCTGACGAGCGCGGCACCCGCGAGTACAACCTGGCCCTGGGTGAGCGTCGCGCCAACTCGGTGAAGAACTACCTGGCCGCCAAGGGCATCCCGGCCGCCCGCGTCAACGTCGTGTCCTACGGCAAGGAGCGTCCGGCCGTGGTTGGCTCGAACGAGGCCGCCTGGTCGCAGAACCGCCGCGCCGTGACCGTCGTCAACTGATGACGCCGGTCCCCGGCTGACGGGGATTTGGAAAAAGGCGCCGCCGCCGGGCAACCGGGGCGGCGCCTTTTTCTTTTCGGCAGGTGGCAATTGCGAACGAGGCGGGTTCTTTGCGCCGGTGCGCAAGTTCTGCTAAACAGCGGCCATCGCGTCGCCTTTTTCGTTCGCCATGGTCGCCGTGGGTGTTCCCCCCGGCATCAGATCTCCTCAGGATCCCACGCGCATGACCAACATCCGTCCCGTCGCCGCCCTGCTGCTGGGTGGCATGCTCGCGGCAAGCCCCGCCCTGGCCCAGTCGAAGGGGCAGATCGAGCGGCTGCAATCGCTGGAAACCCAGGTTGCGGCGCTGGGCGGTCCGGTGGAGGTGGCGCAGCTGTCGCCCTCCGTCGCCGCCGATTTCGAGATCCGGCTGCAGAACCTCGAACGCGCCATCCAGGACCTGACCGGCAAGTACGAGGAATCGACCTATCAGGTCACCCAGCTGCGCGAGCGCCTGGAAAAGGTGAACGCCGACGTCGATTTCCGTCTGAAGGAGCTGGAAAAGGGCGGCGGGGCCACCGGAGGCGCCATGGGCGGTGCCATGGCAGACGCCGCGCCGTCCAAGCCGTCGAAGGCCGCCGACGACAAGAAGCCGGCCGACAAGCCGGCGCAGACCGCCGCCGCCAATCCGCCCTCGACCGCCGGCCTGTCGCCGGAAAAGCAGTATGAGCAGGCGTTCGAACTGCTGCGCAACTCCGACTATGACCGGGCGGAGAAGGCGCTGCAGGAGTTCATCGCCAAGAACAAGTCCCACGCCTATGCCGGCAACGCGCAATATTGGCTGGGCGAGAGCTATTACGTCCGCAACCGCTTCCCGGAGGCGGCCCAGGCCTTCGCCGAGGTGCTGTCCAAGTACCGCACCAACCCGAAGGCGGCGGACAGCCTGCTGAAGCTGGGCATGACCCTGCAGCAGATGAACAAGAAGTCGGATGCCTGTACCGCCTTCAACCAGCTGCTGACCAAGTTCCCCGAAGCTTCGGCCAGCGTGAAGCGCCGCGCCGATACGGAGCGCAAGCGCATCAATTGCCCGGCCTGATGGTCGGGGCCGGCGACTCCGATCCGGTATCGCGGGAGGAGTTTGCCCGTGTGATGGCGGCGCTGGGCGGATTCGAACCGGCGCCGGCCGTCGCCGTCGGGCTTTCCGGCGGCGGCGACAGCATGGCGCTGGTTCTGCTTCTGCGGCATTGGGTCGCAGAGTGGGGCGGAAGTCTGCTGGCGCTCACCGTCGACCATGGCTTGCGACCCGAATCGGCCGACGAGGCGGCGGCGGTCGGGCAGGCGATGGCTCGACTCGGAATTCCTCATCGCATCCTGCGCTGGGAGGGGGAAAAGCCCTTGGCCGGATTGCAGGCGGCGGCCAGGGCGGCGCGGCACCGGCTGCTGGCGGCGGCCTGCGGCGAGGCCGGCATCCTGCATCTGGCGCTCGCCCACCATCGCGACGATCAGGCGGAGACGGTGCTGCTGCGGCTGGCCCGCGGTTCCGGCATCGATGGGCTGGCCGGAATGGCCGCGGTGCGCGCCGATGGGGCGGTGCGGGTGATCCGGCCGCTGCTGGGCTTTTCCCATGACCGGCTGCTGGCGACCTGCCGGGCGGAGGGTATCGATTGGATCGAGGACCCGTCCAACCGCAATCCGGGCTTCGCCCGTGCCCGGCTGCGCGCCGCCGCCGATCTGCTGGGCGGGGAGGGGCTGGACGCCACGCGCTTGGGCGAGGTCGCCCGCCGTGCCGGGCGGGCGCGCGCCGCGCTGGAACAGGCGACCGCCGGGCTGCTTGCCGAGGCTGCGACCATTCATCCGGAAGGCTGGGTCACGCTGGCACCGACACCGCTGCTGGCCGCGCCGGCAGAGGTTGCGCTGCGGGCGCTGGCCCAGGCGCTGGCCGCGGTCGGTGGGCCGCATCCCGTGCGCGACGAGGCGCTGGAGCGGCTTTTGGACGCTCTGGCGGACGGGCAGGGCACGACGTTGGGCGGCTGCGTCGTGCGGATGCGGCGGGGCGCCGTCATGGTGGCGCGCGAACCGGTCGCAGCAATCGAGCGGCTGAGCGTGCCGCCGGGCGGACGGGTGCTGTGGGACGGCCGCTTCGACCTGCAGGTGTCTCCGCGGCATGGCACGCCCGTCACGGTCGCGGCGCTGGGGGCGGCGGGCTGGCGCGAATGGGTGGCGCGGCAGGCGGCGGACAAGGCGCCGGACCTGCCCGTGCCGGTGCGGGAAACGCTGCCAAGCCTTTGGTCGGGAACGGAATTGCTTGGCGTACCGATGGTTGGCGAACGATGCGGGTTCGACGCGGATGGACAGGTCCCGATGGACCGCGCGATCTTCCGTCCGCTTTCGCCGTTGGGAAGACCAGCTTTTACGGTTGTTTCGGACCGGCGCGGCATTATTTAATCAGGGAACGTGCCCGTAGGAGTCCGGGGTGCGGCCTTGTCGGCGCACCGCATGGCGATGGGTTCGCAGAAAGGCGTGTGACGTGAACAATTTCGGCAAGAACCTCGCGCTCTGGATCATCATAGGGCTGCTGCTCGTGGCCCTGTTCAATCTGTTCCAGAGTTCTTCCACCCGCAGCCCGCAAACGACCGTTCCGTTCAGCGAGCTTCTCGCCGAAGTGGACCGGGGCCAGGTTGCAGACGTGACGATCAAGGGCAACCAGGTTTCGGGCCATTTCTCGGACGGCCGCTCCTTCAGCACCTATGTCCCGCCCGAAGCGGGTCTGGTGGAGCGCCTGACCAACAAGAATGTCCGGATCAATGCGGTCCCCGACGACAGCAACGTGCCGTCGCTGTTCTCGGTTCTGCTGTCCTGGTTCCCGATGCTTCTGCTGATCGGCGTCTGGATCTTCTTCATGCGCCAGATGCAGTCTGGCGGCGGCAAGGCCATGGGCTTCGGCAAGTCGCGGGCTCGCCTGCTGACCGAGAAGGTCGGGCGCGTGACCTTCGACGACGTCGCCGGCATCGACGAGGCCAAGCAGGAGCTGACGGAAATCGTCGAGTTCCTGAAGGACCCGCAGAAGTTCCAGCGGCTGGGCGGCAAGATCCCGAAGGGCTGCCTTCTGGTCGGCCCGCCGGGTACCGGCAAGACGCTGACCGCCCGTGCGGTGGCCGGCGAAGCCAATGTCCCGTTCTTCACCATTTCCGGTTCGGACTTCGTTGAAATGTTCGTCGGTGTGGGTGCGTCCCGCGTCCGCGACATGTTCGAACAGGGCAAGAAGAACGCTCCCTGCATCATCTTCATCGACGAAATCGACGCGGTCGGCCGTCATCGCGGCGCCGGCCTGGGCGGTGGCAACGACGAGCGTGAGCAGACCCTCAACCAGCTGCTGGTCGAGATGGACGGCTTCGAGGCGAACGAGGGCGTGATCCTGATCGCCGCGACCAACCGTCCGGACGTTCTCGATCCCGCGCTGCTGCGTCCGGGCCGCTTCGACCGTCAGGTCGTGGTGCCGAACCCCGACGTTCTGGGCCGCGAGAAGATCCTCAAGGTCCACATGCGGAAGGTCCCGCTGTCGCCGGATGTCGACGCCAAGGTCATCGCCCGCGGCACCCCCGGCTTCTCCGGCGCCGATCTGGCGAACCTCGTCAACGAGGCGGCTCTGCTGGCCGCCCGCATCGGCAAGCGCGTCGTCGGCATGGCCGAGTTCGAGGCTGCCAAGGACAAGGTCATGATGGGTGCGGAACGCCGCTCCATGGTGATGACCGAGGACGAGAAGAAGCTGACCGCCTACCACGAGGCCGGCCACGCCATCTGCGCCATCCACTGCGCCGACAGCGACCCGGTCCACAAGGCCACCATCATCCCGCGCGGCCGTGCGCTGGGCATGGTGATGCGCCTGCCGGAAGGCGATCGCATCAGCCTGTCGCAGGCCAAGCTGCTGGCCGACCTGACGGTGGCCATGGGCGGCCGCATCGCCGAAGAGCTGATCTTCGGCAAGGAGCGGGTGACCACCGGCGCCTCGGGCGACATCAAGATGGCGACCGAGATGTCGCGCCGCATGGTGACGGAGTGGGGCATGAGCGACAAGCTCGGCCCGCTGCTCTACGGCGAGCCGACGCAGGAGGTGTTCCTGGGCCACTCGGTGACCCAGCACAAGAACATGTCCGACCGCACCGCCCAGCTGGTCGACGAGGAAATCCGCCGCATCGTGGACGAGAGCTACGACCGCGCCCGGACCATCCTGACCGAGAACATCGACCAGCTGCACACCTTGGCCAAGGGCCTGCTGGAGTACGAGACGCTGAGCGGCGACGAGATCAACCGTCTGCTGCGCGGCGAGCCGATCCTGCGTGACGACGACCGCGAGACGATGCCCGTCCCGCCGCGTCCGACCCCCGGCAGCGGCCGCCGGTCCTCCGTTCCGCCCAGCACCGGGCAGGAGAGCGGCGGCATCGGTCCGGAACCGCAGGGCACCTGAGGGCTCTCAGGGGCTGACATGAAGAAGGCGGCGCTGCGAGGCGCCGCCTTTTTTATTGGGAGAGTTTCTGGGGTGGGAGAGCGCGTTGCCTTCCTTACCCTCAGAGCGCCCCCTTCTGTTCGCGGCGGCGGTCGAGCGCCACGTCGAACTGGCGCAGCAGCTTCTGCATGCCTTCGAAGTACAGCTTGCGCGACGGCGTGTTCTTCATGCAGCGGGCGTCCAGATGGGCGACGCTGGTCAGCGCCGAGACGCAGTAGCCGAGCAGCCAGTAGCGCGAGCGGATGCTGCGCAGGTAATCGCGGAAGGGCTCCGGCTGGCCGTTCATGAAGCTGCTGAACGATGTCTCGTAGTCCGACAGGATGGTGCGGATGTCGAGCAACGTGGTTTCCAGCAGCTTGCCCACCCGCTCGATGTGCATCAGCAGCTGGGTTTCGTAGGGCTTGTGCATGCGGATGTCGACCGGGATGCACTCCCGCGACTTCAGCCAGGTCAGGATGGTGCGGGCACGCGGGGCGATGCGGCGCAGCTGGTATTCGTAGAAGGTGGTGCCCTTCCACGCGCTGAAGATGGTGTCGGCCTCCGAGCGTTCGATGCCGAAGGCGGAGACGAACAGCCCGGCCTCTTCCAGGTTCGGGTTCCAAATGGCTTCGAGGAAGCGCTCGATGCTCTGAGCGTTGCCGTTGCCGCCGGACAGCGCCTTGCGGACGATCGGCTCGATGCGGGCGCGGATCAGGCGGCGGAGCTGGTGATCCTCTTCATTGGAGATCAGCCAGTGGCGCGGATCGACGTTGACCTTCTCCGCCTCGAAGCAGGTCTTCAGCAGGAAGGCGTCGAGCGACGGCACATCGTCGATCATCTGGAGCATCTTCATGTCGCCGATGATGCCGTTTTCCTGCGGCCCATGCTTCAGGCCGAACTGCTCTTCCAGCAGGGTTGCGCTGTTGCGGCCGCGCAGGTAGATGGCGATGCCGCCGGCTTCCGGTGCTCGGGCGTTGTGCGGCACATAGATGCCGGTCTCGACCGGGCGCTCGCCGCCTTCCAGCTCCTCGTCCTCGGCGATCGGATCGCCGCCGTCGTCTTCGCGGTCGTCGAAGTTTGGGTATTTGAACAGGATGCAGTTGTTCAGGCCCTGGGCCTTGAACATGCGCTGCTCTTCCGGAATCTCGCGCGTGATGGCGATGAGGTTCATCGACACGCTGGATCCGCCATAGAGGATCTGCTCAAGGATCGGAGAAACCGAGTCCATTTTCTTGCGAGCGCGCATGAATATTACCCAAATCCGCGAATATTGCACAAATCATAAACGCCGTTTTTGCAAACGCACAGAGGGATCGGCGCACCGATCCCTCTGTTCGTCATGCGATTGCAGGCGCCGTTCTCCGGCTCAACCGGCTGGATTTCAGCCGGCCTTCGGCGTGCCGCCCAGCGAGCCCAGCAGGCTGGCGACCTCGGCCGCCTCGTCCACCGCGACCATGCCGACGGTGTGATAGCCGCTGTCGACATGCATCACTTCGCCGGTGACGCCGCTGCCCAGATCCGACATCAGGAACAGGCCGGCGCCGCCGACCTCCTGGATGGTGACGTTGCGCTTCAGCGGGGCGTTCAGCTCGTTCCACTTCAGGATATAGCGGAAGTCGCCGATGCCGCTTGCGGCCAGAGTCTTGATCGGACCGGCGGAGATGGCGTTGACACGGATGTTGCGGCCACCCAGATCGACGGCCAGGTAACGCACGCTGGCCTCCAGCGCCGCCTTGGCGACACCCATCACGTTGTAATGGGGCATGACGCGCTCGGCGCCATAGTAGGATAGAGTGAGCAGGCTGCCGCCGTCCTTCATCAGCGGCACGGCGCGCTGCGCCACCGCGGTGAAGGAGTAGCAGGAGATGTCCATGGTGCGCAGGAAGTTGGCCCGCGTCGTGTCCAGGTACAGCCCGTCCAGTTCGTTCTTGTCGGAAAAGGCGATGGCATGAACCACGAAGTCCAGCCCGCCCCATTCCTTCTCGATGGCGGCGAAGGTCGCATCGATGCTGCCCTCGTCCGTCACGTCGCAGGGCAGGACGAGCTTGGCGCCGACCTGCTCGGCCAGCGGCTTCACCCGCTTCAGCAGCGCATCGCCCTGATAGGTGAAGGCAAGCTCCGCCCCGTGCTGGGCCAGGGTGGAGGCGATCCCCCAGGCGATCGAACGATCGTTGGCCACGCCCATGATCAGGCCACGCTTGCCGGCCATGAGCGGCATCGGATTGGACATCGGAACCTCGTGAACGACGGATGTGCTGCGGGTCGAGCCGCGAAAAGTGGGGCGCATCCTACACGAAAGCGCCCACCGGTCAAACCGACGCGGGTGGTCCGGCCGCAGGAGGCGCCGCATGGCTCACCCTAAGCACAGTGACGGGCGCGAGGAGGAGGAACGCAGCCGCATCCTGACCGGCCTGAGGGAGCTTGGCGGCTTCTTCGGCCATTCGATGCTGCGCTTCTACAACGACAACTGCTTCCAGACCGCGGCGGCGCTGACCTACACCTCGCTGCTGGCCATCGTGCCGATGATGACCATCGGCTTCGCCATCTTCTCCGCCTTCCCGGCCTTCAGCGCGCTGCAGCTGCGGATCCAGACGGCGCTGGTCAAGAATCTGGTGCCGGAGATCGGCGACGCGATCCTGGAATATCTCGGCCGCTTCATGGCGAACGCCGGTCAGATGCCGATCTTCGGCGTGATCGGGCTGGCGGTGTCGGCGGTGCTGCTGATCTGGACGATAGAGGGGTCCTTCGCCACCGTCTGGCGCGTGCGCGAGCCGCGATCCTACGTCACCCGCATCCTGTCCTTCTGGGCGGTGGTGTCGCTGACCCCACTCTTCGCCGGTGCCAGCCTGTCACTGTCCAGCACGCTGTGGACAGCGCTGGAGGTGGCGCATCTGCAGGGCGTGGTCCACCCGCTGGCGGGGATCGGCATGCTGCTGCCGTTCGGGTTGCAACTGCTGGGATGCACGCTGCTGTATCTGGTGATCCCGAATCGCGACGTGTTCTGGCTGGACGCGCTGTGCGGCGGCGCCATCGGCTCGATCCTGCTGGAAGGGTCGAAGGCGATCTTCGGCTGGTACATGCGCGAATACCCGGCCTACCAGACCATCTACGGCGCCCTCTCGGTGGTGCCGATCTTCCTGTTCTGGCTCTACATCGCCTGGTCGACGGTGCTGTTCGGCGCGGTGGTCGCGGCATCCCTGCCGGAATGGCGGGCGGGCAAGGTCACCCGCGGCGGCATGGAGGGGCTGCTGCCGGCCCAGCGGCTGGCGCTGGCGCTGGCCGTCCTGCACGAGCTGATGGAGGCCAGCCGGCTCGGTGTCGGTATGCGCCGCCGTACGCTGGTCGGCCGGGTGCCGGTGGGTACGCTGCTGATCGACGGCATCCTGGAACAGCTGCGGGACGCCCATTGGGTTGCCCACACCACGCGCGATGCCTGGGTGGTCACCCGCGACATGGGCGAGGCGACTCTGCTGGAACTGATGAAGGCGCTGGGCATCGGCATGCGCGGCTCCGTCCACGGGCTGGGCGGGCTGGACCTGCCCTGGCAGGAGCGCACCGCCCGCCTGCTGGACGCCGCCGAGGCGCGGCAGAGCGACCTGCTGAATGTGCCGCTGAAGACCCTGCTGAACGA
>CBFGPE010000123.1:0-22338 GCA_965650625.1 uncultured Azospirillum sp. | reverse complement strand
CACCCGGGACCTGATGTCCGCGGGCGGCCGCACGGTGCGCAAGTTGCGGGCGCCGATCCCGTTCCTGCTCGGCAAGGTCGACACCCAGGGCATGCTGGACTCGGTGGAGGAGAGCCGTCGGAGCGCCGAGGCGAACTTGACCGAACAGCAAACCGCGTTGACGCGCCTGCGCAGCGCCGAGCGCGCCGTGCGGGACGCGGTGGCGGAACTCGAACGCCTCACGGCGCCCGGTCTCGTAGCAAGCCTGGCCGACTTCGATCGGATCGCGCGGGACCGTGCCGACGCAGAAACGCGGCAGCAGCAGCTCGAGGCCGCACAGGACCGATCGCTGATCGAGGCGATCCGGGCCGCCAAGGCAGATCTCACCGCAACCGAAGAGGCCATTCGCGAGGCAACGGCGGAGAAAGGACGCATCGAGGGCGCCCTACAGGGTGTGCGCGAGACCATCGGCGCGGTTGAGCGGAGCATCGCGGAGCTGCGGGACAAGGCCGAAGGGGCGCTCGCCTACGCCGATCGCGTGATGGACGGGTCACAGGCGGCCGAGCGAAGGGCCGTGCTGACCGCGGACGGTGACCCCGGGCGTCCCGAGTTTGATCGCGTGCTGATGGAGGAGGAGTTCGCGCTGATCGAGCACCCGGTCGACGACCCGCGGTGGCTGCCGGCCGCCCTCGAGCGCTTGGACGGCTACGTCCTGTTCCGCAGCGACAAGCGTCTCGCCGGCACCGAGGACGCCTTCCTCGAGTCCGTCCGGGAGTACCTCCGACGCTCCGACCTGCCGCGCCCGGGGTGCGTGCCGGCGGCCCCCCTGGCCGACGACGCGGCGGGCGACGCGTCCGACGACGACCGGATGGCGATGATCGACGCGGTCGCCGCGTGGGTCGCGGGGGAGGACGCCAACCTGCGCGACAACGAGCTCGTGCGGAAGGAGGCCGAGGCCGCCCAGGCGCGGCTGGAGGCGATCCAGACCTTCAAGGAGGATTTCGTCGGCAAGATGCGCGGCGCGTTCGACGCGATGGGCGGGTTGCTCGAGGAGCTGAACCGGCAGTTGCGCAAGCGCTCGTTCCACGGCCTGACGTACCGCTTCGCGCGCCAGGACGCGCCGGGCTACCGGGACATGATCGCGCTCATCGAGCGGTCGTCCGACCCGACCTTCGACATGCCGCTGTTCAACACCGCCCCCAAGGACGCCGACGGTCTCGACGAGGAGAGCGCGCGGGCGCTCAAGCGTCTTCAGGAGATCGCCACCGACCCCAACGCCGACATCGGGGACATCGAGGATCCGCGCCGCTACTTCGAGTTCCGGCTTGAGATGCTGAACAGCAAGGGCGTGGTCAAGACGGACCTGGCGCGGCGCATCGGCACGGCGTCCGGCGGCCAGCTGCAGGTTCCCTTCTACGTCGCGATCGGCGCCGCCCTCGCGGCGACCGCCTATCCGGATCGCAAAGGGCTCGACGGCGGGATTTCCCTGGCCCTGTTCGACGAGGCGTTCAACAAGATGGACGCCGCGGTGATCGACGAGGTGCTCGCCTTCAACCGGAGCATCGGCCTGCAGACGGTGATCGCCGCGCCCGACAAGGAGCGGACGACCTTCGAGCAGCTTATGGAGACGATCGTGACGATCTCCCGCATCGGCACCTCGGTGATGATCGACACGCAGCACGTCAAGGAGCTGGCCCGGGAACGCTTCCGCTCGGAGAACCCACGGCTGATGGGCTTCGTGGCGTTCAAGGAGCACGCGGCCGGCGCGCCGGGAACCCTCGGATGACCGCGTCCCTGCCTCCGTCGCTCCTCGACGGCCCGGCGCGCGACCTGCTCGGGCGCCTGCTGCGGCGGGGCGACCGGCGCCGGGACGGCGCGGCCGTGGCGGAGAAGCCGGACTACGCGCGGTTGCCGACCGGCCAGGACGAGGCGCGCTTCCTCAAGGCGCTTGCCGCGGCGGAAGCGGCCGGCGCCATCGAGGTCCGCATGGGCAAGCACGAGCGCGCCCACCTTGTGGACAAGATCCTGCTCGCCGATCTGGAGGCGCTCGCTGCGTTCCTCGGCGTGCGGCGGGCGACGGCGCAGGCCCAAGACCTGGGCGAGCGGATCCGCCGGCTCCTGCCGGCCGACGCCCGCTGGCTCGATGGGCTCGCCGAACGCGCCTGCGGCCGCTGGGCGCGCGGCGACAGCGCGTTCGGGCTGGCGCCGTCGGACGAGGCCGGCATCGACCAGCGCTTCCGGATCCTCGCGGCGCTGGCGCGCGGCGAGGCGGAGGGCGTCGATCCGCGGACCTTCTCCGTACGGGTGTTCCCGACGCATCCGAACGACGCCAGCAAAATCGTCGAACGGCACCGGACCGGGCTGGTGCGGATGCTGCGCTCGGTGGCACAGGCCGACGCCGAGGACGCGGAGGGCGCCCCGTCGTCGGGCGCCGCCCCGACGACGGACGAGGGGCTGTCCGACGACGAGCTTCTCGCCCGCTTCGGCCTGACGCGTTTCCCGGCCCCGGTCTTCCTCAGCGGTCCGGTGACTGTCCGCTTCGGGAACGCGCCGGAGGACGGCCTGCTGCCCGGCATGGCCCCGCCCTTCGTCGCCGTCCAGCGCGAATGGCTGGACAGGCTGTCCTGGGACGGGGAAGGCCCCTTTTCGATTCTGACGGTCGAGAACCTGACGTCCTTCCACCGCCAAGTGCGCGAGGCGCGGCAGGCGGACGTGTGCGTGGTCTACACCGGGGGTTTCCCGAGCCTCACCGTGCTTCGGGCGCTGCGCCATCTGCTCCGCGTGGCCCCGGCTCCACCCCGCCTGTTCCATTGGGGCGACGTCGACGCCGGCGGCGCGCGGATCGCCGGCCATCTGGAGGACAGCCTCGGAGCCGCGGTCGTTCCACACCTGATGGACGCATCGACCGTACGGCGCTTCGGGCGTGCCGGCCGCACGACCGACGTGACGGCGCTCAGCCGACGCCCCGGAGCGGCCGGGACCATCGCCCGGACAATCCTGGAGAGCGGCCTCCTGCTCGAGCAGGAGGCCGTGGATCCAGTGCCCGTTGGCAGCGCTTCCGAGAACGCATTCCGTCAGAGCGGCGGGTAGCGGCCGGCATCGTTCACGATGGCGAAGGGTGACCAGCCGCGCTATTCGCCCACCACCGAATCGTTTTTCGCCACCGGCAGAGCGAAAGTCCAGGATGTGTAGCCCCGGCGATCGAGATAGTGTTTGCGGGCGAGGATTTCCGCCAGCTCGTGCCCGCTGATCTCATCCTTCTCCACGCGACGGGACAGACTACGGAGCGCCTTGGTCAGCTCGAGGGATTTGTCCATCGCCTGATTCAACCCCTCGAGCATTGCTTCGAGCGACTCTTCGCATTTCGCCAGCGGCACCGCTGTCCGATAGACAGCCAGCACGGCATCAGCGGCTGCTTCACTCACCTTCTTAAGCGATTCTGCGTCACGCTTCAGCATGGCGATGAGGATCATGCACTCCGTGTCGATCGTGCCGGTCATGTGTTCCGTTCCTTACCGAGGGCACCACGTCCGTGCGGTGCCGGGAAGGGAAGATTGGTTCGCCCATTGGGGACATCCTCCGAACCTGAGGAAACGATCCCACTCACGCACCCTGCGGCAGCACCAGGCACAGCTGGCCGTCGACCATAGCCGTGTGGAGGCGGTAGTTGATCGACGCGATCGCCTCGGTCAGCTTCGCCAGCCGCGCGCCCTTGTAGTAGCGGTTCCGGGTCTGCCCTTGCTGGGCATGGCCCATCAGCTCGCTCACCCGGATGTCCGGAACCTCACGGTCGAACAGGTGCGTGTCGAAGCTGTGGCGAAACGAATGAAACGAAAGCCGTTCCCGCTTCATCCCAATGTACTCGAGGTAGCGGCTGAACCATTCCCCAAGGTTTTCGCCGGCGCGCGTCGCCTTTTCCGGCCGGAGGCCGGGGAACAGGTCCCGTTTGCCGGCGCGTTTCTGCGCGTCGACGTAGTCTAGGAAGCCGAGCTCGAGCAGCAGCGGGTGGATCGGAATGATCCGCTTCGACGTGGGGGTCTTCACGCTCTTGCCGTCCTCGGGGACGACGTCGATGCACCAGATGCCGATGGTTGGAACACCGTCCGCGTCCTTGGGTGAGAACCGCCGGAGGCGAGGCCACGGCCCTAAGGGATTGTCGAGATCCACATCCCAGTCGGTGAAGTCCTCCTGATCGAAACAGCGCAGTTGGATGTCGGTGGTCAGCAACTGCGCCGCTTCGCCGAGCCGCAGGCCCTCGAGGGCAGCCAGCAGCGGAATCCAGAACTTGGCGTCCTTCACAAGATTGGCGCCTGAGCGATGCCGGTAGTCCGCCCCGGCGCAGCCGGTCCAGCACGGGCTGGCGAACAGCTTGCGGAGATCCGCGCTCAAGAAGGCTTCCCGATCGGCGTTGGCCGCGCGTCCGATGTCCTTCTGATCGTAGCGGATCTTGAGATCAAGCAGGTCCCGGTCGATCTCCACCTTCATTGTCGTCCGGAGCCACTTGAGCAGCCCCTTGATCTTGTCGAGATGCTTGTTGACGGTCTTCATCGACAGGCGCGGCACCTCCGCGTCGCGCATCTCGTGGGCCAGATTGTGGCGGTCGAACTGTCCGTCCTCCGCACGCGCCATCACCGCAGCCTGCTGGGACGCCGTCATCGCGTCGGCCCTGGCGACGGCCTCGGCGCCGGTCATGTTGCGATAGGCGCCACGGCCGAACAGGTTCGGAACCCGGTGCAGTTCGCCCCTGAACCGAAACAGGTCTTCTTCCGTCACCTCAACGGCCCGGCGGTCGCCGATGAGGCTTGTGAACAACTCCGCGGCAACGCGGTAATTCCGTTCCTCCTCCTTGCACAGAGCTGCTGTCTTGTGGGGGTTCGTATCCCGCTGACGGCGGCGGACCCATTCGGCCATGGCCTGCTGGACCGTCCAGTTCTGTGCCGGGCTGGACTTCTGCGGCTGGACGCGTGTTTCCGCCTCCGTCGCTTCGGGCGTCCGGTCGACAACTCTGGCAGCGGGGCCGGTCGGACCCGCTGAAGCCGCGGCAGAGGACGTCGTGACGAGCACGGACGCCGCCGCAGCGACAGCGGGCTGAGTGGCCTCGGAGTGCGGGTGGGTTTCCACCTCCGTCTGGACGGGCACCGGGCGGGCGCTGGGTTCAACGGTGTCGATTGATGCCACAGGGACCGCGACCGAGGAGGACCGCACCGCCTGCTGCACGGGCATGACGGTCGGCACCAGCGGCGGCGGCGGCGCCACGACGGTGGCGGGCCGCCCCTCGGCTCCGGAAACGGCATTGCCCGACGGCGCGCCGGCCGGCATGCCGACCGCCATGCTGCTGGCCGGCAAGGGCGGCAGGACGTCCGCGAGGTCGTCGTCGTAGTGGTCCTGCTCCCGTTCGGCGTTGATGCGGTGAATGCGGGGAAGCCCGCGCAGCACCAGCCGCGCGAGGTAGCTGTGCTCGGCCGTCTCCGCCGCCGGCACCGGCAGGCCGACGGTGACGGCGCGCTCGAGCACCGCGCGGGCGGCGTCGAGCCGGTTGTGCCGGACGGCGTCCTCAATGGTGGCGACGGCGTCGAGCTCGGCCTGGACCCGCCGGGCGATCTCCTCCGGCCCCCGTTCCCCGCCCAGGGCACGCGCCACCTCCGCCCGATCCAGCTCGCCGAGCAGGATCGGTTGGAGGAGGGCGCGGAGCGCGCTGGTGTCGATGGTGCCGGCCTGCATGACCTCGCCGAGGAGTGCGAGCACGGCATCGACCACGACGCTGAGACGCCGCCCTCGCTGCCGTGCGAGGCCGGGCATATTTGTCCGCAGGGAGAGGCGTATCTCCCGACTGGCGATTTTTTTCGAGAAATTTTTCGGAGCGCCGCCATCTCCGACAACAGCACCACACGCCGGCAGAATCCGGCGCCACCAGTAGACGGATCCGCGGCGGTAGAGATGGACCCCAAGCGACATCCCCGGCACTCCCCCGTGAAGGGCGCCGAACCGTCGTTGGCACAGGCTGATGGCACAGTTGGGGGACAAGCCTGCTGGCTTCGCCCTAAGTGCCTGATGCGCAATGATTTCTAGGAAAGGTTGGTTGGGGGACTAGGATTCGAACCTAGGCTGGCGGAGTCAGAGAAGTATAATTCAAAATGCACTTCAATGACTTCGCCGCTTATGTTGCAACGCTGTTGCACACGCTTCTTCCAATCCGCTACCATATATTACGAGTATTGAGATCGTAGCAAGGTCATGCGTTCGAATTGGCCACAACACTGTCCTTCTTTTCAACGCCGCAGCATCATGATCGTCACGCCTACATGGACGAAAAGCGCGACGCGCTGGAGCTTTGGGCGGCCAAGGTGGAGGCGATCCTCAACCCGCCCCCGTCCAATGTGGTGCCCCTCCATGCTGACCAAGTTGCAGTCTGACCTCAGGTCCAGAGCGGCGGGTGGTTTTGACCCAGGTCAAAACCAGCGCAGCGCCGGAGGATCGGGTTATCCAACTTCGGGGTTTTTGAGGCAAAATCGTCAGCAAGCCCATGATCTACAACGCGAAATCGGGCTATGCAACTTTCGCCAAATCCTGCGTGCCCCGCGCCAGCGGGTAACCCGATATCATCGGGTTACCCCAGCACCTAGCTGGAAGCGAGTTCGCATGCGCAGGTGCAGCAAGATCGCGGTCAGCGCACGATAGCCGCCGCCGTATTCACTTTCGATGGGCAAGGTGATCGTCAAAGGCGACAAAGCGGAATGGTATAAGGCCAGAGAGTGCTATTTGACGTTAGGCACTATCTTTACCAAGTAATCGCCACTAGACTTAGGGCCGCTACCTTCTATCAAAAGAACATTTTCATTGCTTAGTGTGAACTTTTGCCATTCTTTCTCAAATCTAGTGTAGTGATCTTCAGCATTAAGCCAGCCACTGTCTTGAATTTCTACAATGCCGTCATGAAAAAAATGAACGTTCGCGGAAACTGATCTAGTCTTTCCCTTCCATCTGTATGTTATTGAACATTCGTGAATTATTATACTCACATAGAGCCATTGCCATACGCCTTGATCTTGCCAGAACTCTCCGAAATCTCTAAGTGCTTGCCAACTTTCGTGCTGCTGCCGCCCATTCTGCATTTCCTTCCCCTATGCTGTGGTTTACTAAAAGAAACTTGCTCCGTTGAATAATTACAATTTGCTCATAGTAGCTAAGCTGTCAAAGCGCCCCTACGATGGCCGCGCGCTTCTGCTCGTACTCAGCCGGGGTGATGAGGCCCTGATCCCTTAGCGCCTGTAGGTCACGGAGTCGGTCGGCCGATGTGCGGCCAGTGCCCGAGGTGGGGGCCGTTACCGTGGGGGGCTGCTGCGGCTTCCGCACGTCACGGATTGACTTCATGAAGCCATCGATCTGCGCCAGATCAGACTTGAGGCCCATCCCCTCAATGGTTTGGATGCAATGCCCACCGAAGTAAGACACCCCCTTGCGGATACGGGAGCCAGAGTAATCGTCACGATATGAAACGTCATCAGAGCGTTTCGTCAGCCCGTCATCAAAAAACTTCAAGTCTGATAGGTCCCAGCGATCCATACTAACTGTGGACTGCCGAAATTGCTTAGCTGCAATCGCGTCTATTCTGGACATGTCGACAACTGGATTGCAGTTGCAGCTTATTGTGAACAGAGTCCCCCCTTCCGCGCCAGCAACACCATAATCGAATGTTCCGGGCCTATTTTCAGGCGCGTTGGACTTATCGAACACCACTACAGAAGCCGGCATGTTCGCCCGCAGTGGGCACTGCTCGGGCAACTTCGCCATGGCTGCTTGGATGGTTGTCTCGGTCGCTCCCTTGGTCGTTTGGCAGCCGGCCAGAGAAAGGGCCACAGCCCCGATCAGGAAGGCAAATCGCAGCAGCATGGTTCAGACCCCAAACACACACGCGAGCGGTCATCGCTCAGCGCAACCGGAGTAGCATGTAACGGTAACCGGCTTATGTCGAGCTTCAATGTGCTTAGATTTTTACCAGAAATGTTCTGCCTTCTCTTCTTTCAATACTGTAATTTTTTCGAAGCTTATGAATGGCGCTGAGACCGCCAGTAGAAACAGCCATACTGATGGCGAAAATTGTTGCATCAATTCCAATTGAAGAGATAACAATATTGCTTTTCGAAAATCCTTTCATCATCGTCTTAGCCGTATCAGCGGCTGGCGACCCCATCTTGAACGCAGAGATTATCGCAGGAACCTTCACAACGGCTATCAAAAGAAGAAGTAGCAATCCCCATGTAGCGACACCGCTAGACTTTATCCTTAGAACTTTTTCAGATAAACTTCCTTCTATTTCTATGGAATTCTCTCCCGATAAAATCATCTTGATTAATTCGGCGAGCGTTTGAGCATTCTTGTTCTCTTCTTTTTCCGTTCCTGCCTCTGACATCCTGAACCTATCTATTCACGCTTGAGTCATGCCCCCATAGGCGTTCTCAAAAAGCGTGCCCTGGCAATCGTCGGCTGTCGAGACTCAGGTTGTAGCTTCAGGTCGCATGCCCTGGAGGCAACGCTTCAACGTTTTGCGCACCAATGAACTGCCGAGACTAACAAGACCACGCGTAACTGGATCAGAAGCATGGCCTCCACCACCAAACATGTTGACGTGGAGCATTTAGCGAAAGATCATTCTATCGGCGGTGACCGCCTCTTTTCGCACTGAGGGCACAGACGCGTTTTAGGCCGGACGCGTGGTGCGTTTCAGGGTGCCACGTCCCTGACGTGGCCGTGGTGAAAGGAGGATTGATATGACTACGTCAAAGCGGCCGAAGGTCGTGCGCGTACGTGCGTATCATCGTACTCGGTTCGGGCGCCCTGAGAGTGTCTGCTCTCACTGGCGCTCGATGCCGAGGCAGTTGGAGTTCACTTTTACGTAAGTCGTCTCGTTAACTGAGCGGTCACCGCCGCCCTTCCGCACAATGTGAGTCTCTCGCGACTCGGCGTCAATTAGGTTTTGCGAACGGCGTTCGCTGAAGTGCGGATTTAGACGTTGGGTTATGGCAAAATTCACGACGTTCGCCGCGTGGTACCACGTCCCTGCCGGTCGGGTGGAGGATTGGGTTCCGCCTCATCTGATTAGTGCGATAGCGGAACCGGCTCCATAAAATACGTCAGGCCGGAATTGATAGAATGCCCCCCGGTCAGCTTTGCGATCAGTCGCGCCTGCTCGCTATCAAGCGGGTAACTACCAACCGCTTCTGTGTCATCCGGCGGAACATGGGCAATTTCTGCGGCCACAGGGAACCGTTCCGCCGGGATCGTCACGGCGACGCTCAGCAACTCCGTCTTGCGGTCATAGCCAACAAGCTGATGCTTCATGCGCATGTCACGGCTCCACTTTTCGGTTCGGCTTTGCAGGGCCAGTTTGCCGACCTGTCTGCGGATCGAACTCCCCCAAATGATGACCCTGACTATCGTACAACTCAACAGCCCCGTGTTGATAGTCCCATTCGTAGATCGTTCCGTGCCGGTCCTTCCAGCGCATCCGCAATCCTCCACCAGACCGCGGCGTTTTCGGAACAGCTCGTCTCGCAAGGGGAAACCCAGGCAGTTCCTTAGGAGGAACAACGTGGGGCATCGCTGATAGGTTCCCGAGCACTTATATCGCCCCGCTCACGAAACAGACTGCCATTGGTGCACGATTACGCGACCCATACTGGAATAGCGCAATCAGCAGAGATTGACGAACCTATGTTCATCTGTCGAGGCTTAGCTTGTAGCTTTTAGCCGTACCCCGGGGCCGCCTTCTCCGTGATAGGCGCCAGTTGGAATGAACTCAACTCCGGCTGCCTCCAAGGCGGCTTGAAGCTTGCTCAATGTGCCGGCCAGGGCGTCACCGCCACTCTCAATCCTGCTAACAGTGTTTGGCGTCACACCAGCTTCCTTCGCTAGCTCGCGCACCCCCCACTGAACCGCTGCGCGAGCCATGCGGATTTGATCCCCCGTAATCATCAAGCATTACCCTGTATCGACGGATAGCGATTTTGTATTGACGGGCTACCCCTTCCGTCGATACATTGTACCTATCGAGCGAGACAGCGCAACGCTTAAGAGGGGCAAGCACCCAATGACCGCAATGTTCTCTGCCCTATCCCCCACCGGCACCATTCCCGCCCGGTCCCTGACCATCCACAAGTCCGACGCCTGCACCGTCTCCTTCGACGGGTACGGCTCGGCCGCAATCTCCGGCCCGCGGCAGGCGGAACTTGCCGTGATGATTTCGGCCCTGCCGATGGCCCTCCGGTCGCTGGCCAAAGTGTGCGGCATGCTCCGTGACCGCGATGGCACGGCGTCGCCCTACGTGGCCGAGTTGGAGGCCACGCTTATGGAGGCGGGGATCAACCCCGACATGCCCACCGAAGAGGAACAGCCGATGTCCAGCGCCACCCCCGCGTTGCCGGTGGAGCGTTTCGCCATGCTGCTGTCCAGCATCGCCGACATGCTGGACGGGCTGCTGGCGGATCGGAAAGCCCTGCATTCCACGCCGATGCCCGTTCGGGACGCCCTGGCGGACATCTCGACCACGATCCGGCGTACCCTGCGCGAGAACCCGCTCGAACAGGCTGGCCCGGTTCACATGGCTTCGGCTGACGATTGCGCCAACCACGCGGCTTAAGGCTGGCAAGCTGAGCAATCGCCGCTGACCGGCAATAGACGAACCAATCATGCAGGATAAAGGAGTCGCGCTTTCAGCAAGTAACCCGCTGTAGTGCCTTGAGGGATTTCCGTCTCGAGTGATTTGATCAATTCGCCGCTGACCAGAAACAGTGATGGTCGCCGCGATACTTCTCAAATCGCTCATTCATGGAGACGGCAATGCCTGATACCCATCTCGCCATGCCCCGGTCCCTGTCGGCTGAACTCGCCCAGACTCCGGAGGCATTGGCGTCCCATGCCCCCATGACGACGAGCGATGCAACGAACGGCACGGCTGCGGCAGCAGCGGCGTTCGCACGGCTGCTCGCGTCCGGAGATCAAGCGATGCAGTCCGAAACTGAAAACACCGCGTCCGCCGCGGAACACAAGCCTCTGCTTTTGAGGGACGCCTTGCTGGTGGGAACCGCTGTTACGCCGCCCCACCCCGACGCCGAAATTCTGGAACTGGCCCGTCAGCGCCGGGCGGTCATTGAAGCCATGGACAGCGGCGTGGATGACGACGAAGTCGTGCGGCTTGGGAATGAGTGGCTGCGTCTCGACAGGCGCATTATGGAAATCGAGCCGAAAACTGGCGCCGGATTGGCTGCACAGTTGGCGGTGGTTTGGCGCGGACTGGACCCGGCGGACGGGTACGAGGATGGTCCGTCCCCAAAGAGTAGAGAGGAGCGGCAATGGCTGTGGAAGGCCAAAGTGAACGCGGCCAAGCTGGACGATGACTCCGCCACGCTGGACGCCTTCCGGGAGTTCCTGCTCGCGCAATGTGGGTGGGACCCCGCTTGGAGTGACGAAGTATCGGGCGCCTACTCCGATCACTGCGACGCTCTAGCCATGAAGGTCATGGCCAAGGAACCCACTACCGCCGCCGGCTTCGCCGCGCAGTTCTATACGTGGCTGCACTTGAACCACGGCGGGTCCAGCAAGGACGGACTTCTGGTCGCCTACTCCCCCTCCTACGAGCCTGAACACGCCCATTTCGCCCACAATCAGGCAGAGCGGATGATCGTGGAACGGGTGTTCCGCATGACGGAGGCGATCCGGGGTGAAGAGCGGTTCCGCTCATACCTGCGCCAGATGGACGGCGCCGCTTTGGGACGGATGCTCGACGCTACGGCAGAAGCCGCCAAGTTGCCGGCCGAGCCGGAGCGGCAATACTCCTTCCCCGACTGGATAGTGGAATTGGTCGCCGAAGCGGACGCGGCGATCATGGCCGAGAACGCCGCGCACAGGGCGCTGCACCCATCCGATGATGCTGCCCTGGACCGCCAGTTCATGGAGGTTTGGAAAAGAGTTCCTGCCGAGCGCAAGGAGACCGAAATCCGATGGCTGGAGCTTGGCGTTGCCTCTGGACGCTTCCATCGCATGGCGTTGACCTTCGCCGAAAGCACGGGTCGGGCGGATGCCTACCGCCTCGATCTGCGGCGGCTGGCGGACAAGGGTGGCGACGCCGATCTCCTCGATCTCGGCCGGCTCCATGAGGACGCCATCCGCGACGCCGACGCGGTCCACGCCATCGCCCGGCCGGAAGAGGAGGCGGAACGGCTCTATGCCCGCATCAGCGGCTTGAAAGACAGCATCTTTGCGACGGAGGCGACCACGCTTGCGGGGCTGGCGGTCCAGCTTTCCGCGCTTTGGGACCTGCAGGGGCCGACGCTTGAGGAGGAAGGCGGGCCGACGGAGGACAGCGATATCGGCCTGAAGGCTGTTTGGAATATCTGGCAGACGGCGCGGAAGCTGTCGGGGCAGGACGCCGATATCCGACCGATCAACTCAAATCTCCACGCTACGTTCGGCGAATGGCGCGCCGTGGTGGAACGGTTCAACACGGACGACCTCTCCCTGGATGAGGAGCGGCAGCTTGAAGGGCGCCTAAGTGAATTGGAAATGCGGCTTGCTCTGGAGCCAGTTCGCAGCCTCTCCGATATTCTCGTGAAGCTGGCCGCCATTCTGGTCGATGTTGCCCGGATCGGTCCGCCGCCGGTGGACGACGACGCAGAAAAGCCGTGGCCTCGACTGCTCGGAACGATCAATGCCGGTTCAGCAGGCTTTCCGCCGGATATCTCCGAACCTGCACGGGTGATAACCAAGAGCCTCTGCGAAATCTTCGACGTGATGGTCGGAGACATTGATGCCGAAACCCGCCGCCTCGCAGCCGTGGCCAACGATCAGCGACGCGGCGCTGATGCCTTCGCCGATACGGTGGCAGCATTCGAGGCGGAAGCGCCGGAGACGCTGTCCCTGCCCCTGGAGCCGACCGGCCGCATGATCGACGCGGGCGCCGGTGCCGCCGGCATCACCCCGGAACAGTTCCAAGCCGCCTACGCCGCTGCGGTGGAGGCCCTGAAGCTGGAGCGCGCGGCATGACCGTCCTTTCCTTCCCCACCACGGACCGGGGCGCCCAGCGCCCCGTTATCCGGCCGGAGACCACGATCTTGCGCCTGACGCTGGCAGAGGCGACGGACTGGCAGCGCACCATCGTGGCGGAGTGCCGGCGCCAGCGCGTGCTGACCCCGTCCTTGCCCGCCTTCCTGAAGCGCGCCGGCCTGATGGAGCGCTGCACCTTTCTGTCCAGCACGGGGCCGGGTGAGCCTCTGTGCTTCCGCCACCTCGGCATACCGACGCTTTCCGTTCTCGGCCGCGCGTGGGGACGTTCCGTCCTCAACCAGCCCGACGAAATGGACCCGCATGTCGAGTTCGCCCATAGCGTCGGGGCGCAGTATGCCGAAACCATCGGAGCGGGAGAGGCGATCTTCAACCGGGTGACCGTCTTGGGTGTCGGTCGTCCCTTCGTCTACACCCACGCCCTCTATGGATGGGAGGACCGGGGCCGCCGCGCCGTCCTGTCCGCCGTCGACCTGCAAACGCTCCACTGAAAGCCACCGCCATGAACAAGCCCGCAATCATCGCCGCTGGCGTCGCCGTTATCGCCTCCATCGCTTTCGGTTCCGTGTCGCTGGCCAAGCCCGAACCGCATCGGCTGCGCATCGCGACGGAAGGCGCCTTCGCGCCGTGGAACGCCACCACTGCCGACGGCAAGCTGGTCGGGTTCGAGGTCGATCTGGCACACGATCTGTGCCGCCGGATGGCCGTGGAATGCGAGGTGGTTGCGCAGGAATGGGACGGCATCCTCCCCGGCCTGCAGCAGGGGCGCTATGACGCTGTCATGGCAGGGGTCAGCATCACCGCCGACCGGGCCAAGGCTGTGGACTTTACTCGTGCCTATGCGGCCGATCCCGCGGTGTTCGCCGTCCGTCCCGGTTCCGATCTGACCCTCCCCACGGTGGGGACAGTGGACCTGTCGGCCGACCAATCCGATATCGTCGGGTTGGTGGCGAAGTCCCTGCATGGGAAGGTGGTCGCCGTCCAGGCATCCACGATCCACGCCAAGATGATGGAGGAGCTTTTCCCCGGCGTCGAAGTCCGCACCTATGACCGCCTGGACCATGCCGCGCTTGATCTGGCGGCGGGGCGGGTGGATGCGATACTTGGCGCCCGCTCTGCGGTGGAGGCCATAGGGCCGACCGTGAAGGCCACCGGCCCGGACTTCATCCGTGGCGTGCTCGGGAGCGGCGTCGCCGTAGCCGTCCGAAAGGGCGACAGCCTGTCCTCCAGGTTCTCCGGCGCGATTGCCGACGCTGCGAAGGACGGCACCACGGCGGAGCTGTCGCGGCGGTGGTTCGGCTTCAACGTCGCCGTCCAGTAATCCCGGAAACTTACAAACGTGGAAAGCTCCGTCCGTGGCTATGTACGTACGGACGCAGATACGGAAGCGGCGTCTTTCAGGTCGAGAATGATCGCTTCCCGGCTCCACCGCATGAAGTGGAGAGGCAGCCGACCGACGCCGTCCTGATGGTAGAGAACCGCGGGCCGTGGCTCCAACAGCGCCCGCCCGGCGCAGCGGCGCACCCACACCGGCACCGTCTCCGGGTCGACCAGCCCGACCACCCAGCGCGGCGACCAGCGGTCCAGCGCCACCAGACGCGCTACGGCGCCCAGCAGATGGAACAGCCCGCGCCCGCGCCAGTCCGACCGGTTCCACCCGGCAACGATCCAGGCGACCGTCCCGGACGTCTCCAGCGCCGGCCCTGACGCACAGAAAGCCCACTCTCCGACCGGAACGGCGCCAGGATCGTGGAAGGCCGATAAGTCGCTGATGCGCTCCCCGATGGTGGAGCCGGCGCAGTCCAGCAAGACAACGCCGTGAGTGGCCACGATCTCCCCATCAGCATCCGCGGCACCAATCCAGAACGCGGGAGCGCCTGACGGGCGGGGGAGGAGCGGGAACCACCCGTCACGATGCCGGGCGTTCAGCGCCTCCAACTCCGCCCAATCGTCGGACAGGATCAGCGTCACCCCCTTGGTGATGCAGGTTGCGCACAAGGTATCGCGTGCGGCCGATAAGGCGGCGGCATGCGGGCCGCCCCCAAGGGGTAAGGTCTCAATCAACCGCCGGGTCACCGCGCCACCCCCTTTGCCTTCTCATAGCTTCGGTAGGCGCCTAAGCCGAGAAGCGGCACCAACAGGCTCATGAGCGTATCGGTGTCGATCTGCGGCATGGGCGTACCGGGTGACCAGATCGACAGCGCCCATCCCATCAGGGGATAGCCGACGGTCTGGACCAGCAAGCCGCCAACGCAGACCCAGCCGGCCGCAGGCCGCCAGCCCGAGACGAACAGGGACGGATTGGCGGCCTCCGCCGCATTCACCTGGAGCTGCGCAGCGTCGCCAGCCTGGAGCATGCCCACCAACTTCGCGTTGGCTTCAGCCGCAGCCTTGGCTTTGGCGTCCGGATCGGGGATGCGGTCGATAAGGTCGGCGATGAGTGGGGTAAGCGCGGTGATAAGCGGGATGGCTACAGCCATGATCGAACCTCCACATGCGGAGAATTGCAACCGCCGATACTGAGTTCCGTATGCGTGGACTCACTAGGCGGAGACGTTGGAAATCCTAGGGGATTGCCTGATTTCCCCTGCAAATGCAGCGTGGCGCATCGTCAACTAATGGATGCATTTTACCGGTCAATGAACTCCGCCAAGCGGTTGAGCCAGCCGGCGGCATTCAGGGCGTCGTCTTCCGTCCTGCCGCGCTTCCGCGCGTCCCCGGTGATGATCTGGCCATAGAACCGCATGCGAGCGGCGAAGACGGACCGCCATAAGCCGCCTGCATCAGCGCCGTTAACTGCAGCTAAGGTCTTCGGTCCGACGGCACCGTCCACCTTCAGCAGCGGGCGCCCTGCAACGTCGTTGACGGCGTCCTGTAGCCATGTAGAGGCGCGCCCGGTCCCGTGGTTCACGCCACTGTCGATGACCAATGCGCGCAGATCGGCGTCCGTGATGCTGGAGAACCCCGGACCGTCGATGTAGCGGGAGCGGTAGATCGCCCGCACTTCCGCTTCGTCCAGCGCCTCCACGTCGGCCGCAGTGACCGGACGCTTGCGCCATGCGGATAGCGTATCAAGGGTGATACCGCCCTTCGTCGGGCCGCCTCGATCGCTCGGGCGATTGGTGTAGCGTGGCCACCCTTCACGCTTGAGGATGGCATCGATGATGGCGCCGGTCTGGTCGACCTGGACCGCACCGCTTTCCTTCGTCGGCATGGCTCAACTCCGGGCAATAAAAAAGGCGCCGCATGGGCGCCGGATCGGTCAGAATTTGGAAAGTTGTCGCGGGCTACTCGGGCCACACCAGAGGCGGCAGTTCGGCAACCATCTCATCCGGCGTCAGTGGCTCGCGCTCGCCAGCCAGCACCGCGTCCAGGGCGGCAAAGCATGCCGTCCAGACCGCAGAGCGCCACGCCAATACCGCCCGGCCCTCTGCGTCCCACTGCGGATTGGGGTCGCCGACGTAGCTCACCGCAGCGGCGGCTGAGGAATAGTTGCGGGCTGCAACCGCCGCGTCGAGGTGGCGCTGCACCGCGTCGGCAACCTGCTGCTTGAGGGCTTCACCCGCCGCTGCCGCTCGCGCCGCGATTTCGGCCGGCGTGAGGCTGACCACCAGCGGCCGGGCGGTGACGGTCTTGGTCGTCGGATCGGGCGTCTCGTCCACCTGATCCGACAGGCGCTGCGTCATGGGGTCGAACAAGACGGCTTCCGAGCGAGCCGGCCAGAACCCGACCCCCTCCCACTGCGGCGGGCAGGGGTCTAGCGCCGCGGACAGATCGTCGAGCGACGACTGGTCCAGCCCCGACAGTTCGGTCGGCACCGGAGCGGCCGGGCCGATGATGGACAGATCAGAAAGGCGCACAGGGTAGTGCATGATCAGCTCCACGGTTGCCAGAGTTCGATGACGATGCCGCCCCGGCCGCCAGTGCTGCCGGCGTTGCTGCCCCCTGCACCGGAACCGCCTGCGCCACCACCGAAGTCACCGCCGGCCGTGCCTGTACCGCCTGTCGCGATGCCTGCGCCGCCGGCACCGAGCGGCAGCAGGTTCGTGGTGCCCGGAGGTGCGGCGCCCGCAGTGATGCCGGAAGCGTCATTCCCGTTTCGGTCCCATCCGGCCGCCGATCCACCAGCCCCGCCGGTCGTGCCGTTGGTTGCCGAACCGGAGCCGCCGTTGAAATTGAAGTCCCCACCCCCGGCTACACCGCCCTGACCAGTCTGTCCGGGATAAGCACTGCTATCCCTGGTCTGGCCGCCACCGGCCGTCATGCCGTCGATGGTCGTATCGCCGCCGGGGCTGGGGTTGCCGCCGCCGCCAGGAGAACCCGAGGCGCCAACGGTGTAGGGCAGCGAGGTCCCGGCGGTATAGGAGCGGGTCTTGCGGGCCAGGGCACCGCCACCGCCACCGCCGCGACCATTCGACCCGGCGCCCGCACCGGCACCAATCGCGGTAATGCGCACGATGCCCGAGCCGGGCAGATTGACAGTGCCAGACCCTGCCGTGGTGATCTGCTGATAGACCACCCACGATCCTGTTGCGGATGCCTGGGGTGCCGCTCCGGTCGCTCCCAATCGCGGCCCGATTGGCTGAAACATGCTCATGGTCAGTAGTCCTTGCGCTGGGCGTTGCAGACGACGCCGCCGGCCAGAGCCACGCCAATGGCCGCGTAGAGCTTCCATCCGCTTTGGAGCCGTAGCGGGTTGGCTTCAGAAATCGTTCCGCCGTCGATGTGCAGGAAGGTCGTCGGGTTGATCGCCGTCGTCTGGTTGACCGTCGCGGCCGGGATCAGGCAAGTCCCCAGTAGGTAGTAATTCGTGCCGTCGTAGCCGTAGAGTTGCCCCTGCGTCGCGGTGACCGTGGCGCGCGGGATCATGGCGATGTGGGGATACTCCGACCCATTCGCCCCAGCGGTGGACAGCAGAACGGCGTTGGTGCCATCGCTGTAGGTCGTCTTGGCCGCGGTCAGGATGCAGGCATCATGCGCAAAAGCCTGCGGGAACACGCCGGTGTTGGTGCCAGCCATGAAGTATACTCCAGGTCAGATTGAAAATAGGGCTGCATGGATCGCGGCGAGATTGGCGCCACCACCGCCAGCAAGGCGCCATTGGCCGGAGACCAGCGTCACGACGTACTTCGTGCCAGCGACGACATCGCCGTTGCCGGCCGCAGTGCCGTCGGCTTTCCGGAGCGATGCCTCGCCGGTGCCGGAGACGTTCAGGGTGGCGGCACCGGTGATCGAATAGCCGGCGATGAACTCATAGGAGGGATTGCCGGTCAGGCTGCCCAATGCGACGGCGGGCGTGAGGGTCTGTGCGTTCGCTGTCCCGGCAGACGTACCGCCCCAGTTCGGGCCGGCGCCATTCGCGCCAGTCGCTGGCTTTCCGCTGATGCTGATAGTCCAAGAAGATGGAGTGCCGCTGCCGGAGACCCCATCCGCCGGGATGGACAACGCAAGCGCGCCGGTCGTCGCGTTGTAGCTCGTCACCAATCCGGCCATAGCATTGGCGCTGTTGGCCCCATCCACAGCGACCACGTACATGTTGGCGGAAAAGCCCTTGGTGGACGGGCTGGCTACCGTCAGCGTCTTGGTGCCGGTGCCGATGGCAACGTCACTGGTGGCGGACGTAGCGACAAGGGATGCGCCAAGGTCATTGCGGCGCGCGTCCATTTCCGCGATGACGTCGTCAAAGAAGGGGTCCCAATTCTCCACGTACTTGAACGGCACCATATCGTCTACGGTCCAGTCTCTCCCATTGAAATTGGCCATTAGATCATCTCCTCCGCGTTGATCGACCAGCCATATCGCTGGTGGGACGTGGTTGTGATGCCGGCAGTATCGACAAGCGCGGCGTAGATTGTTCTGCGGAACTGGATGGAAGGATCGTCGTCTTGGTCGTAGACCAGTAGAAAATCCCCGTCCTTTCCGAGTTGGTTTTCAATCTCAAAGCCCGTCGCGAAGGCGTCCCGCTCGGTCATCGCTTCAAACGTCATCGTCATGGTCCGGTAGCGCGGTCGCCGTCTAACCAGGCGCCGGCCGCCGCGGGTGCGCCGGGTCTCGCTAGGGTCCACCGTCCGGACTTGGAACCCGTACTTCACCCGGTGGGACCACGCCTCACCCGCCATGAAGCGGCCCGCCTGGAAATAGCCGGCCGGATTGTCGACGTCGCTCACGTAGGTGAAGAGATATCGGCCGTAGACGGTGGAGGGGGCGAAATGCAGGTCGATGGTGCCGCCGGGATAAGCCGCCGTGTCGATGCCGTCGAAAGAGAACCCTCCAAACGGGCGGGCGCCCCAAATCTCGGTGGCCACCCGCATCCGTTCCAGGCCCGTGTCGTAGACGGGGGTTCCGCTGTTGGTCGGGCTGTTGGTGACGACGTGCCGGCGCTTGGCCGAGACGGTGGCGTTGTGGTTCAGGACGGCAAAGCAGCTCAGCGGCACCGTCTGGCCAAAGTCGATCCGCCAACAGGTGGAGGACTCCGCCGTGTCGGTCGACCGGGCAAGCTCCATCACGTCCTGTGTCTTGAGGTTGTCCAGCGACAGCCCGCCCGTGTCGACCCATGACCCTTCTGAATAGGTCCCGTCATCGGTCGGTTTCTTCCATAGAGCCAGCATCAGCCAAACACCTTCATGGTCAGGGTTTCGTCATTGGCGTTCCGCTCGATCTCCAGGGCGACGCCCCGCCACCCAGCGTCCAGCCCGTAGCGGTCATCCGTCAGTTTGACCGTGTGACCGGCGGTCAGTCCGGGAGTGATCGGCACCGTGACGGAGAAGCCCTTCCGCTTGGCGGCATAGAGCGTCAGGCGCCGGTCACGTTCCGCTACGGCGTCCGCTTCCGCGTCGAACAGGGTCTGTGCCTCTTCTTCGGTGGCCAGAAGCGAGGCGGCTGCAGCCGCCGCATTTGTGGCCACGTCAGTCCACCGGTATTCATTTTGAAAGGCCTCCCGGTCGGCCGGGAGGACGTTGACTTGGTCCAGATCTTCAGCCGTGAAGGTGACGCCGAACGGGCGGTAACCCAGCTTGAGGGACTTCATCCGCCGTTCCACCGCCTCCGGGGTCAGGTCGATGATGTCCCGCGCGTCAAACTCATAGTCGGCAGTTGCCGCCGGTCCCTCGTAACGGCCAAGCGACAAGAGGCGGTCATCTCCGAACCCCCAATATGCCCCGACGGTGGCGGACAACTGGTCGATGACGTCCCGAACCTTCGGCACGCTGGAGCCGTCGCACCAATAGCCCAGCACCGCCGGTTGCTTCGTGTTGAAGGCAGTGAAGGAGTCGCCGTCCAGGTCGTCGTCGGACAGCGTCGTCATGCTGGTGACCAGATGGCGCACCAGATCGGCATAGCGGTAAATCCAGGCGCCGGAGACCGTCACTCCTTCCGCGTCGATGGTGAAGCGCCCGGACGGCTTTTGCCCGAGACGGATCAGCCCGGCAGCCTTGGCCGTGGCCACGTTGGTCCCGGTGATCGACGCGGCGACCAGCGCGGCATAAGAGGCGTAATCCCCGACCGATGCCGGATAGGCGACGCCCTTGTCACGGGCCGCCAGAAGCGCAGAGAAACCCAGAGGATCGACCATATAGACGTTGTTCGCCGCGTCGATCAGCACCGGCTCTATCTGCCGCCGCCGGCCGATCAGCCACGGCTTTTCCCGCCCCTTCAGTTCCGCCGTGCCGTCGATGCCGCCGGCCCCGCCGAATTGTCCGCGGCTGGCGGGGGTGTCCAGCAACACCAACAGGTCGCGAAGCTGGATTTCGATGGCGTCGCCAGGGACCAGTTGCTCCGCGGCGCCGGAGAACAACACGCCGAAGTCGGCCAGTGTCGGCCGCTCCAGGGGCGAATAGAGGACTTCGACCAGCCGCCCGTCCCAATCCAGTTCACTCAGCCAATCGTCGGCTCCATCGTCATTGCCGACCGTGACGGAACCGAAGGACGTCTCCGAAAAGCCGCCAATGGCCGTCCCGTTGAAAAGGCTCCGCTTGACGGTCAACGGGGTGTCAATCCGGCGCACGAAGTAGGTGTTTGAGGGGCTGTCTCCCGGCTCCGTCGTGAACCCGACGTCGGAACGGTAGACGGGCCGCACGGCGCCTAGATCGGCGTCGTACGGCTCCGCGCGCATCAGATAGGGCATGGATTACCTCGCAACTGCGACCCGCCGCCCCAGCGGTTCGGGTGACCGGCCGGCTTGCCTCGCCAGCGTCTTGAGCGCCGGGACCGCTTCCTCATTGCCGGCGTCGATGGCCTCAACCACCCGCTCCAGGACGGCAACGGCACGGTCCAGACGTTGCTCAATGCCGCGGGTGCTGACAGTGGAGGCGCCGGCCGACCGGAGCGGGGTGACGCTGCCCGACCAGCGGTCGTTGGCCGCCTCGAAGGCCTTGGCGATGCGCAGGCTGTCGACGGAGGAGGCGACCGCCGCCGCCCCGCCCTGCCACAGCAGTTCCGGGCCCTGTTCGCCAACCCACACGGCGCCCGGCGGGGTGGAGAGGGTGCCGGTGGCGAAGCCGGGGATTTTGCGGGTGCCCGCCAGCACCTCGTTCAACCCGTAGGTCTTGAACCACAGGGCGAGGTTGAAGGTCGGATCAGCCGCCCGTGCCGCGATGATGTCGCTGAAGCCGCCGAAATTCCTCTCGATGTCAGCGTTCGTGAAGGCCTCCAGCCGCGCCCGCTTGGCCTCGATGGAACTGTCCACATAGGTGGTGGGCGACGTGCTGGAGGTGGTGCCGGTGCTGGCCTGCAGGGCGGTCAGCTGCGCCTGCCAGATGCCGTAGGACTGGGTCATGATGCTGTTGAGGTCGCTCAGCGCCCCATATTGCTTCTGCCCCATCGCCGCAGTGTCCGCCCGCTGGCGCTGCATCTCCTTCAGCGTGGCGTTGGCGGCCTCCAGTTGCTTGTCGGCGGTGTCCACCCCCATCGCGGTGACGTCGCCCAGTTCGGCGAACACCGAGCGGACATGTTCGTAGTCGGTGGTGCTGGTGGAGCCGAAAAAGCCCTTCGCCAACTGGACCAGCGAGGGCCCGAGCGACAGCAGGGTCTGTTTGGCGGCGTCCCGCACATCGGCGGTCGCCGCGTCGTCGCGGTAGGTGGTGAGGGCGGTGGCAAACTGCCGGCGCGCTTCCTCCAACCGGTCCTTGGCGTTCAGCGGCGAATTGTCGTTGAGCGCCAGGGCGTCGAAGGCGGAGCGGAATTCGCGGGCCGATTGCGCCACCTTCACCGCGCCGTCGGTCAGTTGGGCAACATAGTCCTGCTGCGCCGCGATCTGCTGGTCATAGGCGGCCAACAGGTCGCTCTGCGCCAGCCGGAAGGCCTGTT
>CBFGPE010000122.1:0-22505 GCA_965650625.1 uncultured Azospirillum sp. | reverse complement strand
ACCGGCGGCTTCACCGGCACCGGACGCGGCGGCTGCGGCGGCTCGGCGCAGGAGCTGAGCAGCAGCGCGCTGGCCGCCAGCGTCGCGTAGAAGGGCAGCTTCATCCCTGTCATTCCCTCATCTGGTGTATGGCGCTTTGGCCTTCGACCGAAGAGGGTAATGCCGATAATCGTTATACGGGTAGTGCTATCGCGTTATGACGCTGAAAAATGGATGACGGGACGGTCATCAGCCTGTCCCCTTCTCTGGCAGGAGAAGGGGACAGTGCCGGTGGACCAGCCCCAGTTACCCCGACGTTGTTACCCCCGACGCAGATCCAGAGTCATCGGGAATTGCGGGTTGCGTTCCTCGGCCGGGGCGTCCATCGGGCCGGGGGTATGGCCGAAGGGGAAGAAGCGGGCCAGACGGCGGCCCTCCGCCTCGTTGGCGTTGACCGGGAAGGTCTCGTAGTTGCGGCCGCCCGGATGCATGACGTGATAGGTGCAGCCGCCGATCGACCGGCCGGCCCAGCTGTCCAGAATGTCGAAGATCAGCGGGGTGTGGACGGGAATCGTCGGATGCAGGCAGGACGGCGGCTGCCACGCGCGATAGCGCACGCCGCCGACGAACTCGCCCTCCACCCCGGTCGGGATCAGCGGCACGCGCCGGCCGTTGCAGGTGATGACGTGGCGGGCGTCGATCAGGCCGGTGACGCGGACCTGCACCCGCTCCACCGAGCTGTCGACGTAGCGCACGGTGCCGCCGCCGCCCGGCTCCTCGCCCAGGACGTGCCAGGGCTCCAGCGCCATGCGCAGTTCCATGGTGATTCCGCGCTGGCTGACATGGCCGTAGACCGGGAAGCGGAAGTTGAAATGCGGCGCGAACCAGTTGTCTTCCAGCGGATAACCGTGGTCGCGCAGGTCCTGCAGAACGTCGGCCATGTCCTGCTGGACGAAATGCGGCAGCATGAAGCGGTCGTGCAGCTCGGTACCCCAGCGCACCAGCTTGCCCTTGTACGGGTGCTTCCAGAAGCGCGCGACCAGCGCCCGCATCAGAAGCTGTTGGGTCAGGCTCATCTCCGCATGCGGCGGCATCTCGAAAGCGCGGAACTCGACAAGGCCGAGGCGGCCGGTGGAACTGTCCGGCGAATAGAGCTTGTCGATGCAGAACTCCGCCCGGTGGGTGTTGCCCTGCACGTCGACCAGCAGGTTGCGCAGCACCCGGTCGACCAGCCAGGGCGGGCAGTTGCCGCTCGCCGCCGCCTGATCGATCTGGTTGAAGGCGATCTCAAGCTCATAGAGCTGGTCGTCGCGCGCCTCGTCCACGCGCGGGGCCTGGCTGGTCGGGCCGATGAACAGGCCGGAGAAGACGTAGGACAGTGCAGGGTGGTTCTGCCAGTAAGTGATGAGGCTGCGCAGCAGGTCGGGCCGGCGCAGGAAGGGGCTGTCGGCCGCGGTGGCGCCGCCCATCACCACATGGTTGCCGCCGCCGGTGCCGCAATGGCGCCCGTCGATCATGAACTTTTCCGCCCCCAGGCGGCTTTGGCGCGCATCCTCGTACAGAGCGATGGTGTTGCGCACCAGATCGTCCCAGCTGTGGGCGGGGTGGATGTTCACCTCGATCACGCCGGGGTCGGGGGTGACGGCCATGGAGTTCAGGCGCGGGTCCTTCGGCGGCTGATAGCCTTCGATGACGACCGGCATCTCCAGCTCGACCGCCGTCGCCTCGATCTCCACCAACATCGCCAGATAGTCCTCCAGCGTGCTCATCGGCGGCATGAACAGGTGCAGGCGTCCGTTGCGCGCCTCGCAGCTCAGGGCAGTACGGACCACCCACCACGCCGACTTGCCTTCCTCCGGCAGTTCGTCGCGGATCTCCGCCATGATGCGCTGGCGCTGGGCGATCCGCTTGTCGGTGTGGACGCCGCGGTCGGACTCCTGGACGGCGCCGCGGATTTCCTGCCGGCGCTGCACCGGATGAGGCGGAAGCGGGTCGCGATCCTCGAACGGGTCGGTTTCCCAGGCATAGGGATAGTCGGACTTCGACACCCAGGGCAGCGAGCCCAGCGGCAGGCGGTAGCCGACCGGGCTGTCGCCGGGGATCAGCAGCAGCTTCTCCTGACGCAGCGGCCATGTGCTGGACAGCCAGACCGGCCCCTGCTGGGTCATGCGCCGGTTGATCGGCATGACGAAGCCCACCGGCTCGTTCAGGCCGCGGGTGAAGACGCGGGTCAGCCGCTCGCGCTCCTCCTTGTCGTCCAGCTTGCTGTTCAGCGGATCGACATTGATCGGAAGCTGAGATTCCTTGCGCAGGTAGTGCCAGGGATCCTCATAGGCGCCGAGCACCAGATTGGGGTCGAGGCCCAGCCTTTTTGCCAGCGCCATCAGGAACACGCCGGCATCCTGGGCGGTGTGGCCGTAATCGGTGTCCTCGCGCGCCAGCAGGTCGCTGTTGGCCCACAGCGCCTCGCCGTCGCGGCGCCAGTAGAGCGTCATCGCCCAGCGCGGCAGCGATTCGCCGGGATACCATTTGCCCTGGCCGAAATGCAGCAGCCCGCCGGGAGCGAAACGGGCCATCAGCCGGTGGATCAGGTCGGCGGCCATCTTCCGCTTCTGCGGACCCAGCGCGGTGGTGTTCCACTCGGCGCCGTCCATGTCGTCGATGGAGACGAAGGTCGGCTCGCCGCCCATGGTCAGGCGGACGTCCTCGGCCTTCAAGTCCTCGTCCACCCGGTGGCCCAGCGCTTCGATGGCAGCCCATTGCTGCGGGGTGTAGGGCTTGGTGACGCGCGGCGCCTCGTAGATGCGGGTGACCGACATCTCGTGGCCGAATTCGACCTCCGCCTCGTCGACGAGACCGGAGATGGGGGCGGCGGACGACGCGTCGGGCGTACAGGCCAGCGGGATGTGACCCTCGCCCGCCAGCAGGCCGGAGGTGGGGTCAAGCCCGACCCAGCCGGCGCCGGGCAGGAACACCTCCACCCAGGCATGCAGGTCGGTGAAGTCGCTCTCCGGACCTGACGGGCCGTCCAGCGCCTTCTGGTCGGCGGTCAGCTGGATCAGGTAACCGGAGACGAAGCGGGTGGCCAGCCCCAGGTGACGCAGGATCTGCACCAGCAGCCACGCCGAATCGCGGCAGGAGCCGGTGCGCTTGGTCAGCGTCTCCTCGCAGGTCTGGATGCCCGGCTCCATCCGGATGACGTAGCCGATGTCCTGCTGCAGCTGCTGGTTCACCGCCACGAGGAAGTTGATGGTCGGCGTCTTTTCGCGGGGGATGTTCTTGAGGTAGGCCGCCAATTCCGGCCCCGGCTCCTCCGTCTCCAGATACGGGCGCAGCTCTCGCTGCAGCCAGTCTTCGTAGACGAAGGGGATGTGGCTCGCCTTCTCCTCCAGAAAGAAGTCGAAGGGGTTGATCGCGGCGATCTCGGCGACCAGATCGACCTCGACGATGAATTCGCGCGTCTTTTCCGGGAAGACGAAGCGGGCCTGGAAATTCGATTGCGGATCCTGCTGCCAGTTCAGGAAATGCTGTTTGGGCGTGACCTTCAGGGAATAGCTGAGGATCGGTGTCCGGCAATGGGGCGCCGGCCGCAACCGGATGATCTGTGGGCCGAGCGACACCGGCCGGTCGTAACGATAGATCGTCTTATGGTTCAGCGCGACGTGGATCGCCATGGAAAACCCCGCCTCATGCCTGTTCGATGATGTTCGCGCCCCGGTTAGGTCGAGGGTCGCCGTTGCAACGGTAACACCGATGGATCCGACCCGACAGAGCGCCCCGGCACCGATCCTACCGCAGTTGCGAAAAAGTCACGAAGTTGCGGATGACGCGCGCTGCGGCTTTCTTCCGTTCGCGTTACCCTTTATATCCTAAGCGATCGGAGTATCGCAGCGGCGGGAATTCGCGTCTGGATGGTGTCGGTGGCGGCTTCTTCACTCATGGGCGGCAACCGCGGTTCGGGCGGTGCAGGCGATGCCGGCCCCGGCGGCGCCGGGCGGGGGGTCGTCACCGGAAAATACTTCAATTTCAAGCCGCTGCCGCCGTCGGCCGACATCCTCGGCAATCCGCTGGTCGTCCCCAACCTGCCGACGCACAAACTGCCGAAGGAAACCTTCGGCAGCCGCGTGAAGCGGTTTTTCGCCCGCATGAATCTCGGCAGCCAATCGGCCGACACCAAGCTGCGCTGGAAGCTGCACGACACGATCGAGGCGACCATGGCCTCGCTGTCGCCCGCCGTCACGCTGGTGGCGGAAAGGCGGGCGCCGGCGAAGAACAGGAAGCTGTCGGTTCCGGTCGTCGTCGTGCGCCATCCCTATCACCTGCGCCATGTGTTCGAGATGCTGCCGAACATCCCCGACACATTCGCGGTGGAGCGGCGTTTCCTCGAACTGTTGATGACCCGCGCGCTGAAGCGCTACGGCGAGCAGATGGCGCTCATCAAGGGCAGCGCCTTTTCGTTCGAGCACGAGGCGCGGGAGTATTTCTTTGCCGGCTTCCGCCTGGAAAAGCAGATCAAGAAGGTCAACAATCCGGACGAGCGATTCGCTGCGTTGCAGGCAATCCACACCAACTATTTCCATGGCCGCAACTATTATTACTATGCGCTGCTGCGGCGGGAGAAGCTGGCACCGGACAACAAGCTGTTCATGCTGTTCGCCCGCGCGGTCTATTTCATGGCGCGGATCGACTGGAACGGCGAACTTCTGGAAAAGCCGAATCCGCGCATGCTGCCCCGCCGCGACGACATGCTGTTTTTCGTGGAGCGTGACAAGTCGGTCGTGACGCGCTATCGCACCGACCAGGATTTCCAGCGTCAGGTCAAATCTGTGCTGGAGGCCTTTCCCGCTTCGTGACGTTCCGTTTCCTTATCCAAGGTTTCCTGCGATGCGCGCCCTGTCCCTGGTCGGCGGTTTCCTGGCTGCCGGCTCCCTGCTCGCGGTGCTGACCGCAGTCCCGGCCTTTTCGGCTCCGGCGGATACTCCCTCGCCGGAGGCCGCCGCTCCGGAGACGGCAGTGCCCGGCTGCGAGGCGGCGGAGACGCCGACGGCGCAGCTGATGTGCCGCGATGCGAAGCTGGCGGCGGCCGGCGCGGCGATGGATGCGGCGTTGGCGGCCCTTGGCGCCACCACAGACGATAGCGGCCGTGCGGCGATCGAGGACAGCCAGACCGTCTGGCGGGCAAAGCGGGACGAGTCCTGCCCGGTGACCGCAGCCGATCTGGCCGACGCGAAAGCGGCCAAGACGCGCACGGACTGCCTGATGCGTGTCATCCGCAAGCGGACGACGGCGCTGGAGGCGGAGCGGCAGGCCCGGTCACGGCCGGTGGGCGATCTGCCGCTGTCCGTCACCGGCGCCGCGGCCCGCCGCTTCGCCGCACCCCAACCGATGGTGCCGCCGGTCGATCGCAAGGTCTCGCTGTCGACGCTGGCCGGCCGCTGGGCGAAGGCCGATCCGGCCGACCGCACCGCCATCGACGATTGCCGTAGCTCTTATCTGGACATCGGCTCCGACCGCAGCCTCCACGCCGTGGAGCCGCGGCTGCAGCTGTTCCCGCTGAACGGCACGCTGGCGGCCGACGGTGATCCCGTACAGGGCGTGGCGCTTCTGCCGACCGGTCCGGTGGACGGTGCCCAGCCCGAGGCGACGGCCGGCTCTGCGCCGGGAACTGCGTCAGGAATTGCGGCACCGCTGGCGACCCTGCGGCTTCTGCCGGCCGATTCGCCGCGGTTCGACCGGCTGATCCTGCGCATGGAACCGCCGGCCAGCTTCGCGGCGGAATTCGTCCGCTGCCGCTGATTAGGGGGGCCGGCGACAGCCGGCTCCGCTCGTACCGTCGGTCGCGCTTCACACGGTCGGAATGGTGCCTCCGTCGATGACGTATTCGGTGCCGGTTATGGTCCTGGCACGGTCGGAAGCGAGGAACGCTATCAGGTTGGCGACATCGTCCGGCTTCGATGGTCCGCCGATGGGAATGCCGCCGAGCGAGTCCATGATGATCCGCTTGCCGCCTTCATAGTCGGTGCCGGCGTCCTTCGCAAGCCGCTCGGCCAAACGTACCGCGGCCTCGGTCTCGATCCAGCCGGGCGAGACGCGCACTACGCGGACGCCCTTGGGCGAGACCTCCTTGGACAGGCTCTTGCTGTAAGTCGAGAGCGCGGCCTTCGCAGCGGCATAAGCCGTCGTCGACTGGGGCAGGGGCAGCTCGCGCTGTATCGAGGTCACGTGGATGACCACACCATGGCCCTGCGCCGCCATCGCCGGCACAAGCTCGCGGTCGAGCCGGATCGCGGGCATCAGATTCAGATCGAGTTCCCAGCTCCAGACCGCGTCGTTCAACGCCGCGAATCCGCCTGCGGGAGCGGAAGATCCACCCAGCATGTGAACGATGACATCGATCCCACCCAAGCGTTCGCGCACCGCCGCCGCGAGCTTGGCGCAGCCATCCGGGGTCGTCAGATCCGCGGAGACGAACATCGCCTCGTCCATCCCGTCCGGACGCGAGCGGGCCGCCGTCAGCACACGAGCCCCGAGTTCGCAAAACAGCGCGACGGTGGCCGCACCGGCGCCGCGCGTGCCCGATGTGACGAGCGTCCGCTTGCCGTCCAGGTTGATGAAGGGGCTCATGGGTTGATCTCCAGGCCGGCAATCCTGCTGCCCGAAACCCGGAACGCAAAGACCATCCTGGCAGGACTGCCGGGGAACTGACCGGCCACGTTCATGAGAACCCTGGTGGTCTGGCCATCATCAGTCGATTCAAGCGGTTCGATCACGTGCTTGTACTTGCCCTTCGCAGCTCGCCACCACGCGCCGATCGCTTCAAGACCACTGTGAGTCCTACCTTCATCCTTGACGGCGGCATCCGGTGCGAAGGCATCGGTCAGCGCCACGCCGTCGTTCCTTCCGTCTGCATCGATGTAGGCCAGGACCGGTGAAGGGAGTGTCATCGCGCCATTTCTCCTGATCGAAGTTCCGTTGTCCTTTCCAAACTAGGTTTGGACATCTGTTTCGATAATCGGGATAAAGCTGGATGAGGCATTTCGATAGACGGGATAATGCGCGAGGCTGAACTGAACGATCTGGATGCGGTCATCGCCATCGCGCGACGGGGCACCTTTCGCGCGGCGGCCCTCGATCTGGGTATGTCGACGACAGCGCTCAGCAACGCCATCGGCAAACTCGAAGCGGGCCTCGGCGTTCGCCTGTTCAACCGGACAACGCGGAGCGTCTCGCTCACCGATGCCGGGCGGGTGTTCGTCGAGCAGGTTGGTCCGGCATTGCAGGATGTCCACGGTGCCCTGGAAGCCGTGCGGTCGCAGCAGATCGTTCCGTCGGGTACACTTCGCATCAATGTCTTCGCCACAGCGGCGCGCGAACTCCTCTCGCCGCTGGTGCTGGAGTTCCTGCGCCGCCATCCGCAGGTGCATGTCGACCTCGTCACCGAAGGGCGGATGGTGGATATCGTCGCCGAAGGGTTCGACCTCGGTGTGCGTGCGGCCGACCTCGTACCAACCGACATGATCGCGGTTCCCCTGGGTCGGCCGCAGCGATATGCGGTCGTCGGGTCGCCGGCATATTTCGCGGCGCATGATCGGCCGCGCATGCCGCCCGACTTGCTCGGTCACCCGTGCATTCGTGTCCGCCTGCCGAACGGAGCCCTGTTCCGGTGGCAGTTCGAGAAGGACGGACAGGTGGCACAGATCGATGTAAATGGACCGATCACGCTGGACGAGGCCAGTCTGGCGCGAATCGCCGTCCTCGAAGGCGTGGGCCTTGGCTTCTTCATGGAACCGGACGTGCGGGCCGACATAGAGGCGGGCCGTCTCGTTCGCGTTCTCGATGACTGGACCCCGCCGCGTTCCGGGCTCTGCCTTTACTATTCCGGACGGCGCAACCCGTCGGCCGCCTTCAGGGCCTTCATCGGCCTCGCCCGCGAACTCGGTACGAAGGGCGGCGCTCTAGGATCGTGACACGAGGAATCGCACGGTCATCGACAGCCGTTCACCCGGCGGCAGGGCGATCACCCCGGCACCGGGTTCCTGTTGTCGGTTCAATGCATCGGTCATGTGGGTGACCGGCTCCAGGCACAGATAGGGCTCGCCGGGCGGCGCGTAGACGATCAGGTGACCGGCCGGCCCGTCGGCCAGCATGGTCAGGCGCAACTGCTCGCGCGGGCGGTCCAGCGTCGCGGAGCCGTTCCAACCGGTGAAGCCGTTGTCCAGAGCCACATGGTCCATGGTCACGCCATGGCGGAAATCCCAGGCCGCCGGCACCGGGCGATTCCGGCAGGGCAGGATGGTGTCGTCATTCTCCCAGACGGTCTGGACGCCGGCGGTCACGCGGCTGCCCGGCGACCTCACCAGATATGGGTGCAGCCCCAGTCCGGCCGGCATGTCGCTGTTCGAGTCGTTGATGAGGTCGAGCGTGACGGTCAGCCCTTCGCCATCCAGCGCCACCGTCTGCGCCGCGCGATAGCTCCAGGGCCAGTCGTCGGCCCTGTGAGCGAACACCATGCGCAGGGCGTCGTCGGTGACGGCCCCCACGCTCCAGGGGGATGACCAGCCGTGGCCATGGATCCGATGGGGCGATCCGGAATCGGTGGCGAGCACGACTTCCCGGCCTTGGAAAACGAACCGACCACCACCGATGCGGTTGGAAAAGGGGACCAGTGGGAAACAGGCCATGTCCGGGGCGAAATTCCCGGCCAGTGCGCCGTCGGAGGCCCGCCGGAACAGTTCGACCGGGCCATCGGCGGTGGACAGGCTCCAGCTCGCCAGCGAACCGCCGCACTGCGGGACCGCGGTGAGCGTCATCGGCCCGTGCCGCAACGCGATGATGGTGCCCGTCCGGATCATGCGTTTCTCCCATCGTCGGCGTCCCGATTCTTATCGCACATGCGAAGGCCGAAGGAAACGGTCGCCACCGGCAAGGCCCCGGCTGCCTCGACGCTGACACAGTTCATCTGTTTTTGTCGAAAAATGTGGGTATCGTACACTCGTCATTTACCCTCGTTGCGCGACGATGCCCGTTCGGCGCCGCTCCCCGGCGGATGCGGAATGCCGGTTGTATCGACAACGCGGAAGTGGCGCCGGTGTTGCGTCCCGGCTGCGCAATCCGTCACGTCCAGGAAAGGTCCGGAGTGTCCACTCCCCAGCTCAGCCGCGCGATGCCGACTCCGTCGTCGGCCATGGCCACGCTCGACGAGGTGGAGTCGTGCGACTCGCTGCCGGACTACCACGCGCTGCCGGCGCGGCTGGTGATCGGCGCGGTGCTGCGGTCGTATCTGGACCCGCTGTTCCTGACCCCGACGGAACTGATTCACCTCGCCAAGCCGCTGAAAGGCTGCCTGGAACAGGGGACGCTGATCGAAGCGGCCCTGAGCAAGGTCGCGGCAGCCCAGGCCCGTGCGCCGGGACAGGAGCAGCAGACGCGCAAACGCGCCATCCGTGCCGCGGTGGACGAAAGCTGGACCAAGGCGCGCGCCGCCCAGGCCGCCTTCGCCGCCATGCCGCGCGGCCGCAAGCCGGTGGACTGGCTGCTCTCCCAGGGGGCCAAGACCCCCACCGGCGATGCGGAGTACGACCTGCATGTCGCCATCGCCCTGGAACTGGTGGAGATCAAGAGCTGGAACGGCAAGCTGGACCGCCTGCTCGAACTGCACCAGTGGGACCGGGACGAGCGGCTGGCCGCGGCGGTCGATGGGGTGATCGGCGATGTCCTGGCCTCCACCGCCGCTGGAGCGGAACTGTTCGGAACCAATCTGCTGCCTGGAACGCTGCTGTCCACCCTGTGCGACATGCTGTTCGGCCGCATCGGCATGGATGCCATCGGACCGAACCGCGTCGGCGTGCTGAACGCCCTGTTCCGCCAGGGCAAGCTGCCCCATGCGAAGGCCGCGGTGCTGGACCGCATCCGCCGTCAGTTGAAGGCACCGCAACCGCTGGGCCGCGGTGCCTTCGACCAGGAGGCGGAGATGCTGAAGACGCTGGTCGGGCATCTGCTCACCCGCGACGGGCTGGTCGGCGGTGCGGCGATGGCCGATGCGCTGACCGTCCGCTACTCGCGCCGGCTGGAGCAGGGAGGGGCCAGCGCCTATCGCCGCTCCATCGTCGGGATGGGCGAAGGGCAGTCGGACCTGATCTGCCGCATCCACTACCTGACCCGGATCGCCGCCGTTCCGGCTGCCGAGCGCCATGCCGATGAAATCCTCGCCTCCCTCGACGCGGCGGTCTGCAACGAACTGCTGATCGAGAACATGCTGGTGCAGACGCCGGACACGGCACTGCTGGAACGGGCATTCACCCGCGCGCTGGCGGCCATCCGCTCCGCGCCACTGCCGGCGGATGCCTGCGAGCGGATCGCCGGCCGCGCCCAGCGGGCGGTCGACGATTTCGTGAAGACCGGGCAACTCGCCGTTCGTCTGAAGCAGGTGGAACCGGTCCTGCGCCGCCGCACCATCCGGCTGGCGGAGGTGGCCTGCTCCGGCCTGATCCGCGAGGATGGCGCCCTGCCGCTGATGCGCCAGCACATCCTGGAGATCGTCCGCCAGCCGCAGTTCCAGGCGGAACTCGCCCAGCCCGAAAGCGAGGTCGCCCAGGCGGAGGTGCGACGGCTGCTGGAACTGCTGGACCGGCTGCGCCAGATGACGACCGCGCCCGCACCCCCGCCTATTTTGCCGCCCGTCTTGCCTCCCGCTCCGCCGGCCACGGTGGAAGTGGCGCCTCCGCCGTCCAGGGCAGTTCGCAGCGCCGAGACAATCCTTCATCCAGCCAGCCAGCAACGGGGTGTGGCCGGCGCGCCCCCCGCGATCGCCGACGACACCGCGGGACTATGCCCAAGCTGCTATTCCGCGAAAGGCCGGGCGGAGACCTGCGGCACCTGTGGCTTCCCGGCCAAATCGGACAACCGGCCGGGCGTGCATCTGGCGCCGGGGACGCTGCTGCATGGCCGCTACCGCGCCGGACGGGTGCTGGGGCAGGGCGGGTTCGGTGCCACCTATCTGGGATGGGACGACCGGCTGCAGGTGAAGGTGGCGATCAAGGAATATTATCCATCCAACCTGATTTCCCGCGTTCCGAACGCCGCTGCCGTCTCTCCTTTCTCCGACGAGCATGCGGAGACCTTCGCCGCCGGCCTCGCCAAGTTCCTGGAGGAGGCACGAACGCTCGCCCGCCTGCGCGACGTGCGCGAGATCGTCGGTATCCAGGACTTCTTCGAAGAGAACGCCACCGCCTATCTGGTCATGGAGCTGCTGGAAGGCCGCACCATGAAGAAATACCTCGCCGACTGCGGCGGCCGGATCGACGTGAAGCGAACGCTGTCGGTGGTGATGCCGATCGCCAAGGCGCTGCAGGCCATCCACGAGCAGGGCCTGATCCACCGCGACATCAGCCCGGACAACATCTTCCTGACCAATGCCGGCGAGCGCAAGCTGCTGGATTTCGGCGCCGCGAGGCAGACCGCCCGTCCGGGCGCCGGCCTGACCGTGATCCTCAAGCCCGGCTACGCCCCGCCGGAGCAATATTCCAACGAGGGGCGGCAGGGTCCCTGGTCGGACGTCTATGCGCTCTGCGCCACGATCTATCTGGCGCTGACCGGCCGCACCCCACCGGACGCAACCGCCCGCTTCATGAACGACAAGGTGCCGAAGCCGTCCGAACTGGGTGTGGCGCTGGCCCCCGGTTTCGAGAAGGTGCTGCTGTCCGGGTTGGCGATGCGCTGGCAGGACCGGCCGCAATCGATGAAGGAGCTGCTGCGCGCCATGACCAACGCGCTGGCCAGCGGGTGATCGGCGGAAATCGCTGCCAAGAAAAAAGGGACCGGCGCACCGGCCCCCCTTTCGCAAAACACCTGCAGAGGCGACGTTACTTCACGTCGGCCGCGACCTGCATCTTGATGATCTTGTCCGGGTCGGTGACCTGTCCGTTGCGGGACTGGCTGCCCTTCTTGATCATGTCGACGAATTCCATGCCCTCGACCACGCGGCCCCAGACGGTGTACTGGCGGTCCAGGAACTGGGCCGGGGCGAAGCAGATGAAGAATTGGCTGTCGGCGCTGTCCGGATCATTGGCGCGGGCCATCGACAGGGTGCCGCGGATGTGCGGAGCGCTGGAGAACTCGGCCTTCAGCTTCTTGCCGGAGCCGCCCATGCCGGTGCCGGTCGGGTCGCCGGTCTGGGCCATGAAGCCGTCGATGACGCGGTGGAAGACGACGCCGTCATAGAAGCCCTGGCGGGTCAGTTCCTTGATGCGGGCGACGTGGTTCGGCGCCAGGTCGGGCCGCAGTTCGATCACCACGCGACCGTCCTTCAGGTCGAGGTAAATGGTGTTTTCCGGATCCAAGGCCTTCGCCTCCCCTTGAGAAACTGTAAAGAACGAGACAGTGAAGATTGTGGCGAACAGGGCCGCCAGCAACGCGCGGGTCCACCGCTTCATGCGAAACACTCCGATGAGCCGAAATCCGCGCCCCGGACCATAGGGGAAAAGCGCGGGAATGCAAAGCCGCGCTGGCGGGGATGGCGCTCCGCCAAAAGTCACGGATGATTGCCACTCGTCCGGGTGTTCATCCAGACATGGACGTGGCATGCCGGTCGTGACGGGACTTCAGGGAAAGGACAGGGGCTTGAGGCTGGTACGGGCGATAGCCGGCACGGTGGCGGTCACGGTCACGCTGGCCGTGGTCGGGCTGGGCGGTGCGATCCTGGCCGGTCCGGCGCTGATCGGCGGGACCGCGACGCAGACCTTGCGCGACGCCGGCTTCACCGGGTCCGCGGTGACCGTCACCAGCCTGCGCATCGCCGATGGCTGGCGCGGCCTGCGGCTGGAGGTCGCCGTCGACAGCGGCCCGCTGGAGGCGGTGGCCCAGGCGCTCGACCTGCCGATGTCGGGAGGCGTGACGCTGTCCGGTGCGCTGGTGGTCGGGATGGACGGCGGCGCGGTGACCGTCGCACCCGTCGGCTGCCTGCCGGCAAAGGCGGAACGGCTCACGGTCGCCGGGCAGCCGCTTGGCCTGCCGCAGGGGGCGACGCTGTGTCCGGTGGGAGACACCCCGCTCCTGCGCTGGTCCCCCGATGCCATGGCGATCACGGCGGAGTTGCAGGCGCCGCGTCTCGATGTCCCCGCCAACGGACTGCGCGCTGAAAAAGTCCTGCTGCGGCTGGCGCAGGACGGCGGCGGCCGGCGCGCTGACGCCGTGGTCGGGCAACTGACCAACACCGCCAGGCCCGCGCCCGTTGTCCCGCTGGCCGTCGCAGTGCAGGCGGAACAGGCGGGGCAGGGGCCATGGACGATCGACGGCACCGCCAAGGGCGCGAACGGTCTCCTTACCGTCACGCTCGACGGCACATACGACCAGACGGCTGGCACCGGCAAGCTGGAGGCGGTGGCGAAGCCCTTCCGCCTTGCCCCCGATGGCCCCGGTCTCGCTGCCGTCTCGCCGCTCGCCGCGACCTTCCTGGAAAAGGCGTCGGGCACCCTGTCGGGCAAGGCGACGGTCGCGCTGACAGCGAAGGGCATGACCACGGCCGGACAGGCGGTGGTGAAGGGGCTTGCCGGTGCCGCAGGGCCGGTGACCGTCGCCGGGGTCAGCGGCACCATTGCCCTGTCCAGCCTGTCGCCCCCGGTGATCCCGGACGGGCAGAAGCTGTCCATCGGATTGCTGGATGTTGGCATTCCGCTGACTGATGGCACGCTGCTGTTCGGCTATGGCCGCGACGGGCGGCTGGATGTCGACCGCGCGGAATGGAACTGGGCCGGCGGCCTTCTGCGCGCCGACCCGTTCGAGCTGTCCCCCGAGAAGCCCAAGGGGCGGGTGACCCTGCATGCCGATCGGATCGACGCCGCCAAGCTGCTGGACCTGATCGCCGTCGACGGGCTGGCGGTCAGTGGCAAGCTGGCCGGCACCCTGCCGGTGGTGTTCGCCGGCGACCGCGTCACAATTGACGGCGGCCTGCTGGAATCGGCCGGTCCCGGCACCCTGCGCTACGACCCGGCCAAGCCGCCGCCCGCCCTGAAGGGGGAGGAGGGCAGCCCGACCGCCATGCTGATGGGGGCGCTGACCGACTTCCATTACGACACCTTGCGGATCACCATCGATGGGCAGGCCGGCGGCGAACTCAGCGCCGGCTTCTCGCTGCGGGGATCGAACCCGTCATTCTACGATGGCTATCCGGTTGCGCTTAACCTTAAGCTGTCCGGCGCGCTCGACCGGATTCTGCGCCAGAACCTCGACGTCTACCGGATCCCCGACACGCTGCGGGACCGGATGACCGGCTTCGACCAGAAGGACCCCTGACCGCCATTATGCTGACCAGACTCCCATCTACCGGCCTTGCGGCTGCTCTGCTGATTTCGGCCGCCGCTGCCGCCTGCGCTCCGACGGTGAAGATCGAAGCGCCCGACAAGCCCATCGAGATCAACCTGAACGTCCGGATCGAGCAGGAGGTGCGGGTCAAGCTGGAACACGACGTCGACGACGCCATCCGCAACGATCCCGCCCTGTTCGGCCTGCCCGCCGACTCCACGACCTCTTCCACGAAGGGGAAGAAGTGATGAAGACCGATTCCATCAGCCGCCGCCGTTTCAACCGGCTCGCCCTGTCCGCGCTGGCCGCCGGACTGCTGGTGTCCGCAATGCCGCAGTTGGCCTTGGCGCAGGATGCGCTGGCCTCAGCCAAAGCTGCCGGCCAGTTGGGCGAGCGTCCCGACGGTATGGTCGGCGTCGTCCCCGGCGCACCGGCCTCGGCCCAGGCGCTGGCGCAGCAGGTGAACGCCCAGCGCCTCGCCCGCTATCAGGAGATCGCCAAGGGCAACGGCACGGCTCTGGACAAGGTCCAGGCGGTGGCCGGCCAGCAGTTGATCGAGCGTACCCCGGCCGGCCAATACGTGATGACCGCCGCGGGCCAATGGCAGCGCAAGTGACCTCCGCGCCCGTGTCCGGCCAACGCGCCGTCGCCGATTTGCGCCGCCGTCTGGCCGGCAAGCCGGGCGACGGCGCGCTGCTGTCGGCCCTGTTCTCAGCCCTCGACTCGGTGGGGCAGGCCGGCACGCCGGAGGAGGCGGTCGCCCGCTCCAACCTCGGCGAGGCGTTGCGGCGCCAGGGCCGCCTTGCGGAAGCGGAATCGCATCACCGCAAGGCGTTGGCTTGGCTGCCGGATTTCGGCGGCAACCATTACAACTGGGGCGTGACCCTGCAGGCGCTCGGCCGCCCCGATGAGGCGGCGGCGGCTTATGGCGAGGCCGCCCGGCTGATGCCGCAATTCGCGCCCGCCCCCTGCAACCAGGGCGTCCTGCTGCGCGAACTTGGCCGACTTGACGAGGCGGAACCTGCCCTGCGCCGGGCGCTTGCGCTTGATCCGACCTTGGTGCCCGCCCGGCTGGCCCTGGCCGCTCTCCACCGCGACCGTGGTGACCTGGACAGCGCCGCCGCCGGATTCCGCGCATGCCTTTGCCTGCGGCCCGATTTGGCGGAGGGGCAGGCCAACCTCGCCTTGACGCTGAAGGATCGCGGGCAGCGCGGTGGCCCGGCGGAAGACGGCGCGGCGAGCATCATCGGCTTCGAACGCGCGCTGCGCATCGGCCTGCCCGACGCCGGCGGGGTGCTGGCCCAACTGGTTCAGCAACGCCGCCACCTCTGCCGCTGGGACGGGCTGAACGCTCTGTCGGGCAGGCTGGTCGAGTTGGTGCGGGAGGGACGGACGCAGCAGGCCCATCCCTGGATCTTCCTCGGCGAAGGGGCGGGACCGGCACTGGAGCGCGCCTGCGCCGAACGCTACGCCGCCTGGAAAACGCGCGGCATCCGTCCGGCCTTTCCGACCCGCAGCACCCGCGGCCCGAAGCTGCGCATCGGCTATCTCTCCGCTGACTTCCACGAACATGCGACCGCGGTGCTGATCGCCGAACTGATCGAACGGCACGACCGCGACCAATTCGAGATCGTCGGCTGCTCCTATGGGCCCGACGATGGCGGCCCGCTGCGCCGGCGGCTGGTCGCCGGGTTCGACCGCTTCATCGACCTCTCCGCCATGACGGACGGGGAGGCGGCCGGTCTGATCCACGAGGCAGGCGTCGACATCCTGGTCGACCTCAAGGGCCACACCCAGAACGCCCGCCCCGGCATCGCCGCCCATCGCCCGGCGCCGTTGCAGGCGCAGTGGCTGGGCTATCCGGGCACGCTGGGGAGTCCGGCCATCGACTATGTCATCGCCGATCCAATCGTGGCCCCAGCCGAGCACCAGCGCTTCTACAGCGAGCGCATCGTCCATCTGCCCGACAGCTACCAGCCGAACGACCGCAAGCGCGCCATCGGCCCGGTGCCGACCCGCGCCGACTGCGGGCTGCCTGACGACGCAATGGTCTTCTGCGCCTTCAACGCGTCTTACAAGATCGGACCCGAGCTGTTCGGCCGCTGGTGCCGGATTCTGGAGCGCGTTCCGGGATCGGTGCTGTGGCTGCTGGACGGACCGGCGGAGGTCGCGGTCAATCTGCGGCGAGCGGCGGCGGAGCGGGGATTGGCGCCGGAGCGGCTGGTCTTCGCCCCGCGCCTGCCGGGTCCGGCTCATCTGGCCCGCCACCGGCTGGCCGACCTGTTCCTCGATTCGAGCCCGGTCGGCGCCCACACCACGGCGAGCGACGCTCTGTGGGCCGGCCTGCCGGTGCTGACGGTCCTTGGCCGCTCCTTTGCCGGACGGGTGGCCGCCAGCCTGCTGCACGCGGTCGGACTACCGGATTTGGCGGTGTCGGATTGGGACACTTATGAGGCGACGGCGCGGCGCCTGGCCGAGCAGCCCGCCGAACTGGCGGCATTGAAGCTGCGGCTGGAGCAGGCGCGGGCGACTGCGCCGCTGTTCGACACCGGCCGCTTCGCCTGGTCCATCGAGGCGGCTTACGCCACGATGTGGGACATCCACGCGGCCGGCGAGCCGCCGCGCGGGTTTGCAATTCCGCCTCAGGGATAGGCGCAGCGGTCGCCGGTGACCTCGACGAAGGAGCGCTGAGCGGCGGCGATGGTGAAGCGGTACTCGCTGTTGTCGACCACCAGCGACTGGTGCAGCGGCAGCACGCCGCTGACGGTGGTGCCCTTGCCGCCGATGCCGGTGATGCGAATGGTCACCGGCTGGCCCGGATCGAACCAGCTTTCGGCATTGCCCTGGGCGTTGTGGGCCGATTGCCCCTCGCCGGTGACGGTCACGGTGCCGTTGCCGAAGGTCACGCCGCGCGTGCCGCCCTTCAGCAGCGGCGTGGTCAGGGTGAAGCGCTTGGTGTCGGTCGGCTGGCAGTTGCGCGGAATCTGCGCCTGCGAGATGACGAAGGCGAGGCGGTTGGCGTCCAGACCGCCCTTCAGACGTTCGGACACCAGCTGCGTCAGCTTGGCGAGGTCGCCGGTCGGCACCTCGCGCTGCAGCCGGCCTTCCAGTTCGCCCACGCGCGCCTCCGCGGTGCGGGCGGCGTGCTGCATCTGGCTCGCCAGCAGCTCCAGCTCGGCCTTCTGACGCGACAGGGTGGCGATCTCCTCCCGCAGGGTGACGTCGCGGCCTTTCAGCTGCTCGATCCCCATCTGGTAGGAAAACAACCCGACACCGAGCACCAGTGCCGCCAGCAGCACGAACTTGATCACGCCGGCCCGCATGCGTTTGCGGTAGCGTCTTTCGTAGTCGTAACGTCCCAGGGTCATGATTCCGGTCGCGGCGGGCTGTCTCGTCGGGCGTTAATGGCTAACGGCAACGGCCAAGGGATGCAACCCCCTGGCCGTCGGTACATGCAGCCTTTTCCCCCGATCAGCTCTTACTGGTTGGCCGAACTGCCGCCCAGGAAGCTGGCGTTGATGCCGGGGCTCTTGAACTCGCCGACATTCTTGAAGACCAGACGGAAGAAGATGGTGTTTCCATCCTTCTCGCCGGTCGTGCTGACGGTGTAGTCGCGGCGCGCGATGGTCTGGAAGACCAGGCATTCGTCCGAATAGGACAGCACGGCAAGGCTGGAGCGCGGACCCGGCTGCGGCTCCATCGCCTGGGTGTGGCTGACGCCCAGGCTCCAGTAATCGGTGAACTGCGACGACACCCCGAAGCTTGCCTGCTCCACCCGGTTGCGGGTCACCGCGTTGCGCGCGGTGGTCTGGTCGACATAGGTGTAGGAGGTCGACAGCCGCAGCAGCGGGACACCGGCCGTCGCGTTCAGCGAGTGGCGGCGCGGACGGAAGGTCTCGTGGTCGATGCGGAAGCCGTAATTGACGTCCAGCCAGTCGGCCGGCTGCAGGTCCAGGCGGCCGACATAGTCGGACACCCGCTCTTCCAGACCGGAATCGCCGGTGAAGCCGACATTGCTGTCGGTCAGGCGGATGCTCTGGCCCAGGAACAGGCTGGCCGACCCCTGGGTATTGCCGTAGATCGCCGTGCGCAGGCCATAGGTGAAGCGCATGCCGTCGTCCAGCCGGTCGATGCCGGTGAAGCGGTTGGGCTGCAGCAGGTTCACGTCGTCGAATTCGACGTCCAGGCTGTCTTCGTTCGGGAAGACGCGGCTGTTCGGCAGCTTCGGCGCAAAGGTCAGCTGCCCGATCGGCTCCACCAGCTGGGACGAGCTTTCGCCGTAGCGGACGAACGGATAGCGGACGGTGGCCTGCCCCTGCGGGAAGAAGCGGAAACGGCTGACGTTGTCGTTCCCGCGGGTCGTCGGATCCGCAGTGTTGAACTGCTGCGCGGTATAGCCGGCGACCAGCACGCTGCCCGACAGGGTGGTGACGAAGCCGGCATTGGAGACGATGTTGCGCTCCCAGCCCGGCTGCGCCACGAAGCGCTGCGTGTCCGGTCCGGCATTCTTGAAGCGCGACACGGCCAGCAGACTGGTATCGAACGACCAGCGGCCGCCCAGCAGGCTGCCCGGCTCGCCCAGCGCGTTGTACTGCGCATAGGGCAGGGCGACCGGCTCGGGGATGGAGTTCCCATACCGCATGTCCTGGAAGCTGTAGCCGGTGATCGCCGCATAATTCCGCCCGCGGAAGCCCTCCACATAGGCCTTGCTGGTCAGATAGTCTTCACGGAAATCGTAATAGCGGCGCAGGAAGGTCGGGTCGCTGGCCCGCTTGACGTCGAATCCGGCCCGCCACGTCTCGTCGATGTCGAACAGGCCGCGCGCCGCGACATAGCCGCGGGTGCGCGTTTCCTTCGGCACGATGGTGGTGTTGGCGACGTCGCCGCGGGTGATGGCGCCCTCCAACTCAAGGCGCCCGCTCTCGAACCGCTTGCGGTACTGGCCGCCGAGCAGCGGCCCCTGCTGCGAGTAGTAATGCAGGTCAAAGGTGGCGTCCTGGTCCGGCGCGATGTCCCAGTAGTAATGGGTCTTGAGGATCGCGCCGAGATTGGAATTGTTGCCGAAGGACGGTGTCAGGAAGCCGCTCTTGCGGTCCACCGACGGATCGGGATGCGACAGGTAGGGCGTGTAGGCGACGGGGATCCCGAAGATCTCCATCGTCGCGTCCTTGTAGCGGACCTCGTGCTCCTCGTTGTCGTGAACGATGCGCACGGCGCGGATCTGCCACAGCGGCGGACGGGTCGGGTCTTCCTTGCACAGGTCGCAGGGGCTGTAGACGCCGCGGTTGACGCGCGTCAGCCGGCCCTCGCGCCGCTCGCCCTCATTGCCGGCCATGCGGCCGTTGTCTGTCATCAGGACGCGGATGTTCTCGATGAACACGTCCTTCAGATTATCAGTCAGCTCGGCATAATCGGCGAAGACGATGTCGCCCGACGGCTCCACCAGCCGGATGTTCCCGGTGGCGGTGACGACCTTGGTCTTCTGGTTGTAGGTGATCTTGTCGGCGCGGACGCTGCGCTTGCCCTGCGCCAGCTCGACATTGCCGCTGGCGGTGACGACGCTGTTCGTCTCGTCGAAGGTGACCTGATCGGCCGTCAGCAGGACCGGATCCTGCTTGGACGCGGTGCCGGCGGCGTTTCCTTGGGCGGCGCTTCCCTGCACGGCCGCAGCGTCCGGCTTCGCCCCCGGAGCCTGGGTCGCGGGCGATTGGGCGTTCGCCGAATCCGGAATGGCCAGATCAACGACGGCAACCCCGCAAGTCACCATGAGCCCGACGATGCCGGAGCGCATGATGAGGGTGGCGGCGGTCGGAGCTTTGGCGCGGGCGCGCCGGGAGACGTGCTTGGGCATGGCTGAACGATTGGGGGAAGCGAAAGCCCAAGTCAACGGTTTCAAGGCCCTTCGGCGGGCAATGTCACCGTGTCGCCATGCGCCCTGTGGCAGCACTGCCGCAGCCGACGCCGTCGGCAAGGCGGCGGGGGCTGCGGCACTTCATCCAATTTCGCTCAAACGACCCGGAAGTTCTTGAACTGCCAGGGGTCGTCCTCGTCGATGTCCTCGGGGAACAGGACGTTGCGGTCCTGCAGCGGCGTCCAGTCGCCATAGGCGCCGACCACCTCGCCGAGATAAGGGTCGGCAATGTCCAGCACCCGGCGGAAGTCCACCTCGTCCGGTTCGACCACGCCCCGATTCGGGTTCTCCAGCGCCCAGACGATGCCGCCGAGGACGGTCGAGGTCACCTGCAGCGACGTGGCGTTGTTGTAGGGGGCCAGCGACCGCGCGGTGTCGATGTCCAGCCGCGAGCCGTACCAGTAGGCGCCCTTGGGATGCCCCATCAGCAGCACGCCAAGCTCGTCCATGCCGCCGGTGATCTCATGCATCATCAGCCGCTGTTCGGCCTGCATGTTGAAGTTCTTGCCAGCCAACTCGTGCAGCGACATCACCGCGTCGTCGCAGGGGTGATAGGCATAGTGGCAGGTCGGGCGATAGACGACGGTGTCGCCCTCGCGCACGGTGAAATAGTCGGAGATCGAGATCGCTTCGCTGTGGGTGATGAGGAAGCCGTGGAACGGCCCCTCCAGCGGGGTCCAGGTGCGCACGCGGGTGGCCGCGCCGGGCCGCATCAGATAGATGGCGGCGTCGCAGCCGAATTCGTGCCGGCGGCCATCGGGCGGCAGCCCCTTCTCGTGCGTGCCCCAGCCGAGTTCGGCCGGCTGGCAGCCCTCGCTGACGAATCCGTCGATCGACCAGGTGTTGACGAACTCGCCGATCTGCTTGGGCTGGTTCGACACCTGGGTGTCGCGCTCCGCCACATGGATGGTCTTGATGCCCAGCTTCTGCGCCAGCCGTCCCCAGCCGTCGCGGTCGGTGGGAACATCGGTCTCGACCCCGGTGTCGGCGGCGATGTTCAGCAGCGCCTGCTTGACGAAATGCGACACCAGACCCGGATTCGCCCCATGGGTGATCAACGCGGTCGGGCCGCCTTCATAGCGGCTGCGCAGCGCCAGCGCCGATTCGCGCAGCGCATAGTTGGAGCGCAGCGACGGCGACAGGCTGGAATCGGTATAGCCGCCCGCCCACGGTTCGGTGCAGGTGTCGGTGTAGAAGGCGCCGACCCGCTGGCAGAATTCGATCAACGCGATCGACGACACGTCGACCGACAGGTTGACCAGGAAATCGCCCTTGTCGATCAGCGGCTTCAGAACCTGGAAGAAATTGTCGTTGTCGAGCGGGTTGTTGTGAAAGGCGACGCCGTAAAGCTCCGCTTCCTCCCGTCCGCGCTCCTCGGCGGTGACGATGGTGATTCGGTCGGCCGTAAGTCCGTCGATGTGACGGAGAAGCAGCGGCAAGACACCCTGGCCGATCGAACCGAATCCAACGATGACCATGCGGCCTGTGAACGTGCAGAGCTTCGTGTCCAGGGCCATGATTTTTTGTCTCCCCGAGGTAGTTTAGGCCAACGACATAAGCCGGCGCTCCCGCCCACTTCGGAGAAGAGGAAACGGGATGCGCCGGGCCACTGAATGTTACGGATGTCTTTACGCTTTATCCACGGAAAACCGGCCTCGATTTCAGGCAGCGCAGGAGCGCAGCTCGTAGCCGGGGGTGGCGAGCAGCGGCGCGTCCGACACCTCGACGACGCGAGCCTGATCGAAGCCGTTGAAGGCGGTCCGCAGGCATGAGCCATAGGCGCCGAGTTGCCCCAGCTCGATCCAGTCGCCGGCCTTCACGTCGGCCGGCAGGTGGAAGGGGCCGGCCATCTTGTCGGCGCTGTCGCAGGTCGGGCCGTAGAAGCTGAAGGCTTCGCTCCCGGCGTCGGTCATCGCCTCGAACGGGCGGATCAGCCGCGCCGGAAAGCGGAAGCCGGGCACACCGGCATCCGATAGGGCGCCATAGACGCCGTCGTTGATGAACAGCTCGCTCCCGCGCCGCTTGACCACCTGCACCACCAGCGAGACGCCGGGGGCGACCAGGGCGCGGCCGGGCTCGCACCACAGGCGGCAGTGCGCCGGCAGGTCGATGGCGGCGATCCCGCGGGCGATGGCGGCCATGAAGTCGCCGAGCGGCGGCGGGGTGACGCCCGGATAGGACACCGGGAAGCCGCCGCCGACATCCAGCACATCGATGGCGACGCCGCTCTCCGCGATGACGCGGCCGGCCAGCGCGATGGCGCGCTCGTAGGCCGACGGGTCGAGCATCTGCGAGCCGACATGGAAGGACAGCCCGA
>CBFGPE010000121.1:0-22545 GCA_965650625.1 uncultured Azospirillum sp. | reverse complement strand
GCATCGACCGTGCGGCGCTGGAGCGGCTGGCAACGCTCGCGCGGACCGCCGGCGCCGGTCCGGCGCGGGAGGCCGTGGCGGCGATCCTGGCGCCGGGCTGCGCGACCATGGTGCTGGCGCTCGCCGCGTGGCTGGAGCATGGCCGCTGGATGTCGGAGGCCGACGGCGACCGCCGGGCCGCATTGTCGGCCCCGGTCACGACAATGGCTGGCGGCTGGCTGTCGGCGCGCATGGCGAAGCTCGGCAAGACCGCGAAACCGCCGGAGGACGCCAAGGGGCGCGACAAGCTGCGCCGCCGCCTGCGCACATTGCGCTACACCGCCGACGTCTTCCGCGGGCTCTATCCGGAGGCCGCCACCCTGCCCTTCTTCGCGGCGCTGGAACCGTTGCAGGCGGCGCTGGACGCCGACCAGGACGCCGTCACCGGCGCCCGCATGCTGGGCTCGCTGACCGGGGCGGACCCGAAGACGGTGGGCGCCGTCGCCGCCTGGATCGACCGCCAATCCGATAAGCGGCGCAAGGCGTTGCCGGATTTGTGGAAGCGCTTCCGCGCGGTGCCGCCCTTCTGGTCATGACCGACCCGCGCCGGGCGCCGGTGGCAATGGCGCGCCCGGCTCATATATCGTCAGCCGGCCGGCCGTAAGGAGCACCGCCTTTCACCCGGCCGAATTTCGTCATGCGTCGCGGCGCCTTGCCGCTTTCCATCCGGAAAAGCTTCGGGTAAAAGAACACTCCATGAACAAGTACATCAGCGTCCGCGGCGCGCGGGAACATAACCTGAAGAACGTCGATGTGGATCTGCCGCGCGACGAGCTGATCGTCATCACCGGCCTGTCGGGATCGGGCAAGTCGTCGCTTGCCTTCGACACCATCTATGCCGAGGGGCAGCGGCGCTACGTGGAGAGCCTGTCGGCCTACGCGCGCCAGTTCCTGGAGCTGATGCAGAAGCCAGACGTCGATTCGATCGAGGGGCTGTCGCCGGCCATCTCCATCGAACAGAAAACGACCTCGAAGAATCCGCGCTCCACCGTCGGCACGGTGACGGAGATCTACGACTACATGCGCCTGCTGTGGGCGCGGGTCGGCATCCCCTATTCGCCGGCCACCGGCCTGCCCATCGAAAGCCAGACGGTCAGCCAGATGGTCGACCGCATCATGGCGATGCCGGAGGGCACGCGCCTGCTGCTGCTGGCCCCCTTCGTGCGCGGCCGCAAGGGCGAGTACAAGAAGGAAATCCAGGACCTGCGCAAGCGCGGATTCCAGCGCGTGCGGGTCGACGGCACCATGTACGAGATCGACGAGGTGCCGGCGCTCAACAAGAAGCTGAAGCACGACATCGAGGTGGTGGTCGACCGCATCGTGGTGCGCGAGGGGCTGGGCAACCGTCTGGCCGATTCGCTGGAGACCGCCCTTGGGCTGGCCGACGGCATCGTCTGGGTCGAGAATGCCGAGACCAACGAGCAGACCGTCTTCTCGCAGAAATTCGCCTGCCCCGTCAGCGGCTTCACCATTCCGGAAATCGAGCCGCGGCTGTTCTCCTTCAACAACCCGTTCGGCGCCTGCCCGGCCTGCGACGGCTTGGGCAGCAAGATCTATTTCGACCCGATGCTGGTGGTGCCGGACGAGCGACTGTCGTTGGCCAAGGGCGCCATCGCACCGTGGGCAGGCTCAACCTCCAAATACTACGACCAGACGCTGGACAGCATCTGCGACCATTTCGGCGTGTCGATGACCACGCCCTGGCAGGATCTGCCGGAAAAGGTCCGCCAGACCATCCTGTTCGGCTCCGACGGGTCGGCCATCACCATGACCTATGACGACGGCCTGCGGCGCTACCAGACCAACAAGGCGTTCGAGGGCATCGTCAACAATCTGGAACGGCGCTACCGCGAGACCGACAGCGCCTGGACACGGGACGAGCTGTCGAAATACCAGTCCTCCCAGCCCTGCGAGGTCTGCAAGGGCGCGCGGTTGAAGCCGGAAGCGCTGGCGGTCAAGATCCGCGGCCGCAACATCTCCGAAGCGGCGGAACTGTCCATCGCCGGTGCCGGTGCGTGGTTCAGCGAGCTGAACGAGCATCTGCGCCCGAAGGACCGCGAGATCGCCTATCGCATCCTCAAGGAGATCAACGAGCGGCTGGGATTCCTCAATGCCGTGGGGCTTGAGTATCTGACGCTCAGCCGCGGGTCCGGCACGCTGTCGGGCGGCGAGAGCCAGCGGATCCGGCTGGCATCGCAGATCGGCTCCGGCCTGACCGGCGTGCTGTATGTGCTGGACGAGCCGTCCATCGGCCTGCACCAGCGCGACAACGACCGGCTGCTGGAAACGCTGAAGCGCCTGCGCGACATCGGCAACACCGTTATCGTCGTCGAGCACGACGAAGACGCGATTCGCAGCGCAGACTATCTGGTCGATATGGGTCCCGGCGCCGGCCAGCATGGCGGCACCGTCATCGCCCAGGGCCGGCCGGAAGAGGTTCAGAAGAACCCCGACAGCATCACCGCCCAGTATCTGAACGGCACCCGTTTCGTCCCGGTCCCTGACACCCGCCGGCCCGGCCATCCCGGCCAGTTCCTGGAGGTGCAGGGCGCTCGCGCCAACAACCTGCAGAACGTCTCGACCAAGATTCCGCTCGGCACCTTCACCTGCGTGACCGGCGTGTCGGGCGGCGGCAAGTCGACGCTGATCATCGAGACCCTCTACAAGGCGGTGGCGCGCAAGCTGATGGGCGCTCGCGAGCATCCGGCGGACCATGATGCGGTGCTGGGTCTGGAGCATCTGGACAAGGTCATCGACATCGACCAGTCGCCGATCGGCCGCACCCCGCGCTCCAACCCCGCGACCTATACCGGCGCCTTCACCCCGATCCGCGACTGGTTCGCCGGCCTGCCGGAATCGAAGGCGCGCGGCTACGGCCCCGGCCGCTTCTCCTTCAACGTCAAGGGAGGGCGTTGCGAGGCCTGCCAGGGCGACGGCGTCATCAAGATCGAGATGCACTTCCTGCCCGACGTCTACGTCACCTGCGACGTCTGCCACGGCAAGCGCTACAACCGCGAGACGCTTGAGGTCACCTACCGCGACAAGACCATCGCCGACGTGCTGGACATGACGGTCGAGGAGGGCAAGGAGTTCTTCAAGGCGGTGCCCGGCATCCGCGACAAGATGGACACGCTTGAGCGGGTCGGCCTCGGCTACATCCACATCGGGCAGGCGGCGACCACGCTGTCGGGCGGCGAGGCGCAGCGCGTCAAGCTGTCCAAGGAACTGAGCCGCCGCGCCACCGGACGCACGCTGTACATCCTCGACGAACCGACCACCGGCCTGCACTTCGCCGACGTCGAGAAGCTGATGGAGGTGCTGCATGCGCTGGTCGACCAGGGCAACACGGTGCTGGTGATCGAACACAATCTGGAGGTCATCAAGACCGCCGACTGGATCATCGATCTGGGGCCGGAGGGCGGCACCGGCGGCGGCGAGATCGTCGCAGAGGGCACGCCGGAGGATGTCGCAAAGGTGGAACGCAGCTATACCGGACGCTACCTCGCCCCCTACCTGAAGGCGAAGCCGGCGGTGCGGAAATCGGCAACCCGAAAGAGAGCGTGAACAAACGCAAGCTGCGCCGCGTTCTCCCATGCAGAGTTCGCACTGCATGGGAGACGAGAGGCATGAGCAAGACGCTTCTGACCGGTTTGGGGGCCGCCCTGGGTGCGGCCCTGCTGCTGGCGGCCTGCGGGTCCGACAAATCCACTACCAGCACGACGACCACGACGACCAGCACCCCCGGCTATGGTTCGACGGCCGTGCCGCCGCCGCCCACCGGTTCCACCACCGTCGAGCGCAGCACGACGACGAAGAGCGAGTGAGCCATCGCTTCGGTTGACGACCCTGGCTCGAGGTAAGCAGTTCGATGTTCTGACTGACTCCTGATCGACTTGCAGCCGGCCTTCCCAGCGGAGGCCGGCCTTTTCCTTTGGCCGCATCCCGGCCGGAGCTGTGGTAAACTGCGGCAATGATGAACCCGGTACGCCTGCGCGCCCTCGACACCGTGAAGCGCATCGTCTTCGAGCGATTGGTGGGGCACCCTGCCCGCGTCTACCTGTTCGGCTCCTGCGCCCGCGGCGACGGTGGTCATTGGAGCGACATCGACGTGGCCATCGACCCGGCGGAACCGCTGCCTCCCGGCCTGATCGGGGAGATCAACGAAGAATTGGAAGAGAGCACCGTTCCATATTTCGTCGATGTGGTGGACCTCCGGGCGGCCGGGCGCAGCTATCGCAAGGAGGTGGAGCGCGAAGGCATCGAGTGGGTCCGCTGACCGGCCCAGGCGATCCAACAACCGCACACTGAATCCTGGATTTCCGCAGCCGGGGACGCCATAACCCGCCCCTGATCCGCCTGCTCATCGCCCCTTTGCTCATCGCACAGTGTTCTGGAAAGTCCAATGACCGACACCCTTCGCCCCGTCCATGTCATCGGCGGCGGTCTCGCCGGCTCGGAAGCCGCGTGGCAGCTCGCTTCCCGCGGCGTGCCCGTCGTGCTGCACGAGATGCGGCCGGTCCGCAAGACCGAGGCCCACGACACCGACAAGCTGGCGGAGCTGGTCTGCTCCAACTCCTTCCGGTCGGACGATGCGGAATACAACGCGGTGGGGTTGCTGCATGAGGAGATGCGGCGCTGCGGCTCGCTGATCCTGCGCTGTGCCGACGCGAACAAGGTGCCGGCCGGCGGCGCGCTCGCCATGGACCGCGACGGCTTCGCCGATGCGGTGACGGAAGCCGTCTCGACCCATCCCCTCATCACCATCCAGCGGGAGGAGGTCGCCGGCCTGCCGCCGGAGGAGTGGGACAGCGTCATCGTCGCCACCGGCCCCCTCACCTCCCCGGCCCTGGCCGAGGCGGTGCGCGCCCAGACCGGTGAAGAGTCGCTGGCCTTCTTCGACGCCATCGCTCCCATCGTCTATCTGGAGAGCATCGACCTGTCGAAGGCATGGTTCCAGTCGCGCTACGACAAGCCCGGCCCCGGCGGCACCGGCAAGGATTACATCAACTGCGCCTTCGAGAAGGACGAATACCGCGCCTTCATCGCCGCGCTGATAGAGGGCGAGAAGCTCGACTTCAAGGAGTGGGAGAAGAACACCCCCTACTTCGAGGGCTGCCTGCCGATCGAGGTGATGGCGGAGCGCGGCGTCGACACCCTGCGTTACGGACCGATGAAGCCGGTCGGGCTGACCAACCCGCACAAGCCGGAACGCCGCCCCTATGCGGTGGTCCAGCTGCGCCAGGACAACGCGCTGGGCACGCTCTACAACCTCGTCGGCTTCCAGACCAAGCTGCGCCATGCCGAACAGGCGCGCATCTTCCGCATGATCCCCGGCCTGGAGAATGCCGAGTTCGCACGGCTGGGCGGCATGCACCGCAACACCTTCCTGAACAGCCCGCGCATCCTCGACGGTGCCCTGCGGCTGAAGTCGCTGCCCCGCCTGCGCTTCGCCGGGCAGGTCACCGGCTGCGAGGGCTATGTGGAGAGCGCGGCAGTCGGCCTGCTCGCCGGCCGCTTCGCCGCGGCGGAACGTCTGGGCCAGGAGATCAGCACGCCGCCGGTGACCACGGCGCTCGGCGCCATCCTCGGCCACATCACCGGCGGGGCGGAGGCGGAGACCTACCAGCCGATGAACGTCAATTTCGGCCTGTTCCCGCCGGTGGACGACAAGATCCGGGGCCGCGACCGCAAGCTGGCCTACACCCGCCGGGCGCTGGCCGACCTCGACGGCTGGCTGAAGGACTGACCGGCAATCGCAAGCGCGGGCGTCAGTAGCGCCCGCGCATCGCCGCCCAGCCCAGCCGAAGCTGGCGGAACGGGTTTGCCAACATCACGCGCGGGGCGAACACGTCGTTGCCCTCCCGCGCGATCACGCCCAGATGCAGGTCGGCCAACGTCGCCGGCAGCAGCGCCGGGACGGCATCCTTCGGCACCTCGCGGCGCAGGGCGCGGGCCTCGGCCAGATGCTTGCGGGCGACTTCGGCGATCTCCCCCACCACCGGCCGCAGTTGCGGCGTAGAGCGGCCGGCGAACAGATCCTCGCTGCCGGCGCCATGCCGCTGCATCAGGTCCTCCGGCAGGCGCTGCCTATGCTGGCGGGCGAGGAAAGGCACCGCGCGCAGGATGCCGGAAAGCGCATAGGCGATGCCGACATGCCGCCCGGCCGTCATCGCCGCCGCATCCCGCACGCCAAGAATCTCCAACGCCAGTTGGACCAGCGGCGCCCCGGTCACCTCGGCATAGTTGACGAGACAGGTCAGGTCGGCCGGCGGCGTGTCGTCGAGGTCGGCTTCGCGCGCGTCGATCAACTTGTCGAACAGGGCGCGGCTCAGTCCCAGTCCGCGCGCGGCTTGGGCCAGCGGGTCCATCACCTCGTGGCGCGGTACGGGTCCATCCTCATAGACGGCTTCGATGCCGTCGCGCCAGAATTGAAGCCTCATCTGGCCCAGGATCGGTTCACTGACCACCTCGCGCGTTTTTGCGATCTCCAGGTTGAAGGCGTAAAGCGCGAATGTCGCCTCGCGCCTGTCGGCGGGGGTGAACAGACCTGCCAAAAAGTGGTCGTTGTCATATTTCCGAACCTCCCGTCCGCAATAGGACAGGTCGGTTGCAGCCTTCACCATGGGATGCCCGATTGGAAAAAGAGGGGAGGAGTGATGGAAGGACGGGCCAAAGCCTGTTGCTACGCCTATATGAAGCACACACGGTCGCACCGCCAGCCCCGACGCGCAGCAGGCAGGGATCCCATGACGGATTTCAACATCGCCCCGACGAAGCCCCGCAAGACCGGCCCGGTCGCCCGCAAGGACGAGACGGGTGAGAATTTCCCGGTCGCCTCCCGCCTGATTCCGAAGCACCTGCGTCCCCATGTGATCGCCTTCTACCGCTTCGTGCGTCTGGCCGACGACATCGCCGACGATCCGGATCTCGAACCGGAGACCAAGCTGGCCTATCTGGAGGCGCTCGAACGGGCACTGACCTCCGGCCAGGCCAAGCACGCCTATCTGAAGCCGGCCACCGAGCTGCGCGAGAGCCTGCAGAAGACCGGGGTCAGCGACCGCCATGCCCGGCAGATCCTGCGCGCATTCCGTCGCGACTCCGTCGGTGCCCGCTGCCACAGCTGGAGCGACCTGCTTCTCTACTGCCGCTTCTCCGCCAATCCGGTCGGTCGCTATCTGCTGGATCTGCATGGCGAGGGGGTGGCCGCCGGGCCGGCGTCGGACGCGCTGTGCTCCGCCCTGCAGGTGCTGAACCATCTGCAGGACGCGCGGGAGGACTGGACCCAGCTCGGCCGCTGCTACATCCCGCTGGGCTGGTTCGACGAGGCCGGGATCAGCGTCGAACGTCTGGTGGAGGTCGAGAGCGACGCCCGCCTGCGCGCCATCTTCGATCAGGCGCTGGAGCATACCGACCGGCTGCTGGAACGTGCCGCCGCCCTGCCCGGCCTGATCCAGCACCGCGGCCTGCGGATGGAGGCGGCGGTGATCCTCAGCCTCGCCGAATCGCTGTCGCGGCGGCTGAAGGCCCGCGACCCGATGAAGGCGCGGGTGACGTTGGGTGCTCATCACAAGCTGGCCGCGGTGGCACGAGGGCTGGCGCGGAGCTTCTCCGCCGCATAAACTCCGGGGCCACACGTCGCGACGTGCCCCGCAGGAGGCACGTCAGGACGGGCAATGCCCAGGATGCTACAGATGACCCCTCCGCCGCTGGAGACGGCCCCGCTGGAACCGGTATCCACGACGTTGCCGGACGACAAGGCACCCGATACGGCGACCAGCGTCACCGCCAAGTCGGGCAGCACCTTCTATTGGCCGATGCGTCTGCTGCCTGCGTCCAAGCGGGCGGCGATGTTTGCCATCTATGCCTTCTGCCGCCGCATCGACGACATCGCCGACGAGCCGGGCGACCCTGTCGCCAAACGGGCGGCGCTGGACGTCTGGCGGTGCGACATCCGCGATCTCTATATCGGCGGGGCTCCCAACGGACCGCTGACCGCCGCGCTGAAGGGTGCCATCGAACGCTACGGCCTGCCGCGGTCGGAGTTGGAGGCGCTGATCGACGGCATGGCGATGGATGTCGCCGGGGAGGACCCGGGTTCCGGCGGCATGCGGGCGCCCGACCTCGACACGCTGCGGCTCTATTGCCGGCGCGTCGCCGGTGCCGTGGGCATGCTGGCCATCCGCGTGTTCGATCGCGCCGATCCGGCCACCGAGCGCTTCGCCCTGGCCTTGGGTGAGGCCCTGCAGCTGACCAACATCCTGCGCGATCTGGCCGAGGATGCCGAACTGGACCGGCTCTATCTGCCGCGGGAACTCCTGCTGGCCGCAGGCATCGACAGCGACCGCCCGGACGAGGTCTTGGCCCATCCCGCCCTGCCCCGCGCCTGCGAGGCGCTGGCCGAACTGGCCGAGGCGCGCTTTGCCGAGGCGCGCTCCGCCATCGCCGGACAGGCGCGCGGATCGCTGTGGGCGGCCACCGCCATGATGGTGCTGTATCACCGGCTGCTGAGACGCCTGCGTGCCGCCGGCTGGCGCGACCTGAACGCGCGCGTGCGGGTCGGCCGGCGTGAAAGCGCCTGGGTGGCGGTGCGCTGCATGCTCGGCTTACCCCCGGCCACCTGATGAGCGAGGCGGGCACCGTCCATGTGATCTGCGCCGGGCTGGCCGGGCTGGCCGCCGCCGTGCGGCTGGTGGAGGCTGGTCGGCGCGTCGTACTCTATGAGCAGGCACCGCAGGCCGGCGGGCGCTGCCGCAGCTTCCATGACGCCACGCTCGGCCGCTCGATCGACAATGGCAGCCACATGGTGCTCAGCGGAAACCGGGCATTGCTCGACTATGCCCGGCGCACCGGCGGCGGCGATGCGCTGGAGGAACTGCGGCCGGCGGCCTTTCCCTTCATCGACCTGCGCACCGGTGCCGCCTGGACACTGCGCCCCGGCGGGCTGTGGCTGTTCGACCCGGCCCGGCGGGTGCCCGGCAGCCGGCCGCTCGACTATCTGGCATCCCTGCGCTGCCTGACCGCCCGGCGGGGGCAGTCGGTCGCCGATTGCCTGCCGCCCGACGGAGCGTTGTTCGAACTGCTGTGGCGCCCGCTGGCGGTCTCCGCCCTCAACGGGCCGGTGGAGCGCGTTTCCGCCCGATTGTTCGGCGCCGTGCTGCGCGAGACGCTGCTGCGTGGCGAGGCGGCCTGCCGGCCGGTGCTGGCACCGCGCGGCCTGTCGGCGGCGTTCGTCGATCCGGCGCTGGCGCGGCTGGGGGCCGCCGGTGCGGTGCTGCATCTCGGCGCGCGGGTGGAGGGGCTGACCTTTGACGAGGGGCGCGTGACCGGCTTTTCGGCCAGCGGCAGTGCCGTGACGCTCGGTCCGCTCGACAGCGTGGTTCTCGCCGCTCCGGCCTGGGTTGCAGAGCGGCTGGTGCCGGGGCTGACCGTGCCGCCGCCGGGACCGGCCATCGTCAATCTTCATGTCCGGCTGGATGGGCCGGTGCGGCTGCCGGGCGGCCTGCCCTTCGCCGGGCTGGTCGGCGGCACGGCGGAATGGCTGTTCGCCCGCGACGACCTGCTGTCGGTCACCGTCAGCGACGCCGACACCCTGGCGGACCTGCCGGCCGAGGAGGTCGCCGCCCGGCTGTGGGCGGAGGTCGCCCCTCACCTGCGACTCGATGACGCGATTCCGCCCTTCCGCGTGGTGAAGGAGCGGCGGGCGACGCCGGAGCAGTCTCCCGAATCGGTCGCGCGCCGTCCGGGTGCCCGCACCCGCTGGAGCAATCTGACGCTGGCCGGCGACTGGACGGAAACCGGGCTTCCCGCGACATTGGAGGCCGCCGTGCGCTCGGGAAACCGGGCGGCCGAGGCCACTTTGTCGAACGGAAATAACCCTATACGACGTTCGAGAGTGTTTCCGGCCTTCACAAGCTTCCGTCATCGGCCTATTTGGACGGACGGAGGTGCCGTGCTCGCAAGGCCCGGCCCGGAAGGACAATCAAAGAAGAGAGGGTAAATCAAATGGCGTTCGAACTTCCGCCGCTTCCGTATGCGTACGACGCTCTGGCTCCGTACATCTCGTCGGAGACCCTGCACCTGCACCATGACAAGCACCACCAGACCTACGTCACCAACCTGAACAACCTGACCAAGGACACCCCGCTGGCCAACGCCAGCCTGGAGGAGGTCATCAAGGCCTCGGCCGGCGACGCGTCCAAGGTCGGCATCTTCAACAACGCCGCCCAGGTGTGGAACCACACCTTCTTCTGGCAGTGCCTGAAGAAGGACGGCGGCAAGATGCCGGCGGCCCTGGAGCAGCGCATCGTCGCCGACTTCGGCAGCGTCGAGAAGTTCAAGGAAGAGCTGACGCAGGCCGCCCTGACCCAGTTCGGCTCGGGCTGGGCCTGGCTGTATCTGGATGGCGGCAAGCTGAAGGTCGGCAAGACCGGCAACGCCGACACCCCGCTGGCGCACGGCCAGAAGCCGCTGTTCACCATCGACGTGTGGGAGCATGCCTATTACGTCGATTTCCAGAACCGCCGCGCCGATTTCGTGAAGGCGGTCATCGACAACCTCGCCAACTGGGACTTCGCCGCCGAGCAGCTGGCTGCGTGATCCTTCCCGTCGAGGGTTGAGACTGCAAAGGCGCCCGAAAGGGCGCCTTTGTCGTATCCGATGTCAGACTTCAAAGGTCGTCATAGGCCTGCTGATCCGGTTCACTGTTCCATTCCGTAAAGCAGCGGAAGGGATCATCAGCGGAAGTGGGAGTGGCACGGGTTAGGATGACGCAGCCGTCTTCAATGCGATAGGCGATCTCGTCGCCCTCATGCAGACCCAACGCCGCCCGTATCGGCTGCGGAACGGTCGTCCGGGCCTTTCTGCTCAGCTTGCTGGTGATCATGGGACCACGACATCTGATCGTTATACAGCTTCAATGGCTGTTAAACCGGCAGCATCGCCGCCGCGACCCGCCGGCCCTCGGCCAGCAGGACGTTGTAGGTGCGGCAGACCGCCCGGCTGTCCATCAGTTCCACCACCACGCCCCGCTCGCGCAAGCCCAGGCGCAGGGCCTTCGGGATCATCCGCATGGTGGGGCCGGTGCCGAGCAGCAGGATTTCCACCTTCGGCTCCGCCTCCAGAATCGGAGAGAAGTCGCCCACCGAGAGGGAGGCGGCGTCGGTCGCCTCCCACCCCAGGGTGCGGTCGGGCAGGACGATCACCGCGCCGACGCGCCACTGGCCGGAGATGCAGAACTGTCCCGGACCATAGCCGTCGATGACCTGACGGTCCGACGGGATCATCGGCATGATGTCGGCCATGCTGCCCTCTCCTTGTTCCTTCGTCCGGCCTTACGGCGTGGTCGCCGGGGAGTTCCCGGCGGGCGCGTCGGTCGGGGTGCCGCGCCGCAGGCGGTTCTCGCCCAGGAACAGCAAGATGGGGGCGGCGATGAAGATCGACGAACTGGTCGCAAGGAAGATGCCGAAGATCAGCACGATGCCGAAATCCTGCAGCGCCTCGCCGCCGAACAGCGCCAGCGGGATGATCGACAGCAGGGTCGACATCGAGGTGCCGAGCGTGCGGTTCAGCGTCTCGTTGATCGATTTGTCGATCAGCTCACGCAGCGGCATCTTCTTGTAGATGCGCAGGTTCTCGCGCATGCGGTCATAGACGACGACCTTGTCGTTCACGGAGTAGCCCATGATCGTCAGGATCGCCGCGACCGCCACCAGATTGAACTGCAAGCCGGTGACCGCGTAGAAGCCGACGATCTTGGTGATGTCCAGCAGCAGCGTGACCACCGCGCCGAAACCGAACTGCCATTCGAACCGGAACCAGATGTAGACCAGCATCGCTAGCATGGCGAGGCCGAGCGCCAGCATGCCGTTGGCGAACAGCTCGCCGCTGACCGACGCGCCGACCGCTTCGACACGGCGGACCTGGGTGCCCGGAACCGCCTGGGCCAGCGTGTTGCGCACCCGGTCGGCGGCGACCTGCTGGGCTGCATCGTCGCCGGGCTGGCGTTCCAGCCGGATCAGGACGTCCTGCGGCGACCCGAACTCCTGCAATGCCACTTGACCCATGTCGAGGCCGGTCAGGGTATGGCGGAGCGAGGCGAAGTCGGCCGCCTGCGGGGTGCGGGCCTCGATGACGATGCCGCCGCGGAAGTCGATGCCGTAGTTCAGGCCGGGATAGAAGAACAGGAAGACGGAGGCGAGCGAGAGCACCGCCGACACGACCAGGCCGGCGATGCGGCCGTTCATGAACGGGATCTTGGTGTTGTCGGGGACGAGGCGGAGATGGAACATCGTTGGACCTCTCAGACCGGCAACGCGGCCGGACGCGTCCGGCGCAGCCAGGTCACCATCATCAGGCGCACGAGCACCGTCGCGGTGAACATGGAGATGAGGATGCCGAAGGTGATGGTGACGGCGAAGCCCTTGATGGTGCCGGTGCCGAAGATGAACAGCAGCGCCATCTTGATGGCCGTCGTCAGGTTGGAGTCGACGATGGTGCTGTAGGCGCGGCTGAAGCCGGCCTCCATCGACGCGAAGACCCCGCGGCCCTTCTTCGTCTCCTCGCGGATGCGCTCGTTGATCAGGATGTTGGCGTCGACCGCAAGACCCAGCGTCAGCAGGATGCCGGCGATGCCCGGCAGCGTCAGCGTCGCGTGCAGCAGCGACAGCGCGGCCAGGGTCAGCACGATGTTGACCAGCAGGGCGAAGCAGGCGAAGGCGCCGAACAGCCCGTAGGACGCGATGATGTAGACGCAGACCAGCGCGAAGCCGACGACGACGGCGGTCAGGCCGGCGCGGATCGAATCAGCGCCCAGGTCGGGGCCGACCGTGCGCTCCTCGATTACCTTCAGCGGGGCCGGCAGGGCGCCGGCACGCAGCAGCACGGCGAGATCATTGGCGCCGGCGGCGGTGAAGTTGCCGCTGATCTGGCCGCGGCCGCCGGTGATCGGCTCGCGGATGACGGGGGCGCTGATGACCTTGTTGTCGAGCACGATGGCGAAGGGCCGGCCGACATTCTGCTTGGTCACTTCGGCGAAGCGGTTGGCGCCGGCGCTGTTGAATTCGAAATTCACCACCCATTCGCCGGTCTGCGGGTTGGTACCGGCCGATGCGTTCTGCAGCGTGGCACCGTCGACCTCGACCTTCTTGCGGATGACGTATTTGGACTGGTAGCGGTCGCCCTCGGCCGACGGCAGGATCTCCGAACCCGGAGGGGCGCGGCCGGTGTTGGGATCGGCGTTCACGTCGACCAGGCGGAAAGTCATCTTTGCGGTGGTGCCCAGCAGCCGCTTGATGCGGTCGGGGTCTTCCACGCCGGGCAGCTGGACCAGGATGCGGTCGTCGCCCTGGCGGGCGATGGTCGGCTCGTTCACGCCGGTCTCGTCGATGCGGCGGCGGACGATCTCGATCGACTGTTCGATGGCCTGGGTGGCGCGGTCGCGCAGCGCGACCTCGCTCAGCGCCACGGTCACCGTGCCGCCGTCGGCGGTCACCTCGAGGTCAGGCTGCCCGCCACCGAGAGCGGAGCGGCCGACCGGGCTGGCGAGCTGGCGTAGGGCCTTCACCGCATCGGCGGCCTGGGCCGGGTCGCGCAGCTGGACGGTCACGGCGCGCTCGCCGGCGTTCAGCGCGGTATAGCCGATGTTGGCGGTGCGCAGCTGCTGCCGGGCGCCGTCAACCAGACCTTCCACCCGGTCGCGGATGACGGTGGCCATGTCGACTTCAAGCAACAGATGCGATCCGCCGCGCAGGTCGAGACCCAGCGACACCCGGGTGTTGGCGTACCAGGACGGCAGCGCCGCCAGCGTGTCGCGGCCCAGGAAGTTGGGCAGCATCAGGATGAAACCGGCGATGCAGGTCGCCAGGATCAGGTAAATCTTCCAGCGCGAAAAATAGAGCATGCGTCACTCGAATCCGATCAGACACCCGGTCCGGGCGACCGGTCCGCCGCTTGCGGGCGGACGACGGCCGGGCCGGACGGGAAGCGCCTTCGGGCCGACCCGCGGAAGAGGGGCCCGGCTGCGGCTTACTTGCGGCCGAACAGCTTGCCGATCCCGCCGGCGGCGGTGGTGTCGGCCGGCTTGGCTTCGCCGTCCGCGGCGGTGGTGGCGTCGCCGCCGGACTTGCCGGCCGGCTCGGTCTTGGCGAGCACGAGGTTCACGGTGGAGCGCAGGCAGCGCACGCGCACGTTCTCCGCGATCTCGACGGTGATCTCGTCGTCGGTGCCGACCTTGGTCACGGTGCCGATGATGCCGCCGCCGGTCACGACGCGATCGCCGCGGCGGATGGCCGACAGCATGGTCTTATGCTCCTTCATCTTCTTCTGCTGCGGACGGATCAGCAGGAAGTAGAAGACGACGAAGATCAGGATCAGCGGCAGAAACTGGACGAGCATGTCACCGCCGCCGCCAGCCGGGGCCGCCGTCTGTGCATAAGCCGTCGAAACGAACATCTGGAAGCTCCTTACAGGTTTGGTCTCGGCACCCAATCGGCGTTCCGCCGGGACGCCGCGACTATAGCCGCCCATGACCGGGATGCAATGGTGATGCGCCACAATCCGCAGGGCGGCCACAGCTTGTGTGCTTGCCCTGCTGTGTTACCGTGCGAAGGCGTCGGAAAGATGGCTGCGCGGGCGCCCACTTTCCATGGAACATCCTGAAAAAATATCCGGAAAATTATGTCGCAATCCGTCAATAGCTCAGGCATGGGCGCTGGTGCAGACCAGTCGCTTTTCCCCCTGCTGACCCGCATCGCCGAGGCGCTGGAGCGTCTGGCCCCGCCGCCCGACCGGCCGCTCGACTTCGGCGCGGCCGACGCCTTCGTCTGGCATCCCGATCCCGACCGGCTGGAAGCGGTGCCGGTGGTCAACCGCGTCGACATCATGCTTCTGCAGGGGATCGAGCGGCAGCGGGAAATCCTGCTGGACAACACCCGCCGCTTCGCCGCCGGGCTGCCGGCCAACAATGCCCTGCTGTGGGGCGCGCGCGGTACCGGCAAAAGCTCGCTGGTCAAGGCGGCCCATGCCGCCATCTGCCTGGAGCGGCCGGGCGAGCTTGCACTTGTGGAAATCCATCGGGAGGACATCCCCACCCTGCCCCGCCTGCTCACCCGGCTGAAGGGCGAGGCGCGCCGCTTCATCCTGTTCTGCGACGACCTGTCCTTCGACCATGACGACGCGCATTACAAGTCGCTGAAGGCGGTGCTGGACGGCGGCATCGAGGGGCGGCCGGACAATGTGGTGTTCTATGCCACTTCCAACCGCCGCCACCTGATGCCGCGCGACATGATCGAGAACGAGCGGTCGACCGCCATCAACCCGGCGGAGGCGGTGGAGGAGAAGGTGTCGCTGTCCGACCGCTTCGGGCTGTGGCTGGGCTTCCACAACTGCGACCAGGACACCTACTTTGCGATGATCGAAGGCTATGTCCGCCATTTCGGCCTGGATATCCCGGCGGACCGGCTGCGCGCGGAGGCCGTGGAATGGTCGGTCACGCGCGGAAGCCGGTCGGGCCGGGTGGCTTGGCAGTTTATCCAGGACCTGGCCGGTCGCCTCGGGAAGCCCCTTCGCTGACCTTACGGTCCATCTGGTCGCTCGGGTCGACGGCCTGGCTGCCCTTGCGCAGCTCGAAATGCAGCTGGGGCGAGGACACGCCGCCGGTCTGGCCGACCCGGGCGATCACCTGTCCCCGCTTCACCGTGGCGCCGCGTTCCACCTCGATCTTGTCGAGATGGGCATAGGCGGTGATCCAGCCGTCGGAGTGCTTCAGCAGCAGCAGGTTGCCGAAGCCGCGCAGCTCGTTGCCGGCATAGGCGACCACGCCATTGTCGGCGGCGACCACCGCCGTGCCCTTGGGCGCCGCGATGTTCAGCCCGTCATTGTGCAGCCCGTCGGGCTTCGGGCCGAAGCCGGAGATCAGCTTGCCCTTCACCGGCCAAAGGAAGCGGGCGCTGCCGCGCGGCGGCGGAGCCCCGACCTCGGCCTTCGGCTCCGGCTTGGGCGGTGGCGCTGCGGTGGCCACCTCCTGCTGGGGTGCAGCCGCGGGCGGCGTGGTTGCGGCCGGGGCCGGAATCGGTGTCGGAGCCGGCTTGCTGCCGGGCGGACGCAGCATGGTCGGCGCCTGCCCCGGCTGATAGGTCATGTCACCCTGGGCCGACGGCGCGGCCGGCGTCTGCTGGGCGGATGGTTCAGGCATGGCGCCCGGCTTCGGCGGCGGCGGCAACGGCGTGGCCGAGATGCCGCCCGACGAAGAGGATGCTCCCGGCGGCGGCAGTTCGGCCGACTGGATCGAGCCATGCCCGGCGGGCGAACCGCCCGGCGCGGTTCCCTGCGGCGTCAAGGCGATGGCGCCGCCACTACTCGCCACGCCGCCGGATGCCACCATGGTGCCGCTGCCGTCATTCGGGCCCGGCAGACGCAGGGGCTGGCCGACCTTCACGCCATAGGGGGGCGTCAGGTTGTTCAGCCGTGTCAGCTCGCTGACGTCGACATTGTACATGCGGGAGATGCTGTAAAGGCTGTCGCCCTTCTGAACGATGTACTGGCGCGAAGTCGGCAGGATGAGCCGCTGGCCGACCTCCAGCCGGTAGGGCGCCGCCAGCTTGTTCGCCTCGATCAGGTCGCGCAGCGGCACATTGTAGCGGCGCGACAGGCTGTAGGCGCTGTCGCCCTTCTGGACCGTGATGGCGCCGCCCGCCGAATCCGGCACATCGGAAACGGTGGTGAAGGGGGCCAGTCCGCCCACCCGCTCGCAGGCGCCGAGCGCCAGGACGGCGGCGGACAGGACCATGGCAGGCAGCAGGCGCTTGGGCATGGCGGATTTCATGCGGAACGGACCGGTTGCGGCGGGTCGGACAGCAGCGGAACGAAACGGACGGGCCACAGGTCCTCCCGGATAAGGCCAGCTTCGGAGCGCCGGAAACGCACGACCCTCTGGTCGCGGTGATCGGTCCCCAACGGAATGACCAAGACACCACCAACGGCGAGTTGATCCGTCAAGTCTTTTGGCGGCTCAGGCCCGCCTGCGGCTGTGACCAGTATACGGGCGAAGGGCGCCTGTTCCGGCCAGCCCCGCGTCCCGTCGCCGAGCCGCGTGGTGATGTTGCCGATGTCGAGCGCCTTGAACCGCGCCTCCGCCTCGCACAGGAGCGGTTTCAGCCGCTCGATGGTGAAGACCCGGCGGCAGAGCCGCGACAGCACCGCCGCCTGATAGCCGGAGCCGGTACCGACCTCCAGGACAAGATGCCGCGGCTGCAACTCCAGCGCCTGGGTCATCAGCCCGACCACCAGCGGCTGGCTGATGGTCTGGCCGAGGTCGATCGGCAGCGCCGTGTCCTCCCACGCCCGGTCCTGGAAGGCTTCCGGGACGAACAGCTCGCGCGGGATCCGCTCGATGGCCGCCAACACCTTGGTGTCGGTGACGCCAGCCCCGCGAAGGGCCATCAGCAAGCGGATCTTGCGCGGGTTGTATGTCACACGAAAGCCTGCCTCAACGTCTGCAGCGTCGGCGTGTGGGTGAGGTCGAGATAGACCGGCGTCACCGAGATGCCGCCGTTGAACACGACATGGATGTCGGTGTCGTCCGCCACGTCGGCCTCGCCGCGCAGGGTGCCGATCCAGATATAGGGCTTGCCGCGCGGGTCCACACGCTCGAACAGCTCGTCGCCGATCTTGCGCTTGCCGTGGCGCACCACCTGGATGCCCGTCACCTCATCCGCCGGGCAGGCCGGGAAGTTGACGTTCAGCAGAACGTTCTTCGGCCAGGCCACCGTCACCGCCTTGCGCACCACGTCGGCGCCATGGGTCGCCGCGGCCGACCAGTCGATGGGCTGGCCCGTCTCGTAATGCTGGCTCATGGCGATGGCGGGGACGTTCAGCAGAGTCGCCTCCATCGCCGCGGCGATGGTGCCGGAATAGGTCACGTCCTCGCCGATGTTGGAGCCCTGGTTGACGCCGGACAGAACCAGCGTCGGACGGGCATCCTTCATCACGTGGTTGACCGCCAGCAGCACGCAGTCGGTCGGCGTGCCGTCGACGGTGAAGCGGCGTTCGTCCAGCTTGCGCAGGCGCAGCGGCCGGTTGATGGTCAGCGAATGGCTGGCCGCCGACTGCTCCATCTCCGGCGCGACCACCCAGACGTCGTCGGACAGCTCACGCGCGATGGCTTCCAGGACCTTCAATCCCTGCGCATGAATACCGTCGTCGTTGGTGACGAGAATGCGTGTCCGGGACAGGTCGAGCGGCAGGTCGAACATCAGATGGAAATCCTCTCCACTCCGCGCATGTACGGGCGGAGCGCTTCGGGAACCAGGATCGAACCGTCGGGCTGCTGGTAGTTCTCCAGCACCGCGATCAGGCAGCGCCCGACCGCCACACCCGATCCATTGAGGGTGTGCACGAATTGAGTTTGCTTCTCGCCCTTCGGCCTGCAACGGGCCTTCATCCGCCGCGCCTGGAAATCTCCGCAATTGGAGACGCTGGAGATCTCGCGGTAGGCGTTCTGGCCGGGCAGCCAGACCTCGACGTCATAGGTCTTGCGCGAGGAGAAGCCCATGTCGCCGGTGCACAGGACGATGGTGCGGTAGGGCAGGCCCAGCCGCTCCAGGATCGTCTCGGCGCAGCGGGTCATGCGCTGGTGCTCGTCCTCCGACTGGTCCGGCGTGGTGATGGCGACCATCTCGACCTTCCAGAACTGGTGCTGGCGGATCATGCCGCGGGTATCGCGCCCGGCCGAGCCTGCCTCCGCACGGAAGCAGGGGGTCAGCGCGGTGTAGCGCAGCGGCAGTTCCTCCGACGCCACGATCTGGTCGTTGACCAGATTGGTCAGCGGCACCTCGCTGGTCGGGATCAGGTAATGGTCGGTCGAGGTGGTCTTGAACAGATCCTCCTCGAACTTCGGCAACTGGCCGGTGCCGAACAGGGCGTTGTCGCGCACCATCAGCGGCGGCGCGATCTCGGTGAAGCCATGCTCGGACGTGTGGATATCCAGCATGAAGTCGGCGAGCGCACGCTCAAGACGGGCCAGACCGCCCTTCAGGACGGTGAAGCGGGCGCCGGACATGCGGGCCGCCGCCTCGAAATCCATCAGCCCCAGCGCTTCGCCCAGCTCGTAATGCTGCTTGGCGTTGGCGATGTCGGGCGGGGTGCCCCAGCGGCGGACCTCGACGTTGGCGGTCTCGTCCGGCCCGTCGGGCACGTCGTCGGCCGGGATGTTGGGCAGGCCCGCCAGCAGGGCGTCGAGCTCGGCGCCGAGCGCGCGCTCCTCCTCCTCGACCTGGGGCAGACGCTCCTTCAGGGTCGCCATCTCGTCCAGGACCGGCTGGGCATCGCGGCCTTCGCGCTTGGCGAGGCCGATTTCCTTGGCCGCTTCGTTCCGGCGGGCCTGCATCTCCTGCATCTGGGTCTGCGCGGCGCGGCGGCGGCCGTCGAGGTCGAGCACGGAGGACGACATCGGCGCCAGTCCCCGGCGGCCAAGGCCGCGGTCGAAGGCTTCGGGATTCTCACGGATGGCGCGAAGGTCGTGCATGGCTCGAACAATCAACGAATTGTGTGGGGGATTGGTTATACGGCGCGACCCCGCCAAGGTCCAGTGCAAGCCCGTTCATCCACATGATCCGAAGGGATCTGCGCAAACGGCATGGCGGCTGCGCCCCGGCTGTTGTTGGAACCGACGGGCACGACAGGGCAATGTCTGTTGTGCGCCGCAATGGACGGCGCCAATGCCAGAAAAACGGAGCCGAGCGCGTGCGCGACGAGATCGAGACCGGTGCCGAGACGGCCTATCTGCAGGCCGGCACCCCCGCCTATCGCCGTGCCAGCCGCATCCTGTTCGTCGCCGGCTTCTCCACCTTCGCCACCCTCTACTGCGTCCAGCCGCTGCTGCCGGAGTTCGTGCAGGAGTTTGGGGTGACGCCGGCCGAATCCAGCCTGTCGCTGTCGCTGACAACGGGCGTGCTGGCGGTGGCGCTGCTTGTTGCCGGCGCCATCTCCGACGGGATCGGGCGCAAGCCGGTGATGGTGGCGGCCCTGCTCGGTGCCGGATTCCTCGGCATCATCGGTGCGCTGATGCCGGGCTGGCACGGCTTCCTGGCGGTGCGAGCGCTGGAAGGGCTGGCCTTGAGCGGCCTGCCGGCGGTCGCCATGGCCTATGTCTCCGAGGAGGTCGATCCGAAATCGGCCGGCGTCGCCATGGGACTCTATATCGGCGGAACCGCGATCGGCGGCATGTCGGGCCGGGTGCTGACCGCCGTCGTCACCGATCTCGGCACCTGGAGGCTGGCGGTCGGGGTGGTCGGGGCGCTGGCGGTGGCGGCGGCCGTCACCGTCTGGCTCGCCCTGCCGCCGTCGCGCCATTTCACCCGCCGCGCCGCCGGGCTGTCGGCGCTGGTGCGGGCATGGCGCGGGCTGCTCACCGATCCGGCGCTGCTCGGCCTGTTCTCGCTCGGCTTCCTGCTGATGGGCGGCTTCGTCACCGTCTTCAACTATATCGGCTTCCGCCTGAGCGAGCCGCCGTTCGAGCTGCGGCCGGCCATCGTCGGCGCGGTTTTCCTGGTCTACAGCTTCGGCGTCGTCAGCTCTCCGCTGTTCGGCGGCTGGTCGGGGCGCTTCGGGTCGCACCGCACGCTGGCGGCGGCGGTGGCGCTGATGGTGGGCGGGCTGGCGCTGATGGAGATCGACAGCCTGTTCGCCATCGCTCCCGGCATCGCCCTGTTCACCTTCGCCTTCTTCGGCGCCCATTCCATCGTGTCGGCCTGGATCGGCCGACGGGCGGCGGTGGCGCGCGGGCAGGCGTCGTCAATCTATCTGTTCTGCTACTATCTGGGGTCCACGGTCGCCGGGACGCTGGGCGGGCTGTTCTGGCACGGCTTCGGCTGGACCGGGGTCGCCGCGTTCGTCGGGCTGCTGATCCTGATCGCGGTGGGTGTGACGATCGGGCTACAGCGCAGCCGCTGATGGCGCGGCGAACGGTCGCGCTGGGGGTTCGCCTTATTGCATTGCGCGCGGGTGCGTATCAGGCTGGACGGGTTCGTTGGGCAGGAGTGCGCAGGGTGAGTGACCTGACCGTCTATCTGGAAAGCGATGCCCGTCGCCCGGAATTCCGCACCGCCGACCCGGCGCTGATGGCCGGCCATCTGGCTCATATCGGCATTCTGTACGAACGCTGGGCCGCCGATGCCCCCCTGCCCGCCTCTGCCGACGGCGACGCCGTGCGGCGCGCCTATGCCGCGCCCATCGACCGGCTGAAAGCGGCCCGCCGCTTCTGCACCGTGGACGTCGTTCGCGTCACTCCCAAGACCGACGGTGTCGAGGCCCTGCGCGCAAAGTTCCTCTATGAACACACCCATGCCGAGGACGAAGCGCGCTTCTTCGTGGAGGGGGCGGGCGCCTTCTATATCCATCTCAATGCCCGCGTCTTCCGCGTGGTTTGCGGGACGGGCGACCTGCTGAGCATTCCCGCCGGCACGCCGCACTGGTTCGACATGGGGCCTCGGCCGCGCTTCACCACCATCCGCTTCTTCAACCGTCCCGACGGCTGGGTGGCCACGCCGACCGGCGACACCATCGCCGCGCGCTTCCCCCTTTTCGAACCGGAAGCTGTGGAGGCGGCCTGACTCCGCCCCATTTCCGTCCCAAAAAATTCACTTGAATCACGGGCGGAAAAGCGTAAATCAATCGGCACGACGCACCCGCACGTGCCTATGGCCCTCTGTGGTTATGCTACGACGTACCGCGTCCTTTTTGGCAGAACCGGCCATTCCAGTGGGCCGGTCCCGAGAGGGAGGTCAGTATGTACGCTGCCCACGGTGGGGCTGTGAGACGGTAGCCCTCTAGCCGGTAAACGACGCGCTGTTGCCTGGAGCTTCACAGCCCGGGGCCGCTGCTCGGACCGGCTATTTCCGTCTCCCCCCTTTCCAAAATCCGATCAACCGCCGATTCCTCTGCGCCACCCGCGCCCCAGCCCTGTGCTGGCCGGTTCGTGACGCGGCTGGGGATCGCCGTCTGCTCACCGGGCCGGCTTGCATGCCGCCGTCCGGGGATAGGAGTGCGCCATGGGTTTTCTGCGTTCCCGTTCCGCCGTCACCCCGCTCCGCCGCGTCGGCCTGAACGACAGCAGCGCGGTTTCGCTGTCCACCGGCCGCCGCTCGACCGTGACCCAGGCCGTCGCCCTGCACCGCCCGGAAGAGCCGATGCACTGCATCCGCCCCGGCGTGCTGGCCGACACCGCCGGCAGCTTCCTGACGGCCTTCGCCGGTGCGACCGACGCGGTCGGTCGTGGCGGTGACGTTCTGTATGCCGTGAAGTGCAATCCGGAGCCGGCGGTTCTGCGCGCCCTGTGGGCCGGCGGCGTGCGCCATTTCGACGTCGCCTCCCCCGGTGAGATCCGCCTGATCCGCCAGATGTTCCCGGACGCCGTCCTGCATTACATGCACCCGGTCAAGGGCCGTCAGGCGATCCGCAACGCCTATCACCAGTATGGCGTCCGCGACTTCGTGCTCGACAGCCGGGAGGAGC
>CBFGPE010000120.1:0-22651 GCA_965650625.1 uncultured Azospirillum sp. | reverse complement strand
CCCATGATTCACCTTCCCAGGGCCGTCACAAGGCGGCACTCGGCAGAGGGGTACCATCAGACTGACCTTGGGCTTTAATCCACAACGTCAATAGGCTCGTCAGACAGGACCTAGCGCCCCTCCGCCGCGTCGCGCAGCACCAGCACCATTCCCTTGTGTCCGGCGATCAGCATCGCCGCACCCGCCGGGCGGTCGGGCCCTTCGACCGACCACAGCGTATCGCCGATGAACACCCGTCCATGTCCATTGACGATCGGCTCGCTCAGCGTCACCGCGCGTCCGACAAGCTGGCCGGCGCGATCATTGATCCGCGCGGCATTGCCTTCCACCGACGCGTTGCGGCGGCGTGAAAGGACGATGGCGACACCGACGGCCGCACCGGCGGCGATGGTGAAGAAGCCGGCCTCGTTGACCAGCCCCCAATCGTGCCACAGCGCCGTCACCAGCCCGGTCAGCAGCGCGGCTCCGCCGAACCAAACAAGGAAGATTCCGGGGATCACCAGTTCCGCCGCGATCAGCACGGCACCCAGCGCTCCCCACAACAGAGGCGACATTCGCTCACTCCCCGTCCGACGCAGTCGTGGTGGGCGGCACCGACCAGGGATTGCGCGGAGCGGGTGAGGGCGAAGCAGGCGGTCGGGGCGGAGTGGCGTCGCGCACCAGATCGCCCAAACCCGCCAGCGCGCCGGCGACGCCGGCCAGTTCCACCGGCAGGATCATGGTCTTCTGGTTGGGGGACGCGGCAAAGGCCTTCAAGGCTTCCATGTATTTCTGGCCGAGGAAATAGCCCAGCGCCTGGTTCGATCCCTGCGCCACCGCCTCCGACACCAGCCGGGTGGCCTTGGCTTCCGCCTCCGCCAGGCGTTCGCGCGCCTCGGCCTCCAGCTTGGCGGCTTCCAGCTTGCCCTGGGCGATGCGGATCTGGCTTTCCTTCTCGGCGTCGGCCTCCAGGATCTGGGCGCGGCGGAGGCGCTCCGCCTTCAACTGCCGGCCCATCGCCTGGACGATGTCGTCGGGCGGTGTGATGTCGCGCAACTCGATGCGGGTCACCCGCACGCCCCAGGACGCCGTCGCCTCGTCCACCGCGCGCAGCAGGCTGGCGTTGATCGCCTCCCGCTGGCTCAGCAACTCGTCGAGGTCCATGGAGCCCATCACCGTGCGGGTGGTGGTCATCGCTAGCGTCTGAATCGCCCGCTGCAGGTCGTTGACCTCATAGGTCGCCTTCATCGGGTCCAGCACCTGGAAATACAGGACGCCGTCGGCGGTCACCGCGGCATTGTCCTTGGTGATGACGCTCTGCGACGGCACATCCACCACGGTCTCGCGCATGTCCACTTTGGCCCGGACCGAGCTGATGACCGGGAAGATCACGTTGAAGCCAGGATGCAGCGTTTCCTGATAGCGGCCCAACCGCTCGACGATGAAGTTGAAGCCCTGGGGGACGATGCGGACGCTGGTGATCGCCAGGATGACGACCAGCACGAATGCCGCGATAACCAGAATGCCGAGTTCCATCGATGGCCGCTCCTGACATGGGCGGACGCCGCGCCGGGCGCCCTCTGCCCATCATGAGGCAATTCGCGGAGGCTGCAAATCCCGCCTCCGCCGCGACGGTCCGTCTCAATAGTCCTGAGTGTCGTGCTTCAGCCTGACCAGTCCACCGTTCAGCAGCGACAGCATCAGCTGCACCACCATCTCGTGGACGATCACCGTGTGGTGGTTGCCGGTCTCCTGCATCGCCTTGCGCAGCGCGTCGCGCACGGCCGGCACGCCGGTGACGTCGATCAGCACGTCCAACTGCTCGCCCAGTTGCGCCAGCTCGTGGAAATTGGTGGTGGTCTTGACGCCGCGATGATTTGCAAGCTGCATTCCCGGCGCCTCCGGATCGAGGTCCGCCACCCCCAGCAATTCGATGAAGGGGGCGGCCAGCAACTTGCGCAGCAGCGGCGTTCCGGTCTCGCCGGCGCCCACGACGGCGACACGGAACAGATTGTTGGGCATCGGGTTCGGTCCTTTCACGAATCGGACAAGAAAAAAGCGGGGAGCCGAAACTCCCCGCCCGAACCCTAGCTGAGCCACGGTCCGGTTTGACCCGGACGCGGCGTCGCACCCTATGAAGCAAGCACTGGATAAAGACGGTGCCGGCCTTACGACCAGGCAGCCATCTTCTTTTCCAGATTGTCCGACAGCTTGTCCAGGAACTGCTTGGTGGTCAGCCACGGCTGCTGCGGGCCGATCAGGATGGCGAGATCCTTGGTCATGAAGCCGGACTCGACGGTCTCGACGCAGACGCGTTCCAGCGTCTGGGCGAACTTGATCACGTCCGGGGTGTTGTCGAACTTGCCGCGATAGGCCAGACCCTGAGTCCAGGCATAGATCGAGGCGATCGGGTTGGTCGAGGTTTCCTTGCCCTTCTGGTGCTCGCGGTAATGGCGGGTCACCGTGCCGTGGGCGGCCTCGGCCTCGACGGTCTTGCCGTCCGGCGTGACCAGGACCGAGGTCATCAGGCCCAGCGAGCCGAAGCCCTGCGCCACGACGTCCGACTCAACGTCGCCGTCGTAGTTCTTGCAGGCCCACACGAAGCCGCCTTCCCACTTCAGGGCCGAGGCGACCATGTCGTCGATCAGGCGGTGCTCGTAGACCAGACCCTTGGCCTTGAACTGGTCGGCGTAGGTCTCGTCGAAGACCTTCTGGAAGATGTCCTTGAAGCGGCCGTCATAGGCCTTCAGGATCGTGTTCTTCGTCGACAGATAGACTGAGTAGCCGCGCTCCAGGCCGTACATGAAGCTGGAGTGGGCGAAACCCTCGATCGACTCATCGAGGTTGTACATGCCCATCGCCACGCCGGCGCCGGGGAAGTCGTAGACTTCATGCTCGATCTTCTGGCCGCCCTCGGCTGCTTCCCACTTGATGGTCAGCTTGCCCGGGCCGGGGACGACGAAGTCGGTGGCCTTATACTGGTCGCCGAAGGCGTGACGGCCGATGATGATCGGCTTGGTCCAGCCCGGAACGTAGCGCGGAACGTTCGAGCAGACGATCGGTTCGCGGAAGACGGTGCCGCCCAGGATGTTGCGGATCGTGCCGTTCGGCGACTTCCACATCTTCTTGAGGTTGAACTCCTTCACCCGAGCTTCGTCCGGGGTGATGGTCGCGCACTTCACGCCGACGCCATACTGCTTGATGGCGTTCGCGGACTCGACGGTGACCTTGTCGTCGGTCTTGTCGCGGTTCTCGATGCCGAGGTCGTAATACTTCAGGTCGATGTCGAGGTAGGGCAGGATCAGCTTGTCTTTGATGAACTGCCAGATGATGCGCGTCATCTCGTCGCCGTCGAGTTCGACGACCGGATTGGCTACCTTGATCTTGGTCATGGGTGCGAGATCTCCCCGAACGGGTAAGGGCGTTGTCATTCCTTGGGAGCCGGGCGCGTCGTCCAGCGGGCGCTTGTTGCCGGGGAGCATGCCGCATGGGTGGCTCCCCGGTACCCCGGGCGGAAATCAATCGCGGTTATATAGCATCGCCCCGTGACGAAAAGGAAGGCGCGGCGGTGGCTTAGGCGTCGATGTCGCACGATTCCGCTTGCAACGCAGCCCCGCAGCCGGCCATGATGGTCAATTGGTATTACCGGTTGGTCGGAATGAGCCACTTTGGCGGCGGAATGCCGCGCAAGAACGACAAATCCGGCATCTGGCGGGATCAGGCCGCCGACTCCGGCGTGCGCGAGGGCCGCAGTTCCGCCGGTTGACCGGCCGATGCCGCGGCAAGGTCCCGTTCCGCATTCAGCATGTAGTCGCGGGTCATCGGCACGGCGCCCAGCGAGCGCGCGACCTGCACCTGGAACACCATGTGGCCCTGCAGGCGGAAAGCCAACTCGGCGCCGACCAGATAGAACTCCCACATCCGGCAGAAGCGCTCGTCATACAGCGCCTTCGCCTCTTCCCAATGGGCGGTGAAGCGTGCGCGCCAGTGATGCAGTGTCTCGGCGTAATGCAAACGCAGAACCTCTAGGTCGGTGGCCAGCAAGCCGGATCGCTCGATGACTGGCAGCACTTCCGACAGGGCAGGGGAGTAGCCACCGGGGAAGATGTATTTGCGGATCCATGGATTGGTGCTGGCTGGCCCGTCGAGCCGCCCGATGGAGTGGATCAGCGCTACGCCTTCGTCGTTCAGCATGTCGCGCACTGCGTCGAAGTAATTGCGATACTGCGGCACGCCGACATGTTCGAACATGCCGACCGAGACGATGCGGTCGAAGGCTCCGCGATGGGCGGCGGCGAACTCGCGGTAGTCGCGCAGTTCGAAAGTGACCCGGTCGGACAGCCCCGCCTCTTCCGCCCGTTGGCGGGCCACGGCGAGCTGTTCCGACGAAAGGGTGATGCCGGTCACCCGCGCTCCGGTGTGCCGCGCCAGATAGAGCGCCATGCCGCCCCAGCCGCAGCCGATGTCGAGCACCCGCATACCGGGCACGATCAGCAGCTTGGCGGCGATGTGCCGCTTCTTGGCCTCCTGGGCCTCGTCCAGCGACAGACCGGGTGCCGCGAAATAGGCGCAGGAGTACTGCATGTCCCGGTCGAGGAACAGCTGGTAGAACTGACGTGATAGGTTGTAATGGTGCTCGACATTCTGCCGGGAGCGCCGCATCGGGTTGTATTGCTGCACGCGACGCAGCAGCGGCGACAGCGACTCCAGGGCGCGGCCCAGGGCGCCCTGCACCTCGGCACCGCTCATCAGCATCGACAGCAGGTCGTAGATGCCGCCGCCTTCGATCGAAAAGCGGCCGTTCATATAGGCTTCGCCGAACCGCAGGCGTGGATTGATGAGCAGGTCGCGCTCCACGGCGTGGTCGTGAAGGCGGAGGGTCAGGTTTGGTGACCCGGATCCGATCCGACGGTGCTTACCATCGGCCGTAATGAGGTTGAGGGTTCCGTCGCCCTTGGCGGCGGCAAGCAGACGAACCAGCAGCATGCCGAACTCCTTCCGCGGTGCCGTTCCAAGCATGGCGCGCAGGAAGGGGTGCGACAATTCGTCAATCGGTCAGAACTGCTACCCAATTGGGTATTGCGGACGTATGCACACAGTCATGTCCGCCATCGCCGCGGTTGCCCCCGAAAGCGGGAAACCGCCCGGCCCCGAGAGGGGTGGGCGGTTTCCGGACGAGCGGTACGACGTGCCGCCAAAATCCCGAAGGAGTCTTCGGGACTTCAGCCGCAGAAGGGCGATCAGCCCTCCTCTTCCTCGGTCGCGGTCTCTTCGACGTAGGTCTCTTCTTCGTCTTCCTCGTCGCGCAGGTCGGCGGCGGTGATCATGCCACCACGCTGGGCCTGCAGCTCGGCCTCTTCGGCCGAACGGGCGACGTTGACCGTGACCGTGATCGACACTTCCGGATGCAGGACGACGCGCAGCTTGAACAGACCTAGGGTCTTGATCGGGGTGTCGATCTGGACCTGCTTGCGGTCGGTCTTGTAGCCGGCGGCGGTCAGCGCGTCGGAGACGTCGCGGGTGGTCACGGAACCGTACAGGACGCCGGTCTCGGCGGCCTGACGGATCACGACGACCGTCACGTTGTCCATCTTGGTCGCGACCTGCTCGGCGTCCTTGCGGCGCTCCAGGTTCACGGCCTCAAGGTGGGCCTTCTGCTTCTCGAAGACAGCCAGGTTCGCCTTGGTGGCGCGCATGGCCTTCTTCTGCGGCAGCAGATAGTTGCGGGCGAAGCCGGGACGCACATTGACGACCTGGCCCATCTGGCCGAGCTTCTCGACCCGCTCCAGCAGAATAACTTCCATCACTCGTCCTCCTGACCGGGGGCCGCGGGGGAAAACCGGCGGCGCAGCCCGATCCATTGCTCGATCATGCCCAGGCCGACCAAAAGCAGGATCGGCCACCCGAAGAGAAACAGCATCATGTAGAAGCCAACCAGGATCAGCGTACGTGCCGATTTCCTGCTGGCGAATACATGGACCACCGAAAGCCCGGCAAAGGCGAAGGGTACCGCCAGGATCAGAGCCAGATTGACCGCCAGGAACCCAAAGGTTCCCGGTACGGCCGAAGCCGCCGCGACCGCCACCGCGAACAGCGGCGCCAGCCAATACGGCAGTTCCAGCTCTGCCAGACGCATGGCTGGGCGCCGGTTGCGGCCGAACCGCATCAGCGCCCCTTGTGCCAGCACCGCGTTGACGATCGTCATGACAAGCCATGAGACCGCAACCAGCCCCGGCAGGACGGCCGCCACCCAGAAATCCTCGGGATCCGGAGCCGGTTGGCCCTGCAAACGGAACGCCGGCTCGACGACTCGGGCCAGGGTCTGCCGCATCAGCCCTTCCAACCCACCGGGCTGGTCGAGCGTCAGGATCACCGCGGCGAGCAGCGCCGCCACGCCCATCCCGGTCAGGCCCATCAGGACCCGGCCGGGCGGATACCATTCCAGGGTTCCATCCTCCCGCGTGCGAGCCAGCAGCGACTGCCGCACCACCAGGATCGCCGGGGCGGTCCCGGTCACCAGGTAGGACAGCGCCACCAGCGTACTGCCGGAGGTGCCCAGCATCACCGCGGCGGAGCCGGCCAGACCGGCCAGCATCACCGCCGGCGCCCCCAGCCACAGCCCCGTCAGGAACAGCGGCAGGGGGGCCAGATAGCCGAGGATCAGCGCACCCATCCCGCCGAAAGTGACCGACAGGTAGAAGAACGCGCTTGCCAGACCGCCGCCGACGGCGACCACCAGCGGCAAGGCCGGACCCAAGGCCATGGAAACCCCTTGAAGAACCTTAACCGAAACAGTTCGGCCGTTGCCGGGCTTACTTCACCACGTAGGGGAGAAGGGCCAGGAAACGGGCGCGCTTGATGGCGCGAGCCAGTTCACGCTGCTTCTTCGTCGAGACCGCGGTGATGCGGCTCGGGACGATCTTCCCGCGCTCGGAGATGAAGCGGGACAGCAGCTTGACGTCCTTGTAGTCGATCGCCGGAGCATTCGCGCCCGAGAACGGGCAGGTCTTGCGGCGACGGAAGAACGGGCGGCGAGCGCCGCCGGTGCGGGCCGGAGCGCCCGTGGTCTGCTTGTCGGACATTTACGCGGTCTCCCCTTCGGCGGCGGCAACGTTTTCCTGGCGACGCGGCGGACGCGGGCCACGGTCGTCGAAGCGACGCGGACCACGGTCGCCACGATCACCGCGCTCGCCACGCTCGTTGCGGCTCTGCATCATCGCCGACGGGTTGGCGTCGAGGGCGTCGACACGCACGGTCATGAAGCGCAGCACGTCTTCGCTGATGCTCATGTTCCGCTCCATCTCGGCGACGGCGGCGGCCGGCGCGTCGATGTTGAAGAGGGTGTAGTGACCCTTGCGGTTCTTCTTGATCTTGTAGGTGAGGGTCTTCAGACCCCAGTATTCGCTCTTGGCGATCGTGCCGCCGTTGTCGCGAACGATCTGGGCGAACTGCTCAGAGAGCTGCTCGGCCTGGGCGGCCGAAATGTCCTGGCGCGCGATCAGCACGCACTCGTAAAGTGCCATTGCACTCCCCATGGCTGTTCATGGTCCGGCGCTGCGCCCCATCCCTCATGGATCGGATCAGCCGCCCGGGCCTAGCCGACGGCGGACCGCCGGCAAGGAGTTATGAAGCGGCGCAGTATGCACAGGCCGGCGGTGGTAGCAAGCGAAAATCCGGCGCGGGATGCGCCTCCTTTCGGAAAAATCTATTCGCATGATAGGGAGCTGCCCGGATGACCCCCGCTGCGCTGTCCAGGGCATGGGTTGGGCTTGGCGGGGCAGGGGTGGCTATCGCGCGGGATACGCTCCGGCGCATTTGACCGAAGTGCATCGGATCCCTCCAGGCGCCATGTTCAGCCTGCCGTTTAAGGCGGAGTTCGCGCTCCGTCCGCGGCGCTGACAGCCCGGTGCCTGGAGTTGCCATGCGCAAGAACATGTTGCCCTATCACGTCGTGGAACTGAGGGGGCTGGCCTGCATCCTGCTGGTTGCCTACCACGTGGTCGGCATTCCCGGGGCCGGCATGCAGGTGGCGGAGGGATCGATCTACCGCTACGCCACCGACAGCTTCGAACTGATCCGCATGCCGCTCTTCACCTTCATCTCGGGGCTGGTGTATGCCCTGAACCCGGCCAGGGGCGACCGGCTGAGTACCTTCTTCATCAAGAAGCTGCGCCGCCTGGGCTTTCCGTTCCTGGTGGTGTCCACTCTCTTCTATCTGCTGCAGACCCATGCGCCGGGTGCGAACGGAACCGCCGCCCCCGATTCGATGTGGCGGATCTACGTCTTCTCCTATGCCCATTTCTGGTATCTGCAGGCGTTGTTCCTGATCTTCACGGCGGTGGCGCTGCTCGACGCGCTGCACGCGATGGACCGGCCGGGTGGCTTTGCTCTCGCCATGGCGGCCGCGGTGGTCTTGTGCCTGACGGTCCATGTCGACTCGAATGTTCTGTCGGTGAACGAGGCCTGCTTCCTGTTGCCGCACTTCCTGCTGGGGGTGGGGGTGACCCGCTTCCGCGCCATGGTTCCGCGGCAGGCGATGCTGGGGGCCGCCGCCGCCGCGCTCGTCGTCGGTGTGGCTCTGCATCAGGCGTCGCTGTGGGGGTATCTGCCGCATTTCGGCTGGAACAGCGGCGTCGCCCTGCTGTGCGGAATGGGGGGAGCGGTGACGCTGCTGCATGCCATGCCGCCGAGCCGGATTTTCCGGACGGTGGGCGCCTCCTCCTACGCCATCTATTTGCACCACGCCCTGTTCGCCGCCGGTGCGCGGGTGGTTTTGCATCGGCTGGATGCCACCGACGGCATGATTTTCTGTGTGGCGCTGATCGCCGGCCTGATCGGCCCGATGGTGCTGGAGGCGTTGGCGCAGGTCAGGCCCTGGACCAGGGTGGCGCTGGTGGGTAAGGCATGAGCGCAGCCCTTTGATTTGCGCCGCAGCAGAAGGCACAAGACCCGATTTGCGGTACCTCTGGGTCGGCCTACGAACAACCCCTTCTGCATGGCGGTTTTTCGTGGGCCTTCTGCGTCAATACGTGGCGTTTTATCGCACCATTGTCGCTTTGGTCATCGCGCGTCGCTTGACTTGCTCAAAAGTGAGGGTATGACTGTCGCCCAATCCATGGTGCCGCCGCAGGGGCGGGGCGCATTCATCCAGGGTTTCACCGAAGCATGACCAGGGCGTTCGTCTTTCCGGGGCAGGGCAGCCAGGCTGTCGGCATGGGCCGCGAACTCGCCGAAGCGTTCGAAGTCGCCCGTCACACCTTCGAAGAGGTGGACGACGCGCTGAACCAACGGCTGTCGCGACTGATGGTCGAAGGCCCCGAGGCCGATCTGACCCTGACCGAGAACGCGCAGCCCGCCCTGATGGCGGTCAGCATCGCGGTGATGCGGGTTCTGGCGAGCGAGGGCGGGGTCGACCTGTCCAAGCATGCCACCTTCGTCGCCGGCCACTCGTTGGGCGAATATTCGGCGCTCTGCGCCGCCGGCGCCTTTTCGCTGGGCGACACCGCGCGCCTGCTGAAGCTGCGCGGTCAGGCGATGCAGAAGGCGGTTCCGGTGGGCAAGGGCGCCATGGCGGCCCTGCTGGGCGCCGACCTGGATCAGGCGCAGGCGATCGCCGCCGACGCCGCCCAGGGCGAGGTGTGCAGCATTGCCAACGACAACTCGGTCGGGCAGGTGGTGATTTCCGGCAGCGCCGACGCCATCGACCGCGCCATTGCACTGGCTGCGGAACGCGGGCTGAAGCGGTCGGTGCGCCTGCCGGTGTCGGCCCCCTTCCATTGCTCGCTGATGCAGCCGGCTGCCGATGCGATGGCGGAGGCTCTGGCGAACGTCACGATTTCCGCCCCGGTGGTTCCGGTGGTGGCGAACGTCACCGCTTCCGCGGTGTCGGACCCCAACGCCATCCGCCGCTTGCTGGTCGAACAGGTGACCGGCATGGTCCGCTGGCGCGAATGCGTGCTCTATATGAAGGAGCAGGGTGTCGAGCGGCTGGTCGAGGTCGGGTCGGGCAAGGTTCTCGCCGGGCTGACCAAGCGCATCGACAAGGATCTGGCGGCGGTCTCGGTCGGAACGCCGGCCGATGTCGAGTCGTTCCTGAAGACCCTGTGATCCATCAGATCCGTGATACATCAGCCTCGTGAGGCCATCCATGTTTGACCTGACCGGCAAGTCGGCCCTCGTCACCGGCGCGTCCGGCGGCATCGGTGCGTCGATCGCCCGTGCGCTGCATGCCCAGGGCGCCGCCGTCGCGCTGTCCGGCACCCGTGTCGCCCCGCTGGAGGCCCTGGCCGCAGAGCTGGGTGAGCGCGCCTTCGTCGTGCCCGGCAACCTGTCCGAGGCAGCGGCGACCGAGCAGTTGTTCAAGGACGCCGAGGCGGCCCTGGGCAAGATCGACATCCTCGTCAACAACGCCGGCCTGACCCGCGACCAGATCGCGATGCGGCTGAAGGACGAGGACTGGCAGTCGGTCATCGACGTGAACCTGACGGCGGCCTTCCGCCTGTCGCGGGCCGCCATGCGCGGCATGATGAAGCGCCGCTGGGGCCGCATCGTCAACATCACGTCGGTCGTCGGCGTCACCGGCAATCCGGGGCAGGCCAACTATGCCGCGTCGAAGGCCGGCCTGATCGGCATGTCGAAGTCGCTGGCGGCCGAGCTGGCCTCGCGCAATATCACCGTCAACTGCGTCGCGCCGGGTTTCATCACCACGGCCATGACCGACGCCCTGAACGACGAGCAGAAGCAGAAGCTGCTCCCCGCCATTCCGGCCGGCCGCATGGGCCAGCCGGACGAGATCGCCGCCGGGGTCGTGTACCTCGCGAGCGAGGAGGCCGCCTACGTCACCGGCCAGACGCTGCACATCAACGGCGGCATGGCCATGATCTGATGAGGATCGGACGGGGCGGCATCGCCACGTGTGAAGAACGGCGCCAACCGGGCTCCCTCGCGGGTGCTGGTCAAGGCTGCTGAAATGTGTTATCGGACGGGGCTTTTCGCGGCAGGACGGCACGTTCTTCGCGTGTTGCTCCGACCGGATTATCCCGAGCGGTTTCAAGGATTGGAAGGTCTTAAAAGATGAGCGACATCGCCGAGCGCGTGAAGAAGATCGTTGTGGACCACCTGGGTGTCGAGGAGTCGAAGGTGGTGGAGAACGCCTCCTTCATCGACGATCTGGGCGCCGACAGCCTCGACACCGTCGAGCTGGTCATGGCCTTCGAGGAAGAGTTCGGTGTCGAGATCCCGGACGACGCCGCGGAGAAGATCCTGTCGGTGAAGGACGCCATCGACTTCATCAAGGCCAACGCCGCCGCCTGATCGGGCCGCGGGCGTTGAGCCCCCGAGGGCCAGGCGAACCGCATTTGCGACACCAGCAGCGCGGGGCCTGGCCGTCGACGACCAGATCGTCGACAGTTTATTCGAGGAAAGGTCAAGGAACAGCCTCATGAGACGTGTCGTCGTCACCGGACTCGGTATGGTCACGCCGCTCGGCGTCGGCCACACGCTGAACTGGGAGCGGCTGATTTCCGGAACGTCGGGAATCCGCGGCATCACGGGGTTCGATGCTTCGGACCTGGCCTCCAAAGTCGCCGGGCAGCTCCCGCGCGGAACGGGTGAAGGCGAGTTCAACGCCGACTCCTTCGTTTCGCCGAAGGATCAGCGCAAGATGGATGATTTCATCATCTTCGCCATCGCCGCGGCGCAGGAAGCAATCAAGGATTCCGGCTGGGTTCCCCAGACCGATGAAGAGCGCGAGCGGACCGGCGTCATGGTCGGTTCGGGCATCGGCGGCCTTCCGGGCATCGCCGACGGCGCCGTGACCCTGCATGAAAAGGGTCCGCGTCGCCTGTCGCCCTTCTTCATCCCCGGCTGCCTGATCAATCTGGCCTCCGGCCATATTTCGATCCAGCACGGCTTCAAGGGACCCAACCACGCGGTCGTCACCGCCTGCTCGACCGGCGCGCACGCCATCGGCGATGCCGCCCGTCTGATCATGTGGGATGATGCCGACATCATGGTCGCCGGCGGCACGGAGGCGGCGGTCAGCCGTCTTGGCGTCGGCGGTTTCGCCGCCATGCGCGCTCTGTCCACCAACTTCAACGACACGCCCGAAAAGGCCTCGCGTCCCTATGACAAGGACCGCGACGGCTTCGTCATCGGCGAGGGTGCCGGTGTCGTCGTGCTGGAAGAGTTGGAGCACGCCAAGAAGCGCGGCGCCACCATTTATGCCGAGATCGTCGGCTACGGCCTGTCGGGCGACGCCTACCACATCTCCGCCCCGGCGGAAGACGGCAATGGCGGTTTCCGCGCCATGAAGGGTGCGCTGAAGCGCGCCGGCCTGAATCCGTCCGACATCGATTACGTCAACGCCCACGGCACCTCGACGCCGCTCGGCGACGAGATCGAGCTGGGTGCGGTGAAGCGCCTGTTCGGCGACGCCATGGATAGCCTGGCGATGTCCTCCACCAAGTCGGCCATCGGCCACCTGCTGGGGGCCGCCGGTGCGGTCGAGGCGATCTACTCGATCAAGGCGATCAACCACGGCATCGTGCCGCCCACGCTGAATCTCGACAACCCGTCGGAAAGCTGCATGGGCGTCAATCTGGTGCCGAAGGTCGCGCAGGAGCGCCGCGTGCGCGCCGCGCTGTCGAACTCCTTCGGGTTCGGCGGCACCAATGCCTCGCTGGTGTTCAAGGAATTCGCGTAAGCGAAGCTCCCACCGGCGGTGCGGTCTGCAGTCTTCAAGAGGTGAGCGATGGGCTGGGGTCTCCGAATTTTCGCGGGGACGCTGGCCCTCGCGGTCGGTGCGGCGGGTGGAATTGGCGTCTGGGGGTACCAGCGCTATTCGGCCCCCGGACCATTGGAGCAGACCGAGACGGTCGTCATCCCGCGCGGCAGCGGGCTTGAGGCCATTGCCATCACGCTGGGCGACTCCGGCGTGATCGGCTCGCCGCTGGTGTTCGTCGCCGCGGCCAAGCTGTCCGGCACCTTCCGTGAGTTGAAGGCCGGCGAATATCAATTCCCCGCAGGAATCAGCATCGGGGGTGTCCTGGAGCAGATGCGCCAGGGCCGCACCGTCGTGCATCGCCTCACCGTGCCGGAAGGGCTGACCTCCGCCCAGGTGGTGGCGCTTCTGGAACGGGAAACCGTGCTGACCGGTGACGTGGCGAAGCCGCCGAAGGAAGGCTCGCTCCTGCCGGAGACCTACCACTTCGCCTATGGCGACAGCCGCACCGCTTTGATCGAGCGGATGCAGACGGCGATGACCCAAGCTTTGGCGGAGGCGTGGAAGACCCGCGACCAGAACCTTCCCTTCGAAACGCCGCAACAGGCGCTGACGCTCGCGTCCATCGTCGAGAAGGAGACCGGTGTCGCCGCCGAGCGGCCCAGGGTAGCGGGGGTTTTCGTCAACCGGCTGGAAGCCGGCATGAAGCTGCAGTCGGACCCGACGGTGATCTACGCGCTGACTGAGGGCAGCGGAGAACTGGGGCGGGCGCTGACCCGCAACGACTGGAAATTCGAATCGCCCTACAACACCTATGTGGTGACCGGCCTGCCGCCGGGTCCGATCGCCAATCCGGGCAAGGCTTCGATCCAGGCGGTGATGAAGCCGGAACGGCACGAGTTCCTGTATTTTGTCGCCGACGGCACCGGCGGCCATGTCTTTGCCAAGTCGCTGTCCGACCACAACCGCAACGTCGCCAAATGGCGCGAAGTTCAGCAGAGCCGGCAGCCCGACCACGGCGAAACGTCATCGGAGTGACGGCCGGGGAGGGCGGCGGTCTGTGGCGGAGGGCCGATAACGATCCGCTTGGTTGCGTGTAATTCGCGAATTGTGCAGTCTTCGCATCGCAGCAAGCCCAACCACCATTCCCTGGGGAGATGTGATGAGCGTGGATGTCGAACAGCGCATCCGTGACCGCGCCTATGCGATCTGGCTGGAAGAGGGCCGTCCGCACGGCCGCGACGCCGACCACTGGTTCAAGGCCGAGCGCTCGATCCTGGCGGAAGCGGCGGCCGTTGCCGACGTCGCCCCGGTCGTGGCGGTGGTGAAGGCGCCGCGCAAGACGACCAATGCGAAGCCGCGGGCAGCGGTAAAGACCGCCGAACCGGAAGCTGTAACGCCCGAGCCCGCCAAGGCGCGCAAGCCACGCAGCCGCAAGCCTGCGTCCGCCTGACCGGGATCTGACGGAGACCCCCGGGGTCAGGCGGCGTTGGAGGCCTGCGGCAATTCCAGGTTCGAGACGACCATCACCCCGGCGGTCGTGCCATAGTTCTTGCGGGCGGCGCGCAACGCCTCCAGCGCCTCCATCAGGCTTTCCTCGGCGAAGCCGGGGGCCAGACAGGCCAGTTCCCGCTCCGTCAAGTCGATGAAGGCGTCCAGCAGGCGCGCATGGATGCGGCTGGCCAAGCGGACTTCATCGGCGACCTTCTGTGCGGGCATGGGGAGCTCCATTGGTGTCGTGTGGGTCTAGTGATCGGTAGAGCGTCTTCTCGGGATCGACCATCCCGTGAGGCCGATTAGGCGTCGAATAGGGTTAAAAGAACTTTAAATGCGAGATATCTCCGGCAGGGATTAAGAATTACCACTTCGGATTCTGTCCTGCCGACGATTGCCTACCGTTCTCGGTGGCTGGATTACCGTCCCGTTCTACGCGCGATCAAAGAACTTCAGTGATCGGTCCTGCTCGACGGCTCCAGCGGCCTGCCACTGTGCCGTGAACCGGGATTTGTCCGTCTTCGCAAACAACGGGACGACCGCAGTTCATGAAGTGGATTTCATGGATGAGTCAGGTTGGGGACAGGGCACCCGGGCTATTGTCCTTCTTGTGACGCGGTCGGGCCAGCCCCCCTGAAACACCGGCCCGTCACGAATGAGCGTCTTCTTATCTGGTGTCTCTTCCCGATGGTCCCCTGCCATCGGACATGACCGTCCGGTTCTCCCGTTTGCCTCCGGACGGTACCTATCGGCGGAGCGCGTCCCTGGCCAAATCCAAGGCCGACGTTGCCCCCCACCATAGGCCCCTGGCCTCGGGTGCGCTCCGCCGTCCCTTCTTTTCTCAGATGCCGTTCAGTGGCCTTGACGTGGCTGGGTCCACCCGGCTTTCTGGAAGCTGTCGAAGGCTTTCCCGGTAGCATCCCGCCCGTGCGTCCCGCCATCCTGTTTCCCCTGTTCAAACCGGTCACGGCACTCCCCGGCCTCGGTCCCCGTCTGGGCAAGCTGGTGGAGAAGCTCGCCGGCGCCCACGTCGTCGATCTGCTGTGGCATCTGCCCTGCGGCGTCGTCGACCGCCGATTCTCACCGAAGATCGCGCAGGCGCCGCACGGGCGCATCGCCACCCTGACCGTGCGCATCGATTCGCACGCGCCGCCGGTGAACCCGCGCCATCCCTACAAGATCCGATGCACCGACGAGACCGGCGTGCTGGAGCTGGTCTATTTCCATGTCCGCGGCGATTGGCTGTCAAAGCAGATCCCGGCCGGCACCACCATGGTGGTGTCCGGCAAGGTGGAGTGGTTCAACGACACCGCCCAGATTACCCATCCCGACGCCGTTGTTCCGGTCGATGCCAAGGAAGAGCTGGAGCTGGTGGAGCCGGTCTATCCGATGACCGCCGGCCTGCCGGCCAAGACCTTGCGCAAGGCGGTGCGGGCCGCCTTGAACGACATTCCGGCGCTCGACGAATGGCAGGACCCGGCATGGCTCGCCCGTCGGCAATGGCCGACCTGGGCGGAGGCGCTGAAGCGCGCCCACACGCCGGAGGACGAGGGCGACCTTGCCGCCACCGCACCGATCCGTTGCCGTCTCGCTTATGACGAGCTGCTGGCGAACCAGCTCGCACTGATGCTGGTGCGGGCGAGCCAGCGCCGGCTGGCCGGTCGTGCGACCCAAGGCGACGGCAGGCTCCGCCAAGCGGCGCTCGCGGCGCTGCCCTTCTCCCTGACCGGCTCGCAGGCGTCCTCGCTGGAAGAGATCTACGCCGACATGGCGGCCGAGCGGCGGATGCTGCGGCTCCTCCAGGGCGACGTCGGCAGCGGCAAGACCGTGGTCGCGCTGATGGCGATGCTGAACGCGGTGGAGACCGGTGCACAGGCCGCCCTGATGGCCCCCACCGAAATCCTGGCCCGCCAGCATGCCGAAAGTCTGACGCCGCTGTGCAAAGCCGCCGGCGTCGAAATCGGCCTGCTGACCGGTCGCGACAAGGGCAAGGCGCGTCAGGCCGTGCTCGACCGGCTGGCCTCGGGCGAGCTGCCGCTGCTGGTCGGCACCCACGCCCTGTTCCAGGAGGATGTCGCCTTCAAGGATCTGGCATTGGCGGTGATCGACGAACAGCACCGCTTCGGCGTCCATCAGCGCCTCCAGCTGTCGGCCAAGGGCCGGGCGGTGGATGTGCTGGTGATGACCGCCACCCCGATCCCCCGCACGCTGACGCTGACCGCCTATGGCGACATGGATGTGTCGCGCCTGACCGAGAAGCCGGCCGGCCGCAAGCCGGTGCAGACCGTCACCATCGCGCTCGACCGGCTGGAGGAGGTGGTCCACGGTATCCAGCGCAAGGTGTCGGAGGGCGCGCGGGTCTATTGGGTCTGCCCGCTGGTCGACGAATCGGAACAGAGCGACCTTGCCGCCGCCACCGAGCGTCATGCCTTTCTGCGCGCCACCTTCGGTGATCGGGTCGGGCTGGTCCATGGCAAGATGCGCGGGCCGGACAAGGATGCGGTGATGGCCGCCTTTGCCGAGGGCAGCCTGGACGTGCTGGTCGCCACCACGGTGATTGAGGTCGGCGTCAATGTGCCCGAAGCGACCGTGATGGTGATCGAGCATGCCGAACGCTTCGGCCTCGCCCAGCTCCATCAGCTGCGCGGCCGGGTCGGGCGTGGCGAGAAGCCGTCGAGCTGTCTGCTGATGTTCGACTCGAACCTGACTGAGACGGCACGGGCGCGGCTGAAGACCCTGCGCGACACCGAGGACGGCTTCGTCATCGCCGAGGAGGATCTGCGCCTGCGCGGCGCCGGCGAGGTGCTGGGCACCCGGCAGTCCGGCCTGCCCGGCTTCCGGATGGCCGATCTCGCCGTGCATGGCGACCTGCTGGCGGTCGCGCGGGACGATGCCCGGCTGGTGGTGGACCGCGATCCCGACCTCGCCAGCCCGCGCGGGCAGGCGTTGCGGACCCTGCTCTACCTGTTCGAACGCGATGCGGCGGCCAAGACCTTGAGGTCGGGCTGATCGTCGTTGCCTTCCTGATTGGGGCCATCCCGGTCGGGGCCGGCCGGCGGCTCCACCAGCGTCGGGCGCCGCTCGGGCGGGACGACGATGCCGCCGGACATCACCAGCTTCAGCCCGTCTTCCACGCTCATGTTCAGCACGGTCACCTCGCGGCGCGGCACCATCGCCAGATAACCGGCGGTGGGCGGCGCGCAGGGGATGAAGACGTTGACGAAATCGTCTGCCACGTCCGCCAGCTGCAATTGCACCTCCGGGTGGGCGGCGCCGGTGATGAAGCCCAGCGACCAGACGCCGGGGCGCGGATACTGGATCGCCACCACCTCGCGGAAGGCATTGGATTTCTTGGCCAGCACCGTCTCGAAGATCTGCTTCACCCCGCCATAGACGGAGCGGACGACCGGCATGCGCCCGACCACCCCCTCGCCGACGCCAAGAACCAAGCGGCCGACATAGCCGGCGGTGAAGGCGCCGATCAGGGTAACGGCGACGATGACCACCAGCACACCGATGCCGGGAATCGAGAAGGGCAGGTAATTTTCGGGATTGTAGGTGCTGGGGATCAGCGGGCGGATATAGCCGTCGATCAGCGAGACGAACCACCAGGCGATATAGACGGTGATGGCGATGGGGGCCGTCACCAGGATGCCGGCCAGGAAATAGGCGCGAAGCCGCCCCATGAACCCGATGCCCTCGCGGCGGTGCCGCGCCGGCTCTGCCGTCTGGGCCTTGGCGGTCTGGGCCTTTTGGGCTTTCACCTGACCCTTGCCGGGGACCTTCGGTTCAGTCTGATCTCCGCTCACGCCCGCCCATCCGCCGATCGTCTGTCCGCGCCATAGTGGGGCAAGCGCGGTCCTCTCTCAACTGCCGTTTGGCGGTGGCGGGTCAGCCGACCAGCGATCCGACGATCACGCACAGCAGGGTGACGGCCCCGGCGATGGCGGCACCGTCGACATGGTTGGGAAACGCGCGCCAGAATTCCTCGCGCGACATCGGTTCCGGCGCGTCGAATTCATCCATCGACAGGCCGGCGGCCATGCTGCCGCAGGTGCGGTCGGCGATGGCGCCGGATAGATGGGCCATGGCGACGGCCAGATAGCAGAACTTCACGAAGTCCAGCAGGAAGCCCAGCGTGCTGTTCGCCTCGCCCAGCGGGCTGGCGGTGAAGCCGGTGGCGGCGACCGTGCTCGCCATGGCGATGGCCGCGGCGAAGGGGATCAGGGCGACCGACAGCAGCCGTTGCGAATCGACGCGGCGGGCGGTGGGCACGGTGAACAGGCTGGACATGGTCGGCGCTCCGGCAACGATGAACGGGGTGCGGTTGAGGGACGGGTCGGCGAGGCGTCGTTCCCTTCTGCGCGTTCGGCGTTAACGGAGGGTTGACACCGGCCATTGGTCACAGCGCCTTCCACCTTTGCGCAGGTCGCGCTATCCTTTGGCGCAACAAACAGTCCGGGGCGGCTCCGGAACTTCCCGTGCCAAAGGCCGAAATGAGCAAATCCGATAGTCCGGCCAATGCGCTGCCCGACACCCCGGCCGATACTCCGGCCGCCGGGCTGGACCGCATCGAGCTGCTGCACCCACTTTCTGCCGATCAGCGTGCTGCGGTGGCACGTCAATGCCGCTGGCGCCGCTTCGCTCCGGACGAGCAGCTGATCGACCATTGGGCCGAGACCCGTGACGTCGCCTTCGTGGTGGAGGGGCGGGTGCGGGTGCTCAGCCATTCGGCCGGTGGGCGCGAGATCAGCTTCAGCGATATCGATGCCGGGGAACTGGTGGGCGAGATGTCGGCGCTGGACGGCCGGCCGCGCTCCGCGTCGGTGGTGGCGCTGGAGGAGGGGGCGCTGATCGCCTTCCTGCCGGCGAAGCCCTTCCAGACCCTGGTGGCCGCCCATCCGGAACTGGCGATGGCGATGATGCTGCGCCTGTGCGACAAGCTGCGCGGCGCCACCGACCGCATCATGGAACTGTCGACCCTCGGCGCCAACAACCGGGTCCATGCGGAACTGCTGCGGCTTGCCCGGCGCGCGTCGCGGCAGGGCGCGTCCGCGGTTATCACGCCGATCCCCGTCCATTCCGACATTGCCGCACGTGTCAGCACCACCCGTGAGACCGTGGCCCGCGTGCTGAGCGACCTGACCCGCGACGGGATGCTGGAACGCCGCTCCAACGCGCTGGTGGTGCGCGATCTGCCGCGGCTGGAACTGCTGGTCGAGGATGTCCGCGGCGGCGCCTGAGGCGCAGGCCGAAAGCGGACCTCCAAAAAAAGAAAAGGCCGCGGCCGCCCGAATGGTTGGGCTGTGCCGCGGTCGCCTTTCAAACCCTCGAATTTTCTTGTTCTTGGAACCAGGTCAGCGGTGCAGGGACTGGAACAGGATCACCGCCGGGGTGGACTTCACCCATTCCGTCAGGAACGCACCGACCGGACGCAGCAGGATGGCGGCGGGGGTAGCTTCCAGCCAGTCGGCGACGAAATCGCGGACCGGGTGCAGGGTCTGGCTGTCGCCATGGAGGCCATGGTCGCCGTGATGAAGGCTGAGGATGCTCATGATCGACTCCGTTGATCGGGGGTAAGGCGGGGGCCGGTTTGGCGTCAGCGCTTCAGCAGGCTCAGGACGAAGCCGGCCGGGGTGGCGGCGGCCCATTCGCGCAGGAAGGCGCCGACCGGGCCAAGGACCAGATAGGCCGGGGTGGCTTCGAACCAGGCCACCGGAAATTCGGCGACCGCGTGCAGGGCGTCGTTCGAAGCGTGGTTGTCGGTGCCGGGCTGGAAAGTGGTGGTGGTCATTGTCGTCTCCATCGGGCTGTTGAGGAGACTATATACTGGTATACCCAATGCCAAATACGCTGCCTTTGCATTGCTGGCTGCTGCAAAAATTACAGCTATACAGAGATTTCCTTCAGCCAATGGTCGAGCGCCAAATCAATCAGTGATGCGGACTATCTTCGGTCGCGCGAGGCGCTAGGATCGGCTCATGACACCGGTGAAATGTTTGGTCGACCAACCAACGTCTTGACAGCGCCGGTTTGAAAAACGATTTCAGGTACATGGTTCAATACATCGGTCCCGATCCGCTCCGCAGCCTGCACGAGGCCGTGCAAACCTTGCGGCGCGAGCCTTCTTCCGTCCCCGAAGCCTCGCGCACGGCAAAGCTGCTGGCGCAGGGCCGAGCCCGCATGGCACGGAAGGTGGGGGAGGAGGCGATCGAGGTGGCGATCGAGGCGATGCGCGGCGACCGCGGTGCGCTTGTGATGGAGGCGGCCGACCTCCTGTATAATCTGGTCGTGCTGTTGGCCGACTTCGACATTTCCCCCGACGAGATTTTGGCCGAGTTGCGGCGGCGCGAACTGGCTTTCGGCATCGCGGAAAAGCTTCCCAAGTCGGAAGATCCGATCAATGGCCCGGTCACCGGTTCCACCAATGGCTCCACCAACGGTGTGGAGGCCAATCCTCCCAAGTCCGGTTCTGCCAAACGCTGCAAGCGCTGAAGTCCGTCTGACGCTGATTGAAGTATCCGAAGGATGCTAAACGGCGTCGCTCTCCTGCGGGAAGACCAGATCGAACCGTGTGCCGACGTCTCTGGTGAAGTGATACTCGCCGCGGATTTGTCGGGCGAAGGCCCGGATCAGGTCCATGCCCATGGACCGCCGTCCAGGGATGGAGGGTTCCTCGGGCTCGGGGGCGCCGGTGCCGTCGTCCTGGATCGTCAAATGCAGTGACCCGTTCTCCGCCGTCACCACGATGTCGATGGTGCCGGTACAGCGGCCGGTGAAGGCGTGCTTGTAGGCGTTCGACACCACTTCGTTCAGGATCAGGGCGAAGGGCACCACACGGTTGAGGTCGAGACTGAGCGGTTCCACCTGATGCCTGATGGCGATGGTCCTGCCTGGACGGCTGTGGAAGCTATCCAGATGTCCGGCCAGTGCTTCGATGAAGCCGTCGAGCGCGACCGCTGATACGCCGGTGGCGCGGTAAATCTGCTCGTGGATCAGTCCCATTGTGTTGATGCGGGTCAGCGCCTCGCTGAAGGGAGCCTCCAGTTCCGGCGCTCGCTGCGCTTGCAACTCCAACAGGCTGAGGATCACCTGAAGATTGTTTTTTACCCGGTGATGGATGTCGCGCAGCAACATCTCCTTGTCGGCCAGAGCGTGGTCGAGATGCCGGGTGCGTTCGGTGATCCGGTCTTCCAGCGCCTCGTTGGATCGGCGCAATGCCTCCTGGGCCTCGGCGACCTGGCGGGACCGGTGCAACGCAATGCCTCCCAGCAGGACAAGCAGTCCCAATGCCGGAATCGCGAACAGCGCGTATGGTATCACCCGGTTGCGCCATGCGCTCTCGATGGAGCCGACGTTGGTGCCGTAGACCACATAGATCGGCATGTCCGGCACCTTGCGGCGGGCCATCAGCCTCTCGACCCCGTCAGAGGGCGTCACCGCGTGGAAGACGCCGTTCCTGTCGGGGGTCGAGATCAGTTCCGGCAAACGTCCGATGTCGGCGCGGTTCTCTGAGCCGTTCGGCGGGGTACGGACCAGCACCTCGCCGTCTTCGCGCATCAGCAGGATGACGTCGCTCGATCCTCGCAGGACCGAACGGTAGAAGTCGGTGAAATAGCTGGGCAGGAGAGAGATCTGCGCCACCCCCTGTAACTGGTGGTTCGGCAGTTCCATCCGGCGGCTGAGGGTGAAGACAATCTCGGAGTTGATTTTGCTCGTCAACCTCGGGCCGATGTGAATGGTACTGTCCGAGCTCAGAAGAGCGCGGAAATATTCGCGGTCGCTCGCGTTGAGCGGCCGAATCGGCCATTCGAAGCTGCTCACCCGGACGCGTCCGCTCTCGTCGGTGATCCAATAGGACTGCACCTCCGGCGCTTGGGCCGCCATGGCTTTCAGACGTTCGTGCAGCAGGGGAGAACTGTCGATCCGGTCCCATCCCATGTCATCGACCATCCACTCCATGTGCGACAGCGTGGCGGCATGGATGCCGAGAGTCTTGGCTGCATGCTCCTCCAGCACGCGTGCGATTGCGGTGCTGCGGACTTCTGCCTCGGTGATCACCTGGCTGCGGTATTGGTAGGCCGCAAAAACCAGCAGGGCGGCCGTAAGAGCGAGGGCGACTGCCAGGAGCGCCAGAATCGCCGGTGAAACGGCCTTGCGTCCCCCACGGACGGTGTCCGGGCTTCCTGCGGCATGTGCGTCCTGTTCGAAGCCGGCAGGGGTCATCAGGGAGAGATCGTCCGTTCATGGAGGGCGGCGAGGCTTAAGAATAGCGCAATGCTCAACGCTCGTCATCCAACAACCATGTCGTGATAAAACGAATCACAAATTCTCCGAATAGTCGGCGCCTTCCGTATCGCTTCGATCCTGGGCATCGATCGACGGCCTGATGCCGATGCGCATGAAATCAAGCATCCCGTTGGATCACCAAGGCGAAGCGTCGATGGCGGGACCGCC
>CBFGPE010000119.1:0-22877 GCA_965650625.1 uncultured Azospirillum sp. | reverse complement strand
AGGCGTGATCGACCTCGACCGGCTGGCCGTTCGGGCCGCCCAGAGCGTCGTCGCCGTCCACATAGCCCATGTAGTGCCGGATCAGGTGGCACATGCGCCAAGCGGTCTTGTAGGTGACGCCGATCTCGCGCTGGACGCGCTTCGCCGCCACCCCGTTCCGCGTCGTGCAGAACAGGAACATCACCTGGAAGAAGGCGCCCAGCACGCCGAAGCGAAACATGCCAATCTGCTGGTACTGCAGGCCGATGGCACCGACGATGGCCGGGGCCAGGAAGATGCAGACGGCGCAGACCGCTCCTTGAAGGATCACCAGATTGCGACTGCTGTCGAGCAGGGCGGCGATGATGGCGCGGTGGTTGCGGGCGATCTGATCGAAGGTCGCGTGCTTCTGGATGTCGCGGTAGAAGGCTTGGTAATGCTCGAAGAAGCGGGTCTCGATGTTCACCGTGAACAGGGTCAGCGCCGGCAGCGTCGTCAGATAGGCGATGAACATGGCGCCGTCATAGGCGCTGTAGATCGCCATGGCGCCGGAGACCAGTTCGCGCTCCGGCGCGAACCACATGATCCACTTGTCGGTCCAGACCGCGGCGTTGGCGAAAAAGCCGATCAGCGCCAGATCGGCGTATTTGCGGAAATAGGACAGGAAGTCGAACAGCCGGCCGACCGGATAGGGATATTCGGCCAGGACCCGTGCGATCAACCCGAACTGGATCACCGCCAGCCCGGCGGAAAAGCCCCAGATCATCCCCGCCGCGCCGAAGCGGTCGCCCAGCAACACCGCCCCGGCCATGCCGGTGGTCATGCCGACGCCGAAGGCGATGGTGACCGCCAGATAGTCCTTCAGCGCCGACAGGAAGATCGACACCACCCAGATGCCGCAGACCAGGAAGAAGTTCGCCAGCCCACCCAGCATGATCGGCAGCGGCAGGCCGCTGAACAGCAGGTAGAAAGGTCCGGCGGTCAGGCCGGCGATGGCATAGGCCAGCCCCAGCGTCGCCAGCAGCATGCCGGGCGCCGCCTCCACCTCCTTGGCATAGATGGCGTCGGCGAGATAGCGGGTGGCGACCAGCACCAGCGGCCCGGTGAGCACCACCGAGAAGCAGAAATTGTAGATCACCACCACCCGGAACAGCGTCAGCTGCTCCGGCCCCACCAGATCGCGGCCGAACAGCGTGATGCCGGCCAACGCCAGGATGGTGAACATCCAGGGGCCGGACGTGATGAAGGCGGAATGGGCATAGCCCTGCAACACCCCCAGCAGATCGTCGCGCCGGGCCAGCCGGCGGAGCGCGAAGCCGATGCCGGCCATCTCAGGCGGCTCCCTTCAGGTCGAAGTCGGCGTGGTCCAGGGACGGCCGGGTCGGCATGGCGATGTGCTCGTCATAGATGGCGCGATAGACGCGGTCGATGGCGACCTTGTCGTAGGACTGGGCGACGCGCCGGGCAATGGCCTGCGCGCAGCGCTCCCTCCAGGGGCGGTCGAGCAGAAGGGCGCGCAACTCCCGCGCGGTGTCGAGCGGGCTGGCCAGCGGCGTCACCGCCCCGCCCGGACCCAGCGGCGGCACCTCGTCCGGACGGCCCATCAGCAGTTCCGAACAGGATCCGACATCGGTCGCAACCGTCGGCACGCCGGACGCCCCGGCCTCCAGGATCACCAGCGGCTGCGCCTCGCTGACGCTGGTCAGGGCGATGGCGTCGATCTTGCCCAGCCAGTCGGTCAGCTTGACCCGGCCGGCGAAGATCACCGTCTGCTCCAGCCCCAGATGCTTCACGATGGTCCGGCATTCCTCGACATAGCCGGGGTCCTCCTCCAGCGGGCCGAGGATCATTGCCTTCAGGTCGGGGATGTCCTCGCGCAGGATGCCGGCGGCGCGGATGTAGGTCTTCACGTCCTTGATCGGCACGACGCGGCCGATCAGGGCGATGGTGGGCGGGCGCGGCGTCGGGTCGCGCCGGACCTGGGAATAGCCGGCATAGTCGATGCCGTTGGGCACGATCATCAGCTTGGCCGGGTCGGCGCCCTGCCGGCGCTGGAACTCCTGGTTTCCGCCGTACAAGGTGATGATGCGGTCGCAGGCGTCGTAACAGGCCTTGGAGTAGCTGGCGAAGGTGTCCAACCACAGATCGCGCAGGTCGCGCTTCTTGCGGTCGAGTGCGAGCGAGGTGTCGGCGCCCTCGAACAGCCATTCGGCCATCAGGATCTCGATGCGCCGTTCGTTGGTGTAGATGCCGTGTTCGGTCAGCAGGGCCGGCCGCCCGGTCTCCAGCCGCGCCCGCGCCGCAAACAGCCCGGCATAGCCGGTGGAGATGGCATGATAGACCGACGCCTGCGGCATAGGAACCAGCAGCGTGGCGAACAGCCCGCTCATCAGTGCCCGGCTGCCCCAGAAATATTCGAGGAAGGAGGCGTCCGGCAGGGCGGCCCTGCACATGCGCACCACCATCTGGAAGGCGTCCTCGGAATTCAGCAGCGCCCGCTTGCCGATCCGGCCGCGCCGGGGAGCTAGCAGGCGCAGAACCTCCGCCACCTCGGCCAGCCCTCCGCCCTGCTGCAAGCGGGCGAGCGGCTTTTCCAGGGCCGCCACCAGCCGCCCGGTGCCGGGCTGCCAGCGCCACCCGGCGGGGGGATCCTGCAGATAGACGTGGGTCAGGCCGGTGACGTTGGACGGCAGATCATAGGCGAGCTTGCGGGCGCCACGGTCGGCGACCAGCGCCACGATGTGGAAGGTCAGGTCGGAGTGCGAGCGGATCAGGTCGTGCGTCCAGGTCGACACGCCGCCGGCGACATAGGGATAGGACCCCTCCATCAGCAGGCAGACGTCGGCCTTGGGGGCGCGGGGCGCCTCGGGCGGGAGCGGCTGGGACGGGGAGCGGCTCATGCGGCCAGTTCCTCGGCAGCGGTCTCGGCGTCGGCCGGATCATTGTCGCGCCACAGGGCGAAGACGTCGCGCAGCGCATCGGGCAGCGCCGCCCCGTCGCCCAGCAGGTCGGGCCGGCGGATGGGCAGCGCCCGCAGGTCAGTGAAGCGGCCGAGCCGGAACAGGCTCTCGGCATACCAGAACAGGATGCGGCTGTCGGACGTGCGGTCGATCAGCGGTTCCAGCCTCGCCGCCGCCTCCGCCGCCAGTCCGCAGCGCAGCAGCAGCCGGCCGAGGTCGAGGCGGATACTGTCGTCATCGGGCGCCAGTTCCAGGCTGCGGCGGTAGCCGTCCAGCGCCTTCTCGCGGATTTCCGCCTCGCGGTTGGAATCGAGTAGGCCGCAGAAGGCGTAGTCGTCGAGGTGGCGGGACAGGGCGGCCAGGGCGCCGGCGTCGTCCGGATGGGCGCGGGCGGCATGATCGAGCGAAAGCCAGCGTTCGTTGAACTCATGCTCCACCCGCGCGGTCGCGGTGGCGGCCTGGACGCGGACAGACGGGTCGGCATCGGCGAGGCCGGCCTTCAGCGCGGGCGTGAAGGCCGGGCGGAAATGGCGGGCGACCAGGGCGATCACCGCCTGCTTCTGCTGCGGCGTGCCCATCCACATCATGTCGGTGAAGGATTCGCCGGCGACCAGATGGGCGTTCTCGCGACCCGACACGATCAGTTCGTACAGCTCCTGCGCCGGACCAGTCTCGCTTTCGGGGAAGAGGGAGAGATACCAGTCCTGGAAGCCGGTGGCATAGCGGCTGAACAGCGCCAGCAGCGCGGCGGTCACCAGCGTGCAGAGGGCGCCCAGCGGACCCAGCGGCACCATGATGACCAGCAGCAGCCCGGCCAGCCGCAGGTCGCGGCCCCGCCGCGCCCGGCTGCGCAGCCACAACCCGACCAGTCCGCAGAGCAGCAGATGCAGCGCCGCGGCTGATGGCGCGGCGAAGGGGATGCCGGACAGGCCGAAGGCCAATGCCCCGGCATCGAGCAGGCCGGCGCCGACCGTCGCCGCCACCAGCTCGGCCGTGCCCGCGGCCGGGCGGTCGCCCGCCAGCGTGCCGATGGTTTCAGCGGAATCAAGAGCGGGGCCGGTCATCCCGCCCCCTCCGGCACGGCTTTGTCGGCGGCCGGCTCCGGCTCCGTCGGCTCGACCCGGCGGGTGACGAAGCCGATGGGGATGTTGGCCAGCCCGTCGGGCAACTCCCGGCGCACCGCGCGTTCCAGCTTCGCCTCCACCAGCTTGGCACCTTCCAGCGGCGTGCCGGCCAGGATCACGCCGAAGGAGGCGCCCTGCTGGCCGAAGTCGCAGGCAAGATCGGTGTCGCGCAGGCTGCCGCGCACCGCCGTGCCGATGGCGGCGGCAAGGTCGGCGCGCTGGCCGACCGACAGGCGGGACAGGCCGGTGGGGCGAATGGTGATGGCCGTCGTCTCGAACCCCATGCGGCGGCCGAGCAGGGCCAGGAACTCCGCCTGCCGGCCGATGTAGCTGGAGGAGTAGAGCGCGTCGTCGGTGAAGACGCGCTGTTCGTTGGCGGTGCGGAACTGGCGCGCCTTGGCCAGCGCGGTGCCGATCCATTCGCACAGGATGCGGAAATTCTCGACCGTGTTGACGCTGAGGTCGGTGAAGCCCAGGCTTTCGACCTTCACCATGCCGACGACCTCGCCGGTGTCGCTGCTGACCAGCGGTCCGGCCAGAACGCCCTCGCCGGCCAGGATGCGCTCGTCCTCCACCCGGTTGACGCAGAGCTGCCGCTGGCGGGCGATCACGGTCTGGAACAGCGGAGTGCCGCTGTCGAACCAGCGGGCATAGCTGTCGTGCTCGTCGTCCCAGCCCTCGTTCGTCACCGATTCCAGCACGTCGTTGTTCAGCAGGAACAGCGAGAACTTCTCCGGCTTCATGACGGTGCGGACGAGGTCGGCGACGCCCAGCATCACCTCCCCCTCGTCCAGATGGTCGATGGACTTGGCGGCCTGATAGAGGGTGAAGACGGTGCGCAGCTGGCCGGCGACGCGGGTCTCCAGGCTTTCCTTCACCGATTTCAGCGCGCGGTAGGAGCGGGCGATGGCCTCCGCCTCCTGCCGGGCGGCGGCAAGGCCGGCGCGCAGTTCGTCGCGCTCGCGCAGCTGGCGCATGCGCAGCTCGCCGAACAGCACGGCGGCGACCAGCCACAGGATGGGCTCGCGCGTCAGGGTGAAGAGATGGTCGTAGAGGTCCTGGTCGATGCCGGCATCCGGCATGTTGCCGAGCCGCAGCGCCACCGACGCCACCAGCGCCGCCAGCACGCCTTCGCTGGTGCCGTACTGGATCGCCAGCAGCAGGACCGGGATCCAGAAGGGATGCGGCTGCACCCCGTCGAAGCGCACCCCGGCGCCCAGCCAGACATCCAGCCCCAGCGCCACCGCGAAGAACAGCAGCAGTTCCAGCAGCGCGACCGGCCGCAGGCCGAACCAGCGGCGGGGGGATGCGCCATCGGCGGGCGGTGGACTCGGCGGGCTGCTCATGCTGGGCAAGGCCTCAGGGATTACCGGCTACCACCGGCCGCAGGCTGTCGATCATCCGCGTCACCACCCGCTGGGCGACGTTGTTGACGCTGTCGCGGCTGAAATAGCCGCGGCCGGCCTCCGACTGGCTGGAGGTCCACAGCACGGCGCCGTCGGAGCTGCGGACCAGCCGGGCGTTCAGGCCGACCACCGGCTCCTCGCGCAGGCCATGCTGGTAACCATATTCCGACACGCTGCCGGACAGCACCGCATCCACCCCCAGCGTCCGGCCGGCGGTCTGGGCGTCCAGCGGTGCGGCGTCGGCCGGCGTGTCTGTGGCGGTGGCGTCGGCGGCCGGCTTGGCGGCTGACAGGCGGCTGCGGACGCGGGACGCCTCCATGCTGCGGAGGCCGTCGACGCCGTACAGCTCGGTCGAGACGATGTCGGCGGCGATCTGGCCGGCGTTGGGGTGGTTGGTCAGATTCTCGAAGGGCAGGACGGCGACGATCGAGCCGGCCGGCAGCACGGCGCCCGGCTGTGCGAAGTCGCGGCTGTTGATCCGGCCGAAGCTGCAGCCCGCCAGCAGCAGCCCCACCGCCAGCAGCGCCCCACCGGCCCGCACACCCTTACCCGTCATTCCCAGACCCTTTCGCGGCATCACCAGTCCACCTTTTTTAACCATAAAGTGTTGACACACCGTCAATAACGCCAGACCAGAGTGACGCCGGCGCTGTTCACCGCGCTGGCTGTGCCGCGCGATGTGGAGCGGGCATGGCTGGCACGGAAATTCAGCTCCAGATTGTCCGTTGGTTCCCACCCCAGCGAGAGGGCGCCCTGCGGCCCGCTGCGGCCCCGCCGGTCATAGGCGTAGCCGACCTGCACCGCATAGCGGACGTAATCGGTCAGGAAATCCTCGGCATTCAGCTGCAGCGCGTGGATCTCGCGCGTCGCCGCCGGCAGCGGGACGTAAGGCTGACCGAGCGCATCCTGCCGCTCCTCGCGGTGGGCGACATATTCGGCGTCCAACACATAGGCGACGCTGGTCAGCGGACCCGCCGCGTTCAGCGTGTAGCGCAGCGATCCCTCCGCCGTCGCGCTGCGCGCCAGATCGGCGTCGCCGGCAAGGCCATAGCGGTTGTAGCCGGCGCCCAGCGACAGGAACCAGCGGTCGGACAGCCGGTCCTCATGCTGGAAGAACAGGCGGTCGCGCCGGCCGCCGTCGACGATGCCTTCCAGGAAGGCGAAGCTCGGCTCGCTCCAGGCGAAGCCGGCACGGATTTCCGACTCCTCGCCGCGCCAGCCTTGGATGAAGCCGGCACCCAGCGTCTGCGGCGCGGCGTAGAACGACAGGGTCGAGCGCTCCCACTCCGGCCAGTCATGGACCAGCGCCGCCTCCAGCCGGGAGCGGGCGCCGTGGAAGGGCTCCAGCCGGCCATCTTCGCGGCGGGCGGCGTCGACATCGACCTCGCGGCGCTCAAGGCTCCAGGTGAAGGCGGTGGAGCGGCCGAGCTCCTGCACCCCGCTGAAGCGGGCGATGCGCTGCAGGTCGGCGTTGCGCACCTTCTGCCAGTCGAGGTCGAGGCGGTTGCGATCCGCATTCTCGTGCAGAAGCAGCGCCTTGCCCTGCACCAGGGACGGTTCGTCGGGCGTCAGCTCCAGCGCCGTGTCGTAGGCGCGGATCGCCTCCCGCCAGCGGCCGAGCCATTCCTCCGCCTGGGCCAGCAGGGCGGTGGACTGGGCGTCGCTGGGGTCCTGTTCCAGCAGATCGCGCAGCAGGCTTCGTGCCGGTCGGACGTCGCCGCCCTCCATCAGCGCCAGCGCGCGGAAATAGTCGAGACGCCGGCGGGCGGCACGGTCGGCGGCCTGCGCCTCCCGGCTGGGGACGGCGGCGGGCGCGCGGGTCAGGGCGACGCTGAGGCCGGTGCGATCGGCAGCGACCGTCGCCTCGACGCCGCTGGCGAGCACCAGGACGACGCTGTCGTAGCCATAGAGAACGTTGTCGACCCAGGACTCCAGCCGCTCCGGCACACGGTCGAGCGCGACCTCGCCGAGCGGGCGGTTGAACCGCAGGACCAGTTCGCGGCCGTCGCGCTGGATTTCGGTGGCGACCGGGTCGGGCCAATGCAGGGCGAAACGGGCAGCGCGGTCCTCGCGCACGGCTTCAAGCCGGGCCGAGGCCGATTGGGCGTGTGCGGGAGCGGCAGCGAGGAGGGTTAAGGCAAAGAGCGCAGAGGCGCGCAAGCGATCACGGAAGGGCCAGGACACGGCGGGCCTCCGGCAGTCGTCCGTTTTCGATCAGCATCGATGCGTAGTCGGCCTTCAGTTGGCGGTCGGCCGGGCGGCGCTTGCGCAAGCCCTCGAACAGTGCCACGGCGTCATCGACCTTGCCCAGCCGGTTCAGCAGATTGGCCTCCGTCTGGATCGCCGCATCACCGCGGCCGGCGCGGTGGCGCAGTTGGGACAGGGCGGTGCGGTAGAATGGAACCGCCGCTGTCGGGCGCTTCAGCGCGGTCAGCGCCTCGCCTAGGAAATAATAGGCCTCGTAATCGTCGGGACCGGTGGCGACGTAGCGGCGCAGCAGCCGTTCGGCGTCGGCGAGGCGGTTCTCGTCATAGGCCAGCATGCCGAGCTGGCGCAGCGCGTCGGCATCCTCGGGCTTGCGCGCCAGCAGGGCGGTCCAGGCCTGGGCGGCGGCAGCGCGCTGCCCGGTCTGCTCGGCGAGGCGGGCGTAGCGGCGCAGGCGGTCGGGGGCGGCTTCCTCGGGCACGGCGGTGCGCAGGGCCTGTGCCAGTTCCCTGCCCTTGCCGGCCGCCGCCAGCGCCTCGATGTAGGGAGCCTTCAGCGCCGGCTGCGCCGGAGCGGCGCCTTGGCCGCCGAGCCCGGCGATGACGCGGCGCCCACCGCCATACTCGGCGAGACGGTCGTACCATGCCGCCTGTTCGGCCGGGCTGGACGCCGCCTTGGCCCGCGCCTCGATCCAGTCCAGACCGGCGGCGGGCGGGCGCGGTCCCCAGAGATAGGCGAGCTGCCGGAAATCCTCGCTCTGCGGCCCCTGCCCCGCCGCCAGCCGCTGCAGGGCCTGCTCCGCCCCCGTTTTGTCGCCAAGCGCCAGCAAGGCGGACACCGGCTCCCTCCGCTTGTCGGCGGGCAGACGGCCGTCGGTGGCACGCGCCAGCAGATAGTGTCGCAGGTCGGCCTTGCGGCCCAACTTCGTCAGCGTGTCGCGGTAGAGCGCATCCTCCGCCTCGGCCAGTGGGGCAGCGGTGGCGCGACTCTGCAGCAGGGCGGCGAGATCGGGCAGCGCATTTGCCTTGGCCGCCGCATCGGCATAGACGCCGAGCCAGTCACCACCCTGGCTCTCCGCCCAGCCGCGCAGCAATGGCAGGGCCGCACGGTAGGCCTTGTGGTCGAGCAGCATGGTGACGATGGCCTGCTGTTCGGCGTCCGACAAATTGCCTTTCGCCAGCTTGGCGGTCAGGTGTCGGGTCAGCTCCTCCGACCGGCCGGCGCCGGCCAGAGCGGCGATATAGGCGGCCTCCACCTCCGTGCCGCCATCCGCCAGCAGCGGAGCCAGCAGCGGCAGCGCCTCGGCCGGCTTGCCGGTGGCGGTCAGGGCGTTGGCGAGCGCCAGACGGCTACGCGGCGACGGGTCGAGCGCGAAGGCGCGCTGCGATGCGGCAAGGGCAAGCGCCGCCGCCGGGGGAGAGTCGGCGGCGCGCTCGGCGGCACTGCCGGCGATGTCCTGCAACAGGGCGACCGGCAGCTTGGCCTGCCCGGCCAGCCAAGCGGTGACGGCGGCGGGATCGCCGGCCTTGGCGGCCAAGCGAGCCCAGCCCTGTGCAGCGACCGGCGACGGCGTGGCCTGCCGCCGGGCCCCGAACCAAGCAAGCCCGGCCGGGGCGCGGTCGAGGTCGATGAACAGGGCGGCAAGCTCCTCCAACTGCTCGTCGGGAATGCCGCCGGACAGGGGCAGCCGGTCGAAGGCGGCGGTCGCCGCAGCGTGGCGGCCGGAGCGGTCGAGGATGCGGATGGCAGTGAGCTGGTCGCCGGGAGTCAGCACGCCGCCGGCAAGGCCGCGCTCCGCCCACCCTGCCGCGGCGGCAGGATCGCCGCGACCGAGCGCGATGTTGGCGGCCAGCAGCGGGTAATCGTCCAGGAATTCGTCGCCCAATTCGCGGTAGAGCCGGTCGGGGAAGCTGCGGTCGCCCTCGCGCAAGGCGGTTTCCGCCAGCCCGGCGAGAACCCAGTCGGGCACCAGATGCAGGTCGCGCCCCTTGGTCGCTTCCAGCGCCGGGCGAAGCATACCGGCATTCACCTCCAGCGCCAGCAGCCGGCCGAACTGGACATCCTCGACCGGACCGGGCAGCGCCGACAGGCGGGTCCGCGCCTCCTCCCGGCGGTCGGCGGCAATCAGCAGGTCGATGTAGGTCAGCTCCAGCGCCAGCACGTGCTCGCGCCCCGTCACCTGCGGCTCGATCAGCCGCAGGGCGAGGTCGGGGCGGGCAGCGGCGGCAAGCTGGCTCGCCAGACCGATCATGTCGGCGATGGTCGGGTGCTCGCCCAGCCAGCGCCGGGCGCGGTCGAACGCCTCCTCCTCGCGGTCGAGGTCGATCAGCAGGCTCATCAGCAATTCGCGGCTGTCGGGTTGCATCTCGCCCTTGGCGCGGTCGTCGGCCCGCAACAGCCAGTCCACCGCCCCGGCATGGTCGCCGCGGGCGGCCAGCAGCGCCGCCAGTTCCTGCTGGGCCTCGACATCATCGGGACGCAGCGTGCAGTAGCGGGTCAGCGCCTCCACCTTCAACGCCATCCGGTTGCGAAACCCGGCGGCATAGGCGAGGTCGCGGTAGAGGTCGGCGCTGTGGCGCAGTTCCGCCAGCGCCTTCAGGTTTTCCAGATAATCGCCGGGCCGTTGCGCATCCTGATAGAGGCGGTTCAGCAGTTCCCGCGCTTCGACGGACGACGGCTCGGCGGCGACGAACTCCTCGGTCAGCGCGATGGCGCGGTCGACGTCGCCCTGGGCCAGCGACAGCCGGGTCAGCGGCATCACGGTGGTGCCGCTGCGGTCGCCGGCGGCATAGCGCTGCTCGTAGACGGCGCGGGCGCTGTCGTAATCACGGTCGCGGAACTTCTGCAGGGCAAGCTCGCCGCTGTGCGGAATCAGCAGCAGGCTGGCACCGATGCCCACGAGCAGCACCAGCAGGACGACGAGGATGTTCGCGCGCATCGCCGCCCTACCCCGCCGTGCCGCCGGAAGCGCCACCCGCCGGGCGAAGCCGCAGCAGCAGCGGCGCGATGGCGGAGACCGGCACGGTCAAGGCCAGCCGGCCGTCGGCGTCCGCTTCGGCGCTGCCCGACCACAGCCGGGTCCCGTCGCGCTCCGCCGTGACCGTCCAGCGGCCGGGCTGCGGCACATGCCAGACCATCGCGCCCTCGCCATAGCCGGTGGCGGCGACGCGGAAACCCTGCCCTTCCGCGGTAAGCGCGGAGAAGGCCCAGCGCCCCTGGACCAGATAGGGAAATGCTGCGGGTGGGTCGCGGTCGGCGCGGCCGGTCTCCATCAGCGCCACCACCGGTTCCGCGACTGCCGGGTCGAGCGCCACATAGAGGCTGCCCTGGCTGTGGCGCTGGCCCAGCACGCCGCTGGAGCGGGCGAAATCGACGGCGCTGGCGCTGGCATGGTCGAAGCGCAGCGTGTTCAGCGCCCCGCGATCCAGCACGCGCCAGCGCCGGCCGCCATCCGATCCACCGGCCAGCGGCTCGAACCGGGTGGTGTAGAAGCCTTCGGCGATGCGGGCATAGGTGGAGGCGCCGATGGGCGCCAGATCCTGCCCGCGGGCGGCGGCCAGCACGGAGACCAGCGCGTTCAGGCTGGCGGCCTTCTGGCCGCTGTACATGTGGTAATAGACGTTGAAGGGCTTCAGCCGGATCGGGCTACCGGCATGCCGCATCGTGTTGATCAGATTGCGGTAGCCGTAGAAGCGGCCGGTCCACAGCTCGGTGTAGGTGTTCTCGTTGCTGCCGGCGGCGTAGATCTGCCGCTCCGCCCCCACCGGCAGACCGATGGGCGGCAGGCCGGTGATGGACGGGAAATCGGCGTCGAAACGGGCGTCGCCGCCGTTGATGTTGACGCCGCCCGCCTTGCGCACCGCGGCCAGCGCCGCCTCGAACGGCGAGGTGTCGCCCGACCATTGCACCAGAACCGCCCGCTTGCCGGTCGGGGCGAGCCGGGTGAAGTAATCGAGCGCGCCGCCGATCTCCTGGTCGAGGTCGAAGGGCTGCTGCAGATAGGCGCGCGGCACGGCGTAGCGGCCGATGTCCGACACCTCGCCCGCCTCCTCCGCCGCATGGTCGTCGGCCTTGCCGGGGCGATAGCTGCTGTCGCGGCTGAGGAAGGGCGCCTCGTTCTGCCGGCTGTAATCCTTGAAGAAGGACCATTGGAACGGGTGGGTCCAGGTGTGGCTGGACGGCTCCACCTGCGGCAGGGCGAACAGTTTCTTTGCCGCCTCCAGCGACTCCGGCGTGCCCTTCCACGTCGGGTCGAGGTCGCCGACGATGGGGGCGACACTGACGGGCAGGTCGGGAAACGGCTCGATGGCGGCGGTGCGCACCATGTCGGCGGACAGCACGCGGCGGTTGGCATAGGGCGCCACCTCCGTCACGTTGCGCCAGCCGTCGCCGTCGATGTGGCTGAAATAGATGCGCCGGCCCGACAGGGTGGTGACGTCGGGCTTCGGCAGATCGTCGGTGGCGAAGCTGTCGCGGAAGAAGGCGAAGGGATCGATGATCCATTGCCGCCGGTTGAACTCGGCGTCGAAATAGCGGCCGTAGCCGTCGGTCACCAGACCGCCGGACGGGCCGGTGACGACCAGATGGCTGTCGCTGGCCGGGTCGCCGCCGCGCCGCATCACCAGATGGGAGGCGAAGCGCTCGTCGGTCTTGCGGAACTGCGGATAGCCGGGCAGCACCCCCGACAGCGGCCGTTCGAAGCCGATCATGCCGTCGGCCAGAACCGGCCTGGATTTATAGGTCAGGTCGGAATAGCCGTCGTCGTCGCGCAGCCCGAACCGGGCGAAGAAGCGGTTGGCGACGGCCAGCGGCACCGGTTTGCCGCCGCGCTCCAGCCGCACGCCCGATTGGCCCAGCACGGCGAAACGGGCGCCGCGGTCCATCGCCCGCCCGGCCCAGGCGATGTAGGCGCCGACATCGGTGAAGGGCTCCCCCGCGAACCAGCTGACGACGCCGCGCAGGTCGGGATAGCGCGACAGGTCGGGCAGCCCGCCGGCGACATTCCAGTAGGCCACCGACAGGCCGAGATGGTTCAGCGGCAGTTCCACCATCGTGTGGATGCGGCTCAGACGGATCGTGCTTTCCTCGCGCAGGTCGACCAGCGCCAGGATGGTGCGCGGCACCGTCTGCTGGGCCGTCGCGGCGGTCGGGGACGGGCCGGCGGCGAGCACGGGAAGGGCCATGCCGGGCAGAAGCAGGCCGAGGGCAAGTATCGCCGTCTGGAACAGGCGCTTCACCGCGGCGGCTCCGGAATCAGGCGGTCGAGTTCGACCGTCGAGACGTAGGGGGAAAAGCCGTTGGCGCGCTGCAGATCGTAGATCGCCCGGATGCCCGCGGCGTCGGCCGGATCCCAGTAGTCCAGGGTATGGAGCGACAGGCGCGGGTTCAGCGCCCCGGCGGCATTCAATGCCTCAACCTGGAACCGGTAATCCTCGGCGCTCTGGCGATGCGGGCGCTTGGCGGCGAAATCCCAGCCGGCATAGACGCTCTCGCCCAGCACATGGGATAGCAGCGGCGCGGTCTGCGGCAGGATCTCGTAGCCGCGGTTCTGCATCAGGCCGATGTCCGGCCAGTTGCGCCGGATGGCGCGGACCAGTGCCGCCGCCGCGTCGGTCATGCTGCGCCAGCGCTTCGCGTCGGTGCGCTCCAGATGCGGCGGGTTGTCGAGCGTGTCGAGGAAGACTCCGTGGAAACCCTGGCGCAGGATGGCGGGGACCAGCTCCTCCACCACCAGCTTGACCCAGCGGCGGTCGCGCACGTCGACATAGAAGCTGCCGGGCCAGTTGGGGTTTTCCTGGTCGAGGATGCCCCAGCTTTTCACCCGGTCGAACCAGGGGCGGTGCGTCTCGACCTCGCCCACGCTGAGATAGCCGAGCAGCGTCTTGCCGCGGTCGGCCAGCGGCGAAAGCGGCGGGTGGGTGAGGCTGTCCAGCACCAGAAGCCGGTAGGGCTGGAAGGCGGACAGCGGCGCCGCGTCGGCGTAATAGACCGCCCAGGGAGATGCGGAAGCTTGACCGGAGTCCGCGGCCCGCAGGCCCCTGTTGGGCAGCGCCAGCAGCGCCGCACCCGACATCAGCCCTCCGGCGACAGCCCGCCGCCCGATCAAACCACCGGTCACGCCACCCCTATCCTTTGCTCAACGCTCTCTTGCTCAGCCAAGCCACGCCAGCGTCTGGCGCAACCCGTCCTCCAGCGGCGTGTCGCAACTCATGCCGAAGGCGGCGACCAGACGCGACGGATCGCCGATCGAGACCCGGATGTCGCCCGGCCGCGCCGGACCATGGCGCCGGTCGAGCGGCCGGCCCGACAGCTCCGCCAACACCTCCGCCAGCCGGTTGACCGAGGTCGGACGGCCGGTGCAGACGTTGTAGACGGGCGCGCCGGACTGCGGACGGTCCATCGCCGCGGTCAGGTATCGCACCAAGTCCTTTACAAAGATGAAATCCCGCACCTGCTCGCCGTCGCCGTTGATGGTGATCGGCTCCCCCCGGGCGATCTTGCCGGCGAAGATGGAGATGACGCCGGAATAGGGCGATTTCGGGTCCTGGCGCGGGCCATAGACGTTGAAGAAGCGGAAGCCGGCGGTCGGCACCCCATGCACCCCGTCCGCCACCCGCGCATGCAGTTCGCAACCCAGCTTGTCGGCGCCATAGGCGGACAGCGGGCGGGTCGCCGCATCCTCGGCCAGCGGCATGTTCGGGTTGTCGCCATAGACGGCGGCGGAGGAGGCGTAGACCACCGGGACCGGACCGGCCGGATTGGCGCGGCGGGCGGCGTCGAAGACGGCGATGGTGCCGGACAGGTTGGCATGGTGGGTCTCCAGCCAAGCCTCGCGCGAGCGGTCGACCGAAGCAACGGCGGCCAGATGGAAGCAGCCGTCCACGCCGGCCATTGCTCCCTCGACCGCCTCGGCATCGGCCACGTCGCCGACGGTGACCGGCACGCCCTCCGGCAGGTTCTCGCGCTTGCCGGTCGACAAATCGTCGAGCACCCGCACCTCGTGCCCGGCCGCCAGCAGCCGCTCGATCAGGTGCGAGCCGATGAAGCCGCAGCCGCCGGTTACAAGATAACGCGCCATCGCCGCGGCTCCTCCGCCTTTGCCTCGTGTTTTTGGGTGATACGCGAAGCCAGAGCCGCCGGATCAGAATCCGGGGCTCAGGTGCCGAGGAAACCGGCGACCGCGGCCTGGAATTCCTTGGGCTTGATCGGCTTGGACACATGGCCGTCGAAGCCGGCGTCGGCCAGCCGGCGCTTGTCGGCGGGCGTGGCGAGGTTGGTGACGGCAATGACCGTCGTGGCGGCGAGATCCGCATCGGCGCGAATCTGCCGGATCAGGTCCAGCCCGGACAGGCCGGGCATGACGATGTCCATCACCACCAGATCGGGCGCCATGTCGCGCATCAGGTCCAGCACGGAGGAGGCGTCCGACGCCTCGACGACGGAGAAGCCGCCTTCCTCCAGGCAGCGGACGAAGAGCTTGCGCATCAGCACATTGTCCTCGACCACCAGGATCGTCCGCGTCTTTTCGACCGTGTCCACCATCTCGCCATCCGACCTTTGTGGCGTGAGCGGCATGGCCGGCGGCGGGCATGGCGCGACGCGCGACCCTACGCTGCACATCCCTACCGGTATTCACGCATTTTGGGCTGTGTAACGCTTTCGATCGATCAGGTCAAGCCGGCCGAAGGCGCGGCGGGATAGCCGGACTTCGGGACCATCGCCAAGAACCAGTAAGCGAGATTTCTTTACAGGATCTTTATGCCGGCGGCGGAAATCCGCATCGACCCTTTATGCAGCCCTGCGCAATTGAAGGTGCACGCGCAACAAGGGAGGGCAACCGCGTGCTCGACATTCTATTTCTGGCCGTGGCGCTGGCTTTTTTCGGGCTGAGCGCCGCCGCCGTCCGCGCCTTCGACCGGCTGTGAGCGGGAAAGGCAAAAGGACCATGACCGTCGATCTCATCCTGGGCGGGCTGGTGGCCGTGGGGCTGCTCGGCTACCTCGGCTACGCCCTGATCCGTCCCGAGCGGTTCTGAGGAGGACTTTCCGATGAACACAGTGGACGTCCTTCAAATCATCGCCTTCTGTGCGCTGCTGATCGCGCTCACCCCGGTCACCGGGGGCTATATGGCCCGCGTCTTCAGCGGGGAGCGGGTCCTGCTCGGCCGCGTACTCGGCCCGGTCGAACGGGGCATCTACCGGCTGTGCGGCATCCGTGCCGACCAGGAGCAGCATTGGACGGCTTATGCGCTGGCCATGCTGGCCTTCAACCTGTTGGGATTCCTGCTGCTGTACGCGCTGCTGCGGGCGCAGGCCTGGCTGCCGCTGAACCCGGCGGGCATGGCGCCGGTGCCACCGGACCTCGCCTTCAACACCGCCGTCAGCTTCATGACCAACACCAACTGGCAGGCCTATGGCGGCGAGAGCACGCTGAGCTACCTGAGCCAGATGGCCGGGCTGACCGTGCAGAACTTCGTGTCGGCGGCGACGGGCATCGCCGTGCTGGTGGCGCTGATCCGCGGATTCGCGCGGCGGTCGGCCCGCACGGTCGGCAACTTCTATGTCGATATGACGCGGGCGACGCTCTATGTGCTGCTGCCCATCAGCATCGTCACGGCGCTGGTCCTGGTCAGCCTGGGCGTGCCGCAGAATTTGGACAGCTATGCCGTCGCCCACACGGTGGAGGGCGGCCGGCAGGTGATCGCGCAGGGTCCGGTCGCCTCGCAGGAAGCGATCAAGCAGCTGGGGTCCAACGGCGGCGGCTTCTTCTCCGTCAATTCCGCCCATCCGTACGAGAATCCGACGCCGCTGGCGAACTTTGTCGAGATGACATTTCTGCTGCTGCTCGCCGCCGGGCTGACCGACACGTTCGGCCGGATGGTCGGCGACCGGCGCCAGGGCTGGGCGATCTTCGCCGCCATGGGCATCCTGTTCCTCGCCGGGCTGGGCGTCGCCTACTGGGCGGAGCTGCAGGGCAATCCGGCCGCCATCGCCGCCGGGCTCGATCCCGCCGCAGGGAACATGGAGGGCAAGGAGGTCCGCTTCGGCATCGTCAATTCGGTGCTGTGGGCGGTGGCGACCACCGCCGCCTCCAACGGGTCGGTCAACGCCATGCATGACAGCTTCATGCCGTTGGGCGGCATGGTGCCGATGGTCAACATGATGCTGGGCGAGGTGGTGTTCGGCGGGGTCGGCGCCGGGTTGTACGGCATGCTGATCTTCGTCCTGCTCGCCGTCTTCATCGCCGGGCTGATGGTCGGCCGCACGCCGGAATATCTCGGCAAGAAGATCGAGGCGAAGGAGATCAAGCTGGCGATGATCGCCACGCTGACGCTGCCGCTCGGCGTCCTCGGCTTCTCGGCGCTGACGCTGGTGCTGCCGGCGGGGCTTGCCGGCATTCAGGATCCGGGGCCGCATGGGTTGAGCGAGGTGCTGTATGCCTACAGCTCCGGCACCGGCAACAACGGGTCGGCCTTCGCCGGCTTCGGCGCCAACAGCCTGTACCACAACACCACCATCGCGCTCGCCATGCTGCTCGGCCGCTTTCTGGTGATCCTGCCGGTGCTGGCGATCGCCGGCGGGCTGGCGGCCAAGCGGGCGGTCCCGGCGTCGGCCGGCACCTTCCCGACCCATGGCGGGCTGTTCATCGGGCTGCTGGTCGGCATCGTGCTGATCGTCGGCGGCCTGACCTTCTTCCCGGCGCTGGCGCTGGGGCCGGTGGTGGAGCATCTGATGCTCGGCACCGGGACCTTCTTTTGAGGATGCCACCGATGATGCACCGCACTTCGGAGATTTCCCTGTTCGACGCCCGCATCGCCGCCCAGGCCGCCGGCGTCGCCGTCCGCAAGCTGGACCCGCGCGAACTGGTCCGGAACCCCGTCATCTTCGTCACCGCCGTGGTGGCCGGGCTGTCCACGGTTCTGGTCCTGCGCGATCTGCTTGGAACCGGCGGCCCCGGCGTCGGCGTCTCCGGCCAGATCGCCGCATGGCTGTGGTTCACCGTGCTGTTCGCCAATTTCGCCGAGGCGGTCGCCGAGGGGCGCGGCAAGGCCCAGGCCGCCAGCCTGCGCAAGACCAAGACCGAGACCACCGCCAGAAAGGTCGCAAGCGCCGACGCGACCGCCCACCAGTCGGTGCCGGCGGCCAGCCTGCGCAGCGGCGACCTCGTGCTGGTTGAGGCGGGCGACGTGATCCCCGGCGACGGCGACGTGGTGTCCGGCATCGCCACGGTGGACGAAAGCGCCATCACCGGCGAATCCGCTCCTGTGATCCGCGAATCCGGCGGCGACCGCTCGGCCGTCACCGGCGGCACGCGAGTGGTGTCCGACCGCATCGTCGTCCGCATCACCGCCAATCCGGGCGAAAGCTTCCTCGACCGCATGATCGCGCTGGTCGAGGGCGCCAAGCGGCAGAAGACGCCGAACGAGATCGCGCTGAACATCCTGCTGGCGGGCATGTCGGTCATCTTCCTGCTGGTGGTGATGACCCTGCCGGCCTTCGCCGATTATTCCGGCGCCGCCATCCCGGTGGCCTTCCTGATCGCGCTGCTGGTGACGCTGATCCCGACCACCATCGGCGGCCTGCTGTCGGCCATCGGCATCGCCGGCATGGACCGGCTGGTCCGCTTCAGCGTCATCGCCAAGTCCGGCCGCGCGGTGGAGGCGGCGGGGGACGTCGATGTGCTGCTGCTCGACAAGACCGGCACCATCACGCTGGGCAACCGGCAGGCGGCGGAGTTCATCCCGGTCGGCGGCATCGCCGAGCGCGAATTGGCCGAAGCCGCCTTCCTGTCCTCGCTGGCCGACGACACGCCGGAGGGCAAGTCCATCGTTGCGCTGGCCCGGCAGCGCTTCGGCTTCGACCCGGCAGCGCTGGAGCGTGGCGGGCTGAGCTTCATCCCCTTCACCGCCCAGACGCGGATGAGCGGGGTGGACGTCGCCGCAACGGAAACGCGGATCCGCAAGGGGGCGCCCGACACCATCGTCGCGATGATCGGCAATGCAGGACGCGACCTGACGCTTGCGGTGGAGCGCGTCGCCAAGGCCGGCGGCACGCCGCTGGTGGTGGCGCGCGACGGCCGGGCGCTGGGCGTCGTCTATCTGAAGGACATCGTCAAGCCCGGCATCCGCGAGCGCTTCCTGACCCTGCGCAGCATGGGCATCAAGACGGTGATGGTCACCGGCGACAACCCGCTGACCGCCGCCGCCATCGCCGCCGAGGCCGGGGTGGACGATTTCCTGGCCGAGGCGACGCCGGAGAAGAAACTGGAACTGATCCGCGCCTATCAGGCCGACGGGCGGCTGGTCGCCATGTGCGGCGACGGTTCCAACGACGCCCCGGCGCTGGCCCAGGCGGATGTCGGCGTCGCCATGAACACCGGCACCCAGGCGGCGCGCGAGGCCGGCAACATGGTCGATCTGGAAAGCGACCCGACCAAGCTGATCGAGATCGTCATGATCGGCAAGCAGCTGCTGATGAGCCGCGGTGCCTTGACCACCTTCTCCATTGCCAACGACGTGGCGAAGTATTTCGCCATCATCCCGGCGCTGTTCATCGCCGCCTATCCGCAGCTGCAGGCGCTGAACGTCATGGGGCTTGCCAGCCCGCAGAGCGCCATCCTGTCGGCAATCATCTTCAACGCGCTGATCATCGTCGCGCTGATCCCGCTGGCGCTGAAGGGTGTCGCGTACCGTCCGGCCGATGCCGCCAGCCTCTTGCGGCGCAACCTGCTGATCTACGGCCTGGGCGGTCTGGCGGTGCCCTTCGTCGGCATCAAGCTGATCGACATGGCCATCACCACGCTCGGCCTCGTGTGAGGAGCCTCATCGTATGACCAGGGAACTTCGCCCCGCCTTCGTCCTCGTCGTCGTGATGACGGTGCTGACCGGCCTCCTCTACCCGCTGGCGGTCACCGGCGCCGCGCAGCTGCTGTTTCCGGCAAAAGCCAACGGCAGCCTGATCGAGCGTGGCGGCACCATCGTCGGCTCAGCGCTGATCGGGCAGTCTTTCGCCGGAGCGGCCTATTTCCACCCGCGCCCGTCGGCCGCCGGCCAGGGCTATGACGCGGCGAACAGCGGCGCCGGCAACCTGGGAGCGACCAACAAGGTGCTGGTCGAGGCGCAGGCCAAGGCCATCGCGGAGCTGCGGGCGGCCAATCCCGACGCGCTGGGTCCGGTGCCGGCCGATCTCGCCACCGCGTCCGGCAGCGGCCTCGACCCGCACATCTCGCCGGCCGGCGCGGCCTTCCAGGTGAAGCGCGTCGCCAAGGCCCGCAACCTGCCGCCCGAGCGCATCCGGGCCCTGGTGGCGGAGTTCACCGAGGGCCGGCAGCTCGGCCTGTTCGGCGAGCCGCGGGTGAATGTGCTGCTGTTGAATCTGGCGCTCGACGAACGCTTTCCCGAGAGCCGGTTGAGCAGCCGCCGCGATTGATTCTGCTTGCCACGAAAAAGCCGCCCTCCCCTGCGGGAGAGCGGCCTTTTCATGGCAAGCAATGTGCTTAGTGCTGCATTTCGCCCATCTGCTTGCGGCTGTCGCCGGTCTTGTCCTTGATGATGCTGTCGTCGGGCTTGCCTTCGACTTCCAGGATGCCGATCAGGCCCTTGGTGGCACGGCTCAGCGCATGGTCGACCAGAGCGTATTTGCCGGGATACTCGACCTTGAATTCCACCATGGTGGCGCCGCCGGGGGCGACGGTGACGGTCTGGATGCCCTTCGACGGCTCGCTTTCCAGGCCACCCAGGTTATAGACCTTGTCGAAGATCTCGCCGATGACGTGGAAGGAGGAGGTCAGGTTCGGGCCGCCGACGCCGAAGAACAGGCGGACGGTTTCACCGACCTTGGCCTTCAGCGGCTTGTCCTTGGTCAGCGCGCCGACGGTGCCGTTGAACACCATGTAGGTCGGCCGCTCGTTGACGAGGCCGTCATAGTCATCCTCGGCATTCGCCAGGTTCTTGGCCTTGGTTGCGTAGATTTCCTGCTGCATCACGTAGAATTCGTGATCGACGGGCGGCAGCCCGGCTTCCGGCTCCACCACGATCAGGCCGTACATGCCCTTGGAGATGTGATGGGCGACCATCGGCGTGGCACAGTGATAGACGAAGACACCGGGGGTCAGCGCCTTGAAGCTGAAGCCCTTGGTCTGGCCCGGCTCCACCTGGGTGATCTGGCCGCCGCCGAGGAAGCCGGTCGCGGCATGGAAGTCGACGGAGTGGTTCATCGTCGATTCCGGCGCGTTGGAGATCGAAACATCCACCGTATCGCCGACCCGGACCCGCACCATCGGACCGGGAACCGTGTTGTTGAAGGTCCAGTAGGTGTAGCTGGTGCCGTCGTCGAGCTTGGATTCAACCTCGGTCGTCGTCAGCGAGACCGTGTGGGTCTTCGGCGCCCGCTTGCCGGCCTTTTCCGGGGCCGGGACGGCGGCGGGGTCCTGGACGACGCTGACCGTGGGCTGCTTGACCTTCGGGTCGGCATAGAGCGTGTCGGCCGCCGAAGCGGCACCGATACCGGACAGGATCATCAGAGCGGCGGCGCTGACGGTGACGAGAGAGAGCTTGGTCTTCATGGCGTCATCTCGGCTGGATGTTTCTTGTGAGGGAATATTCCTCCCACCCCCGATGCCTCTGCTTGACCGCCGTCAAGTGAAGGACTAGAACGCTATTTTGTCGCAGGCCCTCTTTATTTCCTTACAAACTGTGATGATTTTGCGATTTCAGGATTTCGGCCGAAATGCGACGCAGATTTCCGGATCGGTTTCGATCCGGCCGGCGCCGATCAAGTCCAGGCAATAGGGGATCGCGGGAAACACCGCCATCAGGCAATCATGGATGGCCGACGGCTTGCCCGGCAGGTTGACGATCAGGCTGCGGCCGCGGATGCCGGCGGTCTGGCGCGACAGGATGGCGGTCGGCACCACCCGCAGGCTGACCGATCGCATCAGTTCGCCGAAGCCCGGCATCATCTTGTCGCAGACCCGCTCCGTCGCCTCCGGCGTCACGTCGCGCGGGGCCGGGCCGGTGCCGCCGGTGGTCACCACAAGATCGCAGCCGGTGACGTCGCACAGTTCGATGAGGGTCTCGGCGATCAGGTCCAGCTCGTCTGGGATGACCCGCGCCTCCGCCACCCAGGGGGAGGCGACGATGCGCGCCAGCTCCTCCCGGATCGCTGGGCCGCCCTTGTCCTCATAGACGCCGCGGCTGGCGCGGTCGGAAACAGTGACGATGCCGATCTTCACGGGTCCGATCTTCACCGGTTCGTTCATGGTCGATGGTCCTTTTTCGCTCAGGCGGCGCAGGCAACCTGCCGGTAGAGCGCCGGCAACGCCTTGGTCAGGTGGGAAACCTGCGGGAATATGGCATAGGCGCCGCGCCCGAACAGATAGGGGACGTAGTCGCGCGCCTGCGCATCGACGGTGATGGCGAAGACCGCCAGCCCGTCGCGCCGTGCCTCGCGGATCGCTTGCCGGGTATCCTCGATGCCGTAGCGGCCCTCGTAATGGTCCACGTCGTTGGGCTTGCCGTCGGTCAGCAGGACCAGCAGCCGGTGGCGGTTCGGCCGTTCGGCAAGCTGGGCGGTGACGTGGCGGATCGCCGCACCCATGCGGGTGTAATAGCCGGGCTTCAGCGCGCCGATGCGGCGGGTGACGGTGGCGCCCAGCGGTTCCTCGAAGCCCTTCAGAGTCTGCACCCGCACCCAGTCCCGCCGGCGCGAGGTGAAGGAATAGAGCGCATGGTCGTCGCCGCAGGCGGTCAGGCCATGGGTCAGCGCCAGCAGCGCCTCCTTCTCGACATCCAGGACGCGGCGGCCCTCGATCCAGCCATCGGTGGAGAGCGAGCCGTCGACCAGCACCGCCACCGCCAGATCGCGGGCGGCGCTGCGCACCTGCTGGTGCACGCGGTCGCTGCCGCAGCCGCCGGCCTGGAGATCGGCCCGGCTGCGCACCAGGGCGGCCAGATCCAGCTCGTCGCCGTCGGGCTGGCCGGTGAACAGCATGCGGCGTGGGCGCAGCGCCTCGAACTGGCGCCGGACCTGCCGGATGCGGCGCTGGGCGGCGGCGTCGGGCTGCCAGGACTCGCCCTCGGCCGGCGCCGTCTCGGCGATCACCCGGCAATGGTTGGGGAGGTGGGCCTGTCGGCCATGGTCCCATTCCGGATAGCTCAGCGTCGCGACCAGCGTAAACAGCAGCGACATGAACGACAGCGAATA
>CBFGPE010000118.1:0-23021 GCA_965650625.1 uncultured Azospirillum sp. | reverse complement strand
TGCCGCCGCCTGCGCATCCCTTCTCACAACACGGTATAAACTTGTCAAAGAACCCACCCAATGCAGAAACCGCAAGCCTCACCGACCCTCTCGGGTTCAGGTGATAAGCGCCGGTTTGTCGGGCTTCCCGTTTCGCGCTACCAGTCGCTGCCGGTTCGGCGGCGCCGGCGTCGTTCGCGTCGGGAGGCGCTTTATAGGCGGCACCCCCCGACCCACGCAAGAGCTTTTTTCACCTCTCGGCAAAAAAGTTGGCGCCGCTCACTTGGCCGGAATGCTGCCCCAGGTTCCGGGTGCCGCGGGAGCGATCACCGCAGCGGGAACAGCTTCCGCACCGATCGTTGCCGTGGAGGCCGCTTCCGTTGCCGGAGGGTTGAACAGGTGGCAGTCAGGGATCGACCCGACGCACATCTTCGCCACCAGATCCCAGGTCTTCGCCGGTTCTGGACGGACCTGGGCGAAGTTGGAGAAGTTCTGGCTGACGATGGGCGCGTTGGGCAGCGGCGTCTTTTCCGAATAGGGCACGCCGGAGAAGTAGAAGGACTGCGGCTTGCGATAGGCCGCGGTCTGCGCCCCTTCGGACGGAACCGGCACCCCCGCCGCGGCCGAAGCCACACCGGGCGGCATACGGTAGGGCTCCGCCGTCAGTCCCTCTGCATCCGTCGTGTCTTTGGCGTTGAAGGCATAGCCGAACAGGATGCCGCCATTGGCGGTCTGGTCCGGGCTGACACCGGTCTGCGCCGGACCGCCTGCCGTGCCGACCCAGATCGAATATCCCTGGATCCGGTAATCCAGCTGCGCGCTGTCGCTCTTGGCATAGGGAAGATGCTTGATGAAGTCGCGACGCGGCGCATGGTTCAGCGGCGAGAAGCTGCAGCAGGCCGGCATGCCCTTCGGCCGATCCTGCTCGTAGGTCAGGAAGAAGGCGCGGTCGCCGATGGACACGAAGGAGCAGGTGTACTGGTTCGATCCCGGAAAGATCGGCAGGCAGCGCTTCTCGTAATGCTCCATCATCGCGCCCTTGCCCATCGGGCCGGCGACGGTGCTGTCATAATAGGTCGAGCCGTAGGAGACCTCGTAATCCTCCCCATCCTTCAGCGGCGCCGGCGGCTTGCCGTCATAGGGCGGCGGATGGTCGGCATAGCCCTTGAACACACGGTACATGGTCCAGTTGGTGGACCAGAAGGCCGGGAAATGCGGGTCGCTCGGCTCCCCGGCATTGCGGGGATAGATGCAGCCCTTCCAGGGGCAGTTGCTGAAGCCCGGCGGATTGTGGACGCCGAAGGTCGGGTAGATGTTCTTGGCCTGCGCCCAGGCGGTACCGGCCGCGGCAATCAGACCCAGCGCGGCGACCGCGCCGAGCCGATGATGATATCCGGTCATGCGAAGCCTCCTCACGGGATGTATTGCCAGGTCGGGGCGCAGAACTTGCCGGGCTGGCCGTCCATCGGCAGCTGCATCAGCATCTTGGCCTGGATCTTCAGGTCGAACATCAGACCGATGGCGTCGTTGATCTTGTCCGGGTTGCCGTTGAAGCTCTGATGCAGGGCCTTCAGCAGGTTGGAGTAGTAGGTGTTGAAGGCCTCCGACTGCACCGCCGCCACCGAACCGGCGGGATAGTCGGCCTGCTTGGGATCGTCGATCAGGGTCTGGACGCCGGTCGGGTCGAAGGGGATGACCTCGTCGGTGAAGTACCAGCTGCCGTCGGCGGCCTTGGCGATCTTCCGGCCCTTGTAGATTTCGTAGAAGCTGTAGTAGTGCGCCATGCCGTCGCCGTCGCCGCCCTCGGTCCCTTCCTCCGGCGAGGTCGGGGTGCCTTCGCCCTCGCGGACGATGCGGGCGATGGCGTCCTGCGCATCGGCCAGGGACAGGATCGGCTTGATGCCGAACATGCCGTAGACCTGCCCGTCGGCGGTGCCGGAGAAGACACCGTTGCCGAGATCGCCCAGAGCCTTGGAGATGTCCTCGTAGAATTCGCCGATGGTCCGGTAATTGTCCTTGATGTCGGACGCCGCCAGCCGGGGCGCCGAGTCCAGGATGTCGATGGGATCGGCCGGTTCCTCGATCACCATGAAGCAGTTTTCGACCTGATCCAGCGAAAAGCCGCGCAGATGGACGATGAAGTCCTGCTCGCCGGGCTGGGTGCCGATGTGTTTCGGCAGGCCGCCGGGATAGGACGGCACGAAGGCCGGATTGTCGATGGCCGGTCGGCCGCCGATGGCCACCAGGATGTTGGCGGCCTGGCAGAAATGCTCCATCTCCTGCATGGCGATGTCGATGATCATGCCGGCGATCACGCCGTTCTTCGCATCGTCCAGCGAATAGGCGGCCTGGAGATAGGCCGGCAGGGTGGCGTGCTCCAGTTCCACCGCGAGTTGGAGGTTGGCGCGCACCTCATCCAGCGTCCGCGGCGTCTTGGCCTGGACGACGAGCGAGGGGCCGCGCTTGGGCAGGTCGGTGGCCTTGGCGCCGGCGGCCGGGACCGAGCGGGTCGCCGCCATGGTTTGGGTCGTCATGTGGGATCTCTCCACCAATCAGATGGTTGGGGCGGGGGCTCGGCCCGTTACTTCTTCAGGTATGTGGCGGGGTGCGGCGCGGCGTCCGCGGCCGGCGGCGCCTGGACGGCGACCCACGTCATCGACTCCGTCGTGGGCACGGCCTCGGCGGAAGGCGCCTTCGCCGGCGCCGTGCCGCGCACCGGGTTGGCGGCCCATTTCAGGATCGCGGCCTTCTTGTTCGGCGACAGGTCGCGCACCGCCGGCATGTAGTTCGGGTTCTCTTCCGGCAGCGACAGGGCGGTCTGCAGCGAGTAGAGGTGTTTGCGCACGCTGTCATAGTCGCCCATGTTCAGCACCGGCAGCATCACCGGATAGAGCGCAGCGTATTGCGCCAGGATCGGCTTGATGTCGGCCTCCCAGCTCGGCTCCTCGGGGATCTCGTAGCCGCTCCACACCAGGAAACTGATGAAATCCCAGGGGTTGCTGTAGGAGTCCGCGCCGGCGTCGCTCAGCGTCGGGCGCACGCCATAGACCTGCCCGTCGATGTCGTCCATCGCGCGCGGCTCGCCCGGATCGGCGGCGGAGAATGTGACGGCGGCCTTGCCGGCGGCATCGGTCTTCACCGACGGCGGGAAGCCCAGCGCGCTGGCCGGAACGCCGACCGGCGGGTCGCCGTCGCCACCGAGCGAGCTGTTGTCGAAGGCCAGCGCGACCTCGGCATCGGCCAGCGGCTTGCCGAAGACGGTCGCCCACACCATGGTCTCGGCGCTGTCGCCGGGAGCCATGCGAAAGACGAACTGGTCGGCGCGCAGGGCCTTGCCGTCGGCCGGTTCCTGCCCCAGCAGCGTGTCGGCGCCGGCCTTGCGCACGGCGAGCGGGCTTGCGGCGACGGCCGTCAGCTGCGCATCGGTCAGGGCGATGTCGGCGATGCCGGCGGTGCGCCGGTACCAGTCGTTGTCGGGAGTCACCTCGCCCAGCGGCTGGAACACCTGCACCGCGTCGAGATAGCCGACCTGCAGCGTCTCGCCGACGATGTCGCCGCGCCATTCCTTGAACGGGATGGAGTTGCCGAGGTCGATGGCCAGCGCCTTGCGTGCCTCGTCCACCACGGCGGTGGCGTAATAGAACAGGGTCGGCGCCGACTGGCTCTGCTTCTGGCTCGGCTGCAGTTTGCGGCCCAGCGTGAAGAAGCGCGGCTCGTCCGCGCGGGCGACGCCGATGCTGCCGGTGATCAGGCCCATCGTGAAGTCCGGCAGCGGCGGATAGCGGGTGCCGTCATCGCCGATCCAATAGCCGGCGTTGTAGCCCACCACGTTGAACTTGATCGACAGCAGCCCGCCCGGCCCGGCGGCGGCCTGCAGTTCCTGCAGGAAGGGCGAAGCGGCAACGTCGCCCCAGGCGAGATCGGACAGAACCGACTGCCAGGCGGCGCCGTACATGCAAGCGGGATGAAGCTTGTGCTGCGGCAGCGCCCCCGGCGTCAGGCTGCGCTTCCACAGGTCGGTGAAGGACGCGACGGCGAAATTGCTGCGCAGCGCCGCCTGCCCGTCACCACCGACCAGCCGGACGACGAGGCCCCAGATGGCCGAGACCATCTGCTGCTCGCTGTCCAGATCGACCATCTTGGCCGGCGGCTGGTCGTCGGCGTCGGCCAGGGTCATGGAGAGCACCGGATCGCCGGACACGGCGCTGCCGTCGCCGCGCACCGCACCGGTCACCGCGCAGTCGGTCAGCCGCCAGACGCCGGTGCCGTAGGGATTCCAATAACCGATGTCCCAATTCGCATAATCGGCCGCCGTATAGTTCGTCCCGTCATAGTTGGATGGAAAGTTGTTGACCGTCGAAACGTCGGCGATGAACTTGCCGGTGAAATTCAGCCGCGGCCCAGTCAAATATGCCATCGCGCTTTCCCCGCTTTATCGTGATAACACTGGATGAAATCTGAATTTTGAAGACATGCGGGCGCCTATGGATCGGCTGCCCGCCCCCATTACGCAAAACTGACACGGATATACATCGCATTACGGCCGGATGTGTCCGGCCGATGCTTCAGCGTGCCTGCTCCATTTTCATTATCTTCCATATCACGAAAATGGATTATGTGAAACACAAATACACGCGATGGGTATTGCTTGGTATCAACAGGCGCAGAAAATGGAATATGCTACGAGATACACATCCGGACACGCAGGATTGCTCAGCCGATTGCCGACCACCTGTGAGCGCATCGGCGAGCCCAGGTGGCGCGACAGAGCGCAGCGGCAATGCATCGCCGCAATTGCCGTCACTCCCCTGCCCTTCACATGTGTCTTGGTTCACGGTCGGAATCCGACCATCGACGCCACTGATCCGTTCAGGATGCCCGAAAGTCGGAAACTGCGAAGCCGGTTCCCAGGCCGCGGCGCGGATGGTGACGCGGCTGTACCGGTGCGGCGAAGACCGACGCCGTCCGTCTCAGGCCATCCGCGTCATGGCCGCCCGTTTCAAGGAATGACGGTCGTCGTCTGCCCGGGATTGACCACCGACACGACGCCGCCCCAGTTGCACATGCACTTCGACACGTTGTCCAGCGCCGGCATATGGTCCAGCATCACCGTCGGCGCGCCCGGCACCCAGGGCGACAGGGTGGCGGGAATGCACGGCATCGGGGTCAGCACGCCCATCGCCGCCGCCGTCGCCGAGGCCACCGTCGGATTGGCAAGGCTGGTGCACATGCCGAACGGCAGGATGTTGATCATCGGCTTATGGTCCGAGATGTTCGCCGCCGGCTGGTTGCCGTCCATGACGCAATGGACGGGAAGCACCACGAAGGTCGACGGCGCCATACCGAAACTGCACTGAAGCGTCGCGCCGTTCACCACCTGCATCGGCATGCGTGCTTATCCTTACAAATGACCGGTGTCGGAATGACTGTGTCCAGCCAAATCATACCGGGCCATGATCCTATTTGCCAGAATGCCCATGGGCCCCACGCAAATCCCGCCACCCTCTCCGCTTCGGATCGCTTCTTGGGATCGACACCGTCCCTGTTGCGGCTGTCGATAACAATCCATGCTGATTTCCTTGCAAATTTGAATAAACCTGCCGATGCGCAGGAGTCAACCTGCTCCAGGACGTCCCGGCTCCGGCGCCGCAGCGGCGGATCGGCGGCGGCCGGATCAACCGGACGGCGCAGCAAAGCCTTGCCTGCGGGTGATTGTTCAGCGCCTTATCCAACGAACGGAGCAGGTTCAAGCCGGACAGGAGCGGGCGCCGGTGCGCATTCACATCATCAACCCGGCGGCGGATTTCCCCGGCTACCACACGGCTGATTTTTTCGCGGCCTGGGGACTTGGCGGGCGCAGCTCGGTGGCCGACCTCTCGACCACGACCCTGGCCGCCTTCGTGCCGCCGGATTGGGACATCCGCCTGACCGACGAAGCGATCACGCCGCTGCCCGACCGCCCCGTCACCGAGGACGCCGACATCGTCGCGATCACCGGCAAGTCGTCCCAGCGCAATCGCATGCTGCAGCTGGCCGGCCGCTACCGCGCGATGGGACGGCGGGTGGTGATCGGCGGCTCCTACGCCTCTCTCAGCCCGGAGGATGTGCGCCCCCACGCCGACGTGCTGGTCACCGGCGAGATCGAGGACATCGCAGCGGAGCTGTTCGCCGATCTGGCCGCCGGCACCCCGCGCGATAGCTATGAGGGGACGCGGCCCGACCTTCGAAGCTCTCCCCTGCCGCGCTGGGACCTCTACCCCAACGATGCCGCCAACATGGGCGCGATCCAGACCTCGCGCGGCTGTCCCTTCCAGTGCGATTTCTGCGACGTCATCCAGTATCTCGGCCGCAAGCAGCGCCACAAGGATCCCGATCAGGTGATCGCCGAGCTGGATGTCCTGCACCGCCACGGTTATCGCAGCGTCTTCCTGGCCGACGACAATTTCACCGTCTACCGCAGCCGGGCGCACGACACGCTGGCGGCCCTGCGGCGGTGGAACGAGGCGCATGCCGATGCGCCGATGCGCTTCATGACCCAGGTGTCGATCGACCTCGCCCGCGACGCCGATCTGATGGCGGCCTGCAAGGTGGCCGGGCTGGACAGCGTCTTCATCGGCATCGAGACGATCAACGAGGACAGCCTGCGCCAGTCCGGCAAGCTGCAGAACCTGTATCAATCGACGTCGGACGCGCTGGCAACCATCCTGTCGCACGGCATCGCGGTATCCGGCGGCATCATCGTCGGCTTCGACGCCGACGGGCCCGACATCTTCGACCGGCTGGCCGGCTTCATCGACGATTGCCCAGTGCCGGTGCTGTCGGTGGGCGCGCTGGTGGCGCCGCCGGGCACCCCGCTCTACGACCGTCTCGCCGTCGAGGGGCGGCTGGCCGACGCCGCCGCGCAGAGTGCGGCCAACCCCTTCACCACCAACATCCACCCGGCCCGGATGAGCCGGCGGGACCTGCTCGACGGGCTGGCACGGCTGTGCGCCGACATCTACAGCCCGGCCGCCTACGGCCGCCGGATCGCGAAATTCCTGGAAGCCTACGGTGGAGCGAACCGTCCCGCGCAGGCACCGCAGCCGATTCCGTTGTCACCGCTGCTGCGCGGCGTGCTGAAGCGGTTGTCCGGCTTCGGCCCCGCCGAAAAGCAGATGATCCTCGACGCCATGGCCGCTGCGCGCTTCAGACCCGACGCTCAGGTGGAGGTGATGGGGGCGTTGGCCCGCTATGCCCAGATCAGGCACATGCTCGGTATGATCCTGCCCCCGTTCGGTGGACACGGGATTCCGCGGGTCTTTGGAGCGGGTTGATCGGGGATGATGCAGCCGATGGCCGGGTAGGCCCGCCTCAAAACCTCCAGCGACGACGTTTCAGGCAAAAACCCCTCCATTGCTATGGTCACAAACCATCCGCGGCAAAAGCGGCTTGCGACAAAATGTACGGACTGGTACGTTATGTGACGTGATCGAACCATGCCGCTGCCGAAAGGGCTCCCATGCCGTCCAGCGCCTTCACCTTCAGGAAGTCGATTGCCACCGTCTCGCTGAGCGGCACCCTGCCGGAGAAGCTCGAGGCGGCGGCCAGCATCGGCTTCGATGGGGTCGAGATTTTCGAGAATGATCTGCTGACCTTCGACGGCTCCCCGGCCGACGTGCGCCGCATTGCGGAGGGTCTGGGGTTGGAGATCACCATCTTCCAGCCGTTCCGTGACTTCGAAGCGATGCCGGACCCGATCCGTGCCCGCAACCTCGACCGGGCGGAACGCAAGTTCGACGTGATGCAGGAACTGGGGACCGAACTCGTGCTGGTCTGCTCCAACGTCCAGCCCGCCGCCATCGACGACCCCGCCCGTGCCGCCGCCGATCTCGCCGAGATGGCGGAGCGGGCGCGGCGTCGGGACTTGCGTGTCGGTTACGAGGCGCTGGCCTGGGGCAGGCATGTCAACCGCTGGCGTCAGGCCTGGGACATCGTGCAGCGTGCCGATCACCCGGCGCTGGGGCTGATCGTCGACAGCTTCCACACGCTGGCCCTGGACGACGACCCGTCCGGCATCGCCGATCTGCCCGGAGACCGTATCTTCTTCGTGCAGTTGGCCGACGCGCCGAATCTGTCGATGGACGTGCTGTCCTGGAGCCGCCATTTCCGCAATTTCCCCGGCCAGGGCCAATTGCCGGTCCAGCGCTTCGTCGACGCCGTGCTGGCGTCCGGCTACCGCGGCCCCCTGTCGCTGGAGATCTTCAATGACGAGTTCCGCGCCGCCCCTGCCCGCCTGACTGCTCTCGACGGGCTGCGCTCGCTGATCCATACGGAGGCCGAAGCCGGCTTCGGACCCGGCCTGCCGGCACCGCCGGTCTGCCGCGGCGTGGAATTCCTGGAATTCGCCGTCGATGCGGCGGCACGGGACAAGCTGTCCGCCCTGCTCGGCAGCCTGGGCTTCCGGCATGCCGGGCGCCATCGTTCGAAGGATGTCGACCTCTACCGCCAGGGCGGCGTCAATCTGGTGCTGAACAGCGAAGAGGATTCCGCCGCGTCGGAGCATTTCCAGATGCACGGGCCCTCGGTCTGCGCCATGGCCTTCGCGGTGGACGACGCCGCCCGCACCATCGCCCGGGCCGAGGCGTTGCGCTGCGTGCTGTGGCGCGAGCGGGTCGGCGACGGCGAACGCCGCATCCCGGCCCTGCGCGCGCCGGACGGCACGCTGATCTATCTGGTCGACGACAAGCAGGCCAACCGCAGCATCTGGGAGGACGACTTCCACCTGTTCGCGGCGGAACCCGCCGAAGCAGCCGGCCCCCCGCCCCTGCTCGGCATCGACCATGTCGCCCAGGCCCTGCCCTTCGGCCGGATGGACGGTTTCGTGCTGTTCTACCGGACGGTCTTCGGCTTCGTTCCGGAAAGCCTGTGGGAGTTGCCCGACCCCTACGGCCTGATCCGCAGCCGGGCGCTGGTCAGCCCCGATGCGGAGCCCGGCCGGGGCGTCCGGCTGCCGCTGAACATCTCGGAAAGCCGGCGGACCGCCACCGGCCGCTTCGTCAGCGCCACCGCCGGGGCCGGCGTCCATCACATCGCCTTCGCGGCGTCGGATGCCGCCGCGCTGGTGGAGGATCGTCTGGCCGCCGGCGCGCCCTTCCTGCCGATCCCCGCCAACTACTACGACGACCTCGCGGTCAAGCACCCGCTGGATGATGCGGCGCTGGACGCGCTGAAGCAGCGCGAACTGCTGTATGACCGCGACGGGCCAGGGGACGGGGGTGGCGAGTTCCTGCACGCCTACACCGACAGCTTCGACGACCGCTTCTTCTTCGAGGTGGTGGAACGGCGCGCCGGCTACCGCCAGTTCGGCGCCGTGAACGCCGCCGTGCGCATGGCCGTGCAGGCGCAACTGCGCGAAGGCGCCCGCCCCGAACTCTATCTCGACTAAAAATGAACGAAACAGTGCGTTTGTTTGGAGACGCCCCGCCATGAGTCGCCCCGCCACCAGCCGCCCAATCCTGGTCCTGAACGGACCCAACCTCAACCTGCTGGGCAAGCGCGAGCCGCACATCTACGGCCACGAGACCCTGGCCGATGTCGACGCCGACTGCCGCCGCACCGGCGAGACGCTCGGGCTCGCCGTCGATTTCCGCCAGTCGAACGCCGAACATGTGCTGATCGACTGGATCCACGAAGCCCGCGAGACGGTCGACGGGCTGGTCATCAACCCGGCCGGCCTGACCCACACCTCGGTGTCGCTGATGGACGCGCTGTCGGCCTGCGCCTTCCCGATCCTGGAGGTCCATATCTCCAACATCCACCGGCGCGAGGAATTCCGCCATTTCTCCTATGTGTCGCGGGTCGCGGCCGGGGTGATCTGCGGCTTCGGCACCCAGGGCTACACGCTGGCCCTCCAGCGCATGGCCCGCCTGCTGGAGAGCGCCGCGAAATGAACGCCATCTCCCGGCCGGCCCCCACCCCCGCCCCCACTCCCACTGCCGGCAACTCGATCCTCGTCGGGCTGATCGGCGCCGGCATCCAGGCTTCGCGAACCCCGGCGATGCACGAGCGGGAGGCCGACGCGCTGGGCCTGCGCTGCCTCTACCGGCTGATCGACCTCGACCGCCTCGGCATCGGCCCCGAAGCCCTGCCGGAGCTTCTGTCGGGGGCCGAGCGCATGGGATACACCGGCCTCAACGTCACCTATCCCTGCAAGCAGGCGATCATCCCGCTGCTGGACGAGCTGTCGGACGATGCCCGCGCCATCGGAGCGGTCAACACCGTCGTGCTGAAGGACGGCCGGCGGATCGGCCACAACACCGATTGCTCCGGCTTCGCCGAGGGCTTCCGCCGCGGGCTCGGCGCCGTTCCGATGGACCGGGTGGTGCTGCTGGGCGCCGGCGGGGCCGGGGCGGCGGTCGGCCATGCCGCCTTCCATCTCGGGACAGGACGGCTGGACATCTTCGACGCCGACCCGGCGCGGGCGATGCTGCTGGCCGATCAGCTCAACGCCCGCTTCGGCGCCGGGCGGGCCTCGGCGGTTGCCGATCAGGCCGGGCTGAGCGCCGCGATGGCGGCGGCGGACGGGCTGATCCACGCCACGCCCACCGGCATGGCGAAGTTCCCCGGCCTGCCGCTGCCGGCCGACATGCTGCACCCGCGGCTGTGGGTGGCGGAGATCGTCTATTTCCCGCTGGAGACCGGGCTGCTGCGCGCGGCACGGGCGATCGGCTGCCGGACGCTGGACGGCGGCGGCATGGCGGTGTTCCAGGCGGTGGATGCGTTCAGGCTGTTCACCGGGGTTTCCCCCGATGCCGAACGCATCCGCGCGCATTTCGCGTCGATGGACGCCGGTCAAGCTGCCGCCTGATAATGGCCGCCGGCTAATCGGCGCCAATCACACAGACAAGCCGGCGGGGCCGCCGGCACCGGGAGGACCGCATGAGACAGCTGGTCGAGGCCTATTTCACCCTCATCAAAATCCTGATGGCGCTGTGCATGGCCGGCATGGTGGTGCTGGTGTTCGGCAATGTCGTGCTGCGCTACGCCTTCAACAGCGGCATCACGGTGTCGGAGGAGATGTCGCGTCTATTCTTCGTCTGGATGTGTTTCCTCGGCGCCATCCTGGGCCTGCGGGAACGGGCGCATCTCGGCGTCGACGCGCTGGTGGCGCGCCTGCCGCGGGCCGGCAAGATGGCCTGTGCGGTGGTCAGCTGCGGCTTGATGCTGTGGGTCACATGGCTGGTGCTGCAGGGAAGCTGGACGCAGACCGTCATCAATTGGGACGCGCAGGCACCGGCCACCGGCCTGTCGATGGGGCTGCTGTACGGCATCGGCGTGGTGTTCGGCCTGTCGACCGGGATCATCCTGCTGCATGAAATGTATCTGCTGCTGACCGGCAAGCTCTCCGACGCCGACCTCGTGATGGTCGCGGAATCCGAGGATCTGCCGGAGGCGACCGCCCATGGCGCCCACACCGGCGGACACCGGACACACCGGAGCACCGACCGGGAAGGGGCCCGGAATGAAGCCCTGCCGCTGCCTCCCCGCACCGCCTCCAGCCGCTGAGGACGCCGGACCATGACCATCACCATCTTCCTCGGCTCCCTGCTGGGCGCCATGGCCATCGGCATGCCCATCGCCTACGCCCTTCTGCTGTGCGGCGTGGCGATGATGATCCAGCTCGACCTGTTCGACGCGCAGATCGTGGCACAGAACCTGATCAACGGCGCCGACAGCTTCCCGCTGATGGCCGTGCCCTTCTTCATGCTGGCCGGCGAGATCATGAACACCGGCGGCCTTGCCAAGCGCATCGTCAATCTCGCCATGGCGATGGTCGGCCACATCCGCGGCGGGCTCGGCTATGTCGCCATCCTGGCGGCGACGGTGATGGCCAGCCTGTCCGGCTCCGCCGTGGCCGACGCGGCTGCGCTGGCCACCCTGCTGGTGCCGATGATGGTGGCGGCCGGCCATGACCGCAACCAGTCGGCCGGCCTGATTTCCGCCAGCGCCATCATCGCGCCCGTCATCCCGCCGTCCATCGGCTTCGTCATCTTTGGCGTCGCCGGCAACGTCTCGGTCACCAAGCTGTTCCTCGCCGGCATCTTCCCCGGCATTCTGCTGGGCGTCGGGCTGTGCGGCGCCTGGTGGTACGTGTCGCGCCGGGAGAATCTGGTTCCGCCGCCGCGCCGCTCCCTACGCGAGATACTGGTGATCCTGCGCGAGGGCGCGTGGGCACTGATGCTGCCGGTGATCATCATCGTCGGCCTGAAGTTCGGCGTCTTCACCCCCACCGAGGCCGCCGTGGTCGCCGCCGTCTATTCGCTGTTCGTCGCCGTCTGCGTCTATCGCGAGATGTCGGTCGCCGACATCTACCCGGCCCTGGTCGGGGCGGCGAAGACGACCAGCGTCGTCATGTTCCTGGTCGCGGCGGCGCTGGTGTCGTCCTGGCTGATCACCGTGGCGAACCTGCCGGGCATGGTGACCGATCTGCTGGCACCGCTGATGGACAGCCCGACCCTGCTGATGCTGGCGATGATGGCGCTGGTGGTGGCGATCGGCACCTCGATGGACATGACGCCCACCATCCTGATCCTGACGCCGATCCTGGTCCCGGTGTGCAAGCAGGCCGGCATCGACCCCGTCTATTTCGGCGTGCTGTTCATCATCAACTGCGCCATTGGCCTGATCACGCCCCCCGTCGGCACCGTGCTGAACGTCGTCTGCGGCGTCTCCAAGGTGAAGATGCAGGACGTGGTCCGCGGCGTGTGGCCGTTCCTGACGGTGCAGCTGGTGGTTCTGCTCCTGCTCACGCTCTTCCCGTCGCTGGTCATGGCGCCGGCCGCCTGGCTCAGCCACTGATCCGCCACCGACCCCCTGCCCTCTTTCAAAAATAAACCCGGAGGAAACGACATGAAGACGCCCATGAAATCGCTGCTGGCCGGTCTGCTGCTGCCCGGCCTCCTGTTCGCGGCCACCGCTGGGGCTGCGGAATACAAGGAGCGGTCGGTCAAATTCGCCTTCCAGAACGTCAAGGAGCACCCGCAGGGCCAGGGCGCCCAGAAGTTCGCCGACATCGTCGAGGCGAAGAGCGGCGGCAAGATCAAGGTGAAGCTGTTCCCCGGCGGCACGCTGGGCGGCGACGTGCAGACCATGTCGGCGCTGCAAGGCGGCATCGTCGAGATGTCGGTGATGAACGCCGGCATCCTGGTTTCCCAGGCCAAGGAATTCGCCCTGGTCGACCTGCCCTTCCTGTTCAACAGCGCGTCCGAGGCCGACGCCCTGCTGGACGGCCCGGTGGGCGAGCAGCTGATGGCGAAGCTGCCGGAGAAGGGGCTGATCGGCCTCGGCTTCTGGGACCTGGGATTCCGCGACCTGACCAACAACCGCCGGCCGGTGAAGACCGCCGCCGACATCGCCGGCCTGAAGATCCGGGTGATCCAGACGCCGATCTACATCGACATCTTCAAGGCGCTGGGCGCCAACCCCGTACCGATGGCCTTCCCAGAACTCTACAGTGCGCTCGAGACCGGGACCGTCGATGGACAGGAGAACCCGCCCAAGACCATCGAGCTGACCAAGTTCAACGAAGTCCAGAAATACATGACGCTCACGCGGCACATCTACAATCCGCAGGCGCTGATCATCTCCAAGAAGTTCTGGGACACGCTGAACGCCGATGAAAAGACCCTGTTCCAGAACGCGGCCGCCGAAGCCACCGTCTTCCAGCGCAAGCTGTCGCGCGGTCAGGAAGCCGAAGCGCTGGCTTCGCTGAAGGCGAAGGGCATGATCATCGACGAACTGCCGGCCGATGAACTCGCCAAAGTCCGTGAAAAGGTCAAGCCGGTGGTCGACAAGTACAAGGCCGAAATCGGTGATGCGCTGGTCACGCAAGCCTATGCGACGATCGAAAAGAAGCGCGCGTCGAACTGACATCGGAACCCGCAGTAGAGCCCGGGGTGAAGTGGGCTCGCCCACTTCACCACTTCGGCATTGAGCTTTCTATCCGGTTCGTTCATTACATCCCTTGGAGGCGCCCCCGCGCCGCATGACCATGGGACACAGCATGACGGCGGACGACGCGACCGGGACGACGCAAAAGGCCAAGCCAAGCCGCAAGAACGATCCCGAAGGCACCCGCCAGGACATCCTCGAGGTGGCGACGGAAGAGTTCGCCTCGCTCGGCTTCAGCGGTGGCCGGGTCGACGCCATCGCCGCGCGCACCCGAACCACCAAGCGCATGATCTATTATTACTTCGGCGGCAAGGAAGAGCTGTACCTTGCGGTGCTGGAGAAGGTCTATGGCGACATCCGCGCCATCGAGAACCGATTGAACCTCCAGGATCTCGAGCCGGAGGCGGCAATCCGCGCCCTGATCGACTTCACGTTCGATTACCAGGAACAGCACGAGGACTTCATCCGGCTGGTCAGCATCGAGAACATTCATCGTGCCGAGCACATGAAGAAATCGAAGGCGATCGCCAACCTGAACATCACCGTCATCGACACGCTGGCCCAAATCCTGGAGCGCGGCCGGGCGGCGGGCGTGTTCAAGACCGACATCCAACCGATCGATCTGCACCTGATGATCAGCGCCTTCTGTTTTTTCCGGGTGTCGAACCGCCATACCTTCAACCTGATCTTCCATCAGGACCTGACCGCCGCCGATACCCGTGCGCGCCACAAAGAGATGATTGCAGACGCCATCGTCAGCCTGCTCAAGGGGGCTGCAACCGCCTGAGCGCTGCTTAGGGCGTCTTGCAGGAAATCCCACGGCGCCGTCCGACGCTCATTCCCGCCGTGGCGCGAGAACTGACGGAGCCGCCGGGAGCACGCCGATGACGGCCGACCGAAATCGTCGTTCGTTTCGGCATCGCGTCCGCCGGGCGGCCCTCCCCGAAGCGACTGTCGCGCCAGCATGGTTCTTTTCAGGATTTCAGGATCTCGCCCAAGGCGTTTCAGGATTTCAGGAACTCTCCCGGTCTCCAGCAACCGCCGCACTGCGCCCGCCCTCTGATTGTTCTGAGGCATTATTGTCAGGAATACGTTCCATTCTGCGGTGATCGACGTCTGCCGCACCCACGGAATGTCGGCTCCTCCGCCTTCGGCACGGTGTTTGCTCTCATACGGACAGCAGCGGCTTTCGACCGCTGAACCTCACCGCAGAGACATCATCCGGAGGACCCCTTGGACAGCAGGACACGTCCCCTTTTTCTCGATCACGCTCTCTGGTCGGACAGCCTGTTCGACGGCTCCTGGCGCCCGGCCGCCGGCACCCGCACGGTCATCGAACCCGCGACCGGCGAACCGCTCGCCCAGGTCGGCGATGCCACGCCCGGGGAGGTGGAGACCGCCGCCGCCGCCGCGGTCGCGGCCCAGCGCGCCTGGAGTGCCGTACCCCCGCGGGAGCGGGCGGACATCTTCCGCCGTGCGGCGACCCTGCTGGAAACGAATTTCCTTGAACTGGCCCGCTTCGTCGCACGGGAAACCGGCGGCATCCCGGCCAAGGGAGAACACGAACTGCGCGAGGCGATCACCCTGTTCCATCTGGCGGCAGGGATTCCATTGCAGGCAGCGGGCGAGGTCCTGCCCAGCGAACCCGGGCGCTTCAGCCTCGCACGCCGCACGCCCCATGGGGTCGTCGCCGTCATCTCCCCCTTCAATTTTCCGCTGATCCTGTCGCTGCGCGCGGTCGCTCCGGCCCTGGCCACCGGCAACGCGGTGCTGCTGAAGCCTGATCCGCAAACGCCGGTCAGCGGCGGCCTTATCATCGCCCGCGCGCTGGAACTGGCGGGGCTTCCGGCCGGCCTGCTGCATGTCCTTCCCGGTGGGCCCGACGTCGGCGAGGCCCTGGTGACCCACCCGGCGGTCGGAATGGTCTGCTTCACCGGCTCAACCGCGGTGGGCCGGCGCATCGGCGAGCTGGCGGGCGGACGGCTCAAGAAAGTGTCCCTGGAGCTGGGAGGCAAGAACGCGCTGATCGTCCTCGACGACGCCGACCTCGACCTTGCCGCCCGCAACATCGCCTGGGGCGCCTTCCTGCACCAGGGGCAGATCTGCATGGCCAGCGGCCGCATCCTCGTCCATCAGGCGGTCGCGGCGGAGCTGATCGCACGGGTCGCCGAAAAGGCGCGCCATCTGCCGGTCGGCGATCCCGCCCGCGAGCCGGTGGCGCTCGGCCCCCTGATCAACGAACGTCAGGTGGCGAAGGTCCATGCCATCGTCGAGGACACCGTCAAAGCGGGCGCGTTGCTGGAAGCCGGCGGCCGGCATGACGGGCGGTTCTACTGGCCGACGGTGCTGTCGGGGGTGCGCCCCGGCATGCGTGCGTTCGCCGAAGAGGTCTTCGGCCCGGTCGCCAGCTTCGTCACCGTCGCCAGCGACGACGAGGCGGTGGAGCTGGCCAATCAGACCGATTACGGCCTGTCGGCGGCGGTGCTGTCCCCCAACCTCGCCCGCGCCTGGGCCCTCGCCGAGCGTCTCGACGCCGGCATGGTCCATGTCAACGACCAGACCGTCAACGACGAGTGCGTCAACCCGTTCAGCGGGCGCGGGTGCTCGGGCAATGGCGGGTCGCCGTCGGACTGGCGTGAGTACACGCGATGGCAATGGCTGACCGTCAAGCCGACGGCGCCCGCCTATCCGTTCTGATCCGCCGGCTCCGGCTGCCTGGTCGGTTCCGACCTCTTTCCTGGAAAATCCGAGATGAAGATCAAAGCGGCGGTCGCGCGCGCTAACGGTGCCCCCTTGTCGATCGAAACCCTCGATCTGGAGGATCCGCGCGACGACGAAATCCTGGTGCGCGTGGTCGCCACCGGGATCTGCCACACCGACCTCGCGGTGCGGGACGGCCATCTGCCGACGCCGCAGCCGGTGGTGCTGGGCCATGAGGGCGCCGGCATCGTCGAGCGGGTCGGCGCGCATGTCACCAAGGTGCGCCCCGGCGATCCGGTGGTGATGACCTACAATTCCTGCGGCACCTGCCCCAGTTGCCGGGAGCATCACGCCAGCAGCTGCCACGAGTTCTTCCCCCGCAACTTCTTCGGCGCGCGGGCGGATGGCACCAGCGCGTTGTCCAGGGAGGGGGAGCGCGTCCATGGCAATTTCTTCGGCCAATCCTCCTTCGCAAGCCATGCTCTGTGCCATTCCCGCAACGTCGTCAAGGTGCCGGACGACGTGCCGCTGGAGCTGCTGGGGCCGCTGGCCTGCGGCGTCCAGACCGGCGCCGGCGCCATCCTCAACGCGCTGAAGGTCGAAACCGGACGGGCGGTCGCCATCTTCGGGACCGGCTCCGTCGGGCTGTCGGCGGTGATGGCGGCGCGGCTCGCCGGGGCGGCGACCATCATCGCCGTGGACATCCGGGAGCAGCGGCTGGAGGCCGCGCGCTCCTTCGGTGCCACCCACACCATCAATTCCGCTTCCACCGACGCCACCGCGGAGATCCTGGCGCTCACCGGCGGCGTCCACTACGCGCTGGACACCACCGGCAACGCCGGCGTGATCCGCAAGGCGGTGGAATCGCTGGCGCCGCGCGGCCTGTGCGGCCTGCTCGGCGCCTCGCCGCTGGGCAGCGAGATCACGCTGGACGAGGTCCATTTCATGAGCGGCGGCCGGCGGCTGATGGGCATCGTCGAGGGCGACACCAACCCCGACGTCTTCATCCCGATGCTGATCGGGCTGTACCGGCAGGGCCGCTTTCCCTTCGACCGGATGGTCCGCTTCTACCCCTTCGACGGGATCAACCAGGCCATCGACGACATGGAGCACGGACGGGCGATCAAGCCGGTGGTCCGCCTGCCATGACACGACCGCAACCGATCAGGTGACACCATCGACCAATCAGGAGTGCAGAAAGAATGACGCCTTCAACGAAAACAATATTGCTGGGGAGTGTTGCGCTGTCCCTTTTCGTCTCCGCTCCGGTCCGGGCGGCGAGTTGGGAGGTGGGAGACGACGGCTTCAAGATCACCTTCGACAACACCTTGAAATATTCCAATGCCTTCCGGCTGCAGGATCCGAAAGGCAGCCAACTCACCGATGTGAACCTCGACGACGGCAACCGCAATTTCAAAAAGGGGCTGATCTCCAACCGTGCCGATCTTCTGTCGGAATTCACCGCCGGGACCAAGGATTACGGCGTCCGGCTCAGCGGTGCGGCCTGGTATGACACCGTCTACAACCAGGGAACGGACAACGACACCGGGTTCGGCAATTCGGTCAGCGTGCCGGCGGACAGCTTCACCCGCGCCACCCGCCGCATCCATGGCCGCAACACCGAACTGCAGGACGCCTTCGTCTACAACAATTTCACCGTCGACGACAAACGCGCCTCGCTGCGGCTCGGCCGCCATTCCCTGGTGTTCGGCGAAAGCCTGTTCTTCGGCCAGAACGGTGTGGCGGCGGCACAGCAGCCCATCGACCTCGCCAAGCTGCTGAGCGTCCCCGGCACCCAGTTCAAGGAACTGCTGATGCCGGTCTGGCAGGCGTCGGGCAGTCTCCAGCTGTCGGAGAATCTGTCCGTCGGCGGCTATTACCAGTTTCAATGGCGCCCGACCCGCCTGCCCGCCGCCGGCAGCTACTTCAGCACCTTCGATTTCGTCGGCGACGGCGCCGAACGGCTGATCGCCGGCGGCCCACTGGTCAACGGCGGCGGCCCCGCCTCCTTCTGGAGGGGCCAGGACATGAAAGCGCGCGACAGCGGCCAGTTCGGCATCCAGGCCCGCTACACGCCGGAAGACAGCGATGTCGAACTGGGCTTCTACTTCGCCAAATATCATGACAAGACCCCGCAGATTTACCTGATCCCCAACGCCAGCCCGTCGGCGGCCGACGTCGCGGCGGGCCGGATCGGCCGGCTGCGTCTGGTCTATCCGGAAGACATCAAGACGGTGGGCGTCAGCGCCAGCACCGTCATCGGGCGGACCAACGTCGCGGGCGAAATCTCCTACCGCTGGAACGCGCCGCTGGAAAGCGACCCGCAGATCGTCACCGACGCCGCGAACAACAGCGGCAACCCGGCCTATGCGGTCGGCCGCACGCTGCATGTCCAGACCTCGGCCATCCACGCCTTCACCCCGACGCCGCTGTGGGACGGCGCGTCGCTGGTCGGCGAGGTCGCCTGGAACGACCGCCTCGCCATCGACAAGAACCCGTCCGCCCTCGATCCCCGCACCACGCGGAGCGCGCTGGCCCTGCGCAGCATCTTCACCCTGACCTATTTCCAGGTCGCCAACGGGCTGGACGTCAACATCCCGCTCGGCATCGGCTGGACTCCCTACGGCCGCTCCTCGGCGGTGCCCGGCTTCGCCGGCCGTGTGTCGCGCGGCGGCGACATCAGCATCGGCGCCGATTTCACCTACCAGACCGCGTGGCAGTTCGGCACCAGCCTGACCCACTATTTCGGCGGCGGCGGGGTCGGGCTGACCCCGGTGGTCGCCGGACGCACCCCGCTGCAGGAACTGTCCTTCACCCAGACGTCCAAGGACCGCGACTTCATCGGCTTCTACGCCAAGCGGTCCTTCTGAACCCTGCGCCTCGACACCGAATCCGCGCTTGAGGAGTCTTCGAAAATGAAACGCATGACCACCTTTCTGGTGGCCGGTACGCTGCTGGCCGCCGGCATGGGGACCGCTGCCGCCGCGTCGTCGACCCAGGACGCCGCCAAGCTCGGCACCAGCCTGACCCCGATGGGTGCCGAAATGGCCGGCAACAAGGATGGCAGCATTCCGGCCTGGACCGGCGGCATGACCAAACCGCTGCCCGGATACACCCCCGGCAGCGAGCGCGCCGACCCTTTCGCCTCGGAAAAGCCGCTGTTCTCCATCACCGGGCAGACCGCCGGCAAGCATGCCGACAGGCTGGCCGACGGCGTCCAGGCCCTGCTGGCGAAGTATCCCGATATGCGGCTCGACGTCTACCCGACCCATCGGACGGCGGCGGCACCCCAGTGGGTTTATGACAACACCCGCAAGAACGCGACGCGCGCCAAGCTTGCCGACAACGGCTATGCCGTCGAAGGCGCTTATGGCGGGATCCCTTTTCCCATTCCCGCCGATGGCTACGAGGCGATCTGGAATCACCGGCTGGCTTGGAACGGCGAGAGCGTCGAATTCTCGCTCGGCACCTGGATCGTCACGCCGGACGGGGCGCGGGTCCAGCCGTCGGCCGGGCAGGAATACATCCAGTATCCCTATTACTACAAGGACGGCAGCCTGGAGAAATACGAGGGGACCAACCAGCTCGGCCGCTTCATCAACGAGCGCCCGGCCTCGCGCCGCGGTGAGGCCATCCTCGTCCACGAGCCATCGACCGCCGGAAAGCCGCGCGCCATCTGGCAGTATCTCGTCGGCCAGCGCCGCGTCCGCCGCGCCCCGTCCGTCGCCTACGACACCCCCGATTTCGTGACTTCCGGCGTCGGCTTCTTCGACGAGGCCTTCATGATGTTCGGACCGGTGGACGGATACGCCTTCACCCTGGTCGGCAAGAAGGAGATGTATATCCCCTACAACAACAACCGTGCCGCCTCCGCCCCCATCGAATCGCTGATGGGGCCGAAATTCCTCAACCCCGATCTGGTCCGCTGGGAACTGCACCGGGTGTGGGTGGTGGACGCCGTGCTGAAGGACGGCCGGCGCCATGTGGTGCCGAAGCGCCGCTATTACCTCGACGAGGACAGCTGGCAGATCGTCATGTTCGATGGCTGGGACGCCCAGGGCAAGCTGTGGCGCAACAACTATTCGCTGACCCTGCTGGCGCCGGACATTCCGGCGGTGGTGACCAACGTCTTCTGGGGCGGCTATGACCTGCGTACCGGCTCCTACTATCTGAACGCCGCCTCCAACGGGCTGAGCAAGCAGTACACCGCGGTGCCCCGGCGCTCGGAAACCGACTGGAGCCCCGACGCGCTGGCCAACAGCAGCGTCCAATGAGCGACCGGCCGGGCCGCTATCCGGTCCGGCCCCCTTTCCCATCCCCAACACTCAATTCCCAACGGAGGGCTCCATGAACGCCCCGCATCGATGGGTCCTTCTTGCCGCCGCCCTGGCGCTGTCCACACCCGCCGCGGCCGCCACCCCACCCGGCGCCGGGACCGCGCCGGCACGCGCCGACTTTCCGGTGCTGTCCCGTCCCGCCACTCCCTCCGCGCATGCGTCCGAGGCGGCGATGCTCGCCGTCGCCACGGTCGGGAACCGTCTGGTCGCGGCGGGGGAGCGCGGCATCGTCCTGCTGTCGGATGACGGCGGTGCCTCGTGGCGGCAAGCCAAGGTTCCGGTCAGCGTCAGCCTCACCGCCCTGCAGTTCGTGGATGGGCGCACCGGCTGGGCGGTCGGACATCTCGGCGTGGTGCTGCGCACCGACGACGGCGGCGAAAGCTGGCGCCTGCAGCTCGATGGGATAGCGGCGGCAGAACGGGCGGCGGCGAACCCGGCCGGCGCCCGTTCCGGACAGTCCCTGCTGAAGGACGGGCCGGACAAACCCTTTCTCGACCTCCATTTTTGGAACAGCCGCGACGGAATGATCGTGGGCGCCTATGGCCTGGCCTTCCGCACCGAAGACGGCGGTGCGAGTTGGACCTCCGTCATGGATGCGCTCCCCAACCCCGACGGCCTGCATCTCTATGGGCTGCGGGCCGGCAAAGGGGCCGGTGCCGAAGACCTCTATATCGTCGGCGAACAGGGGCTGATGTTGCGCTCCACCGACCGGGGCCGCAGCTTCACGCCGCTCGACTCGCCCTATCCGGGAAGCTGGTTCGGCCTGACGGTGTTCGATGACGGCGCCCTGCTCGCCTATGGCCTCAAAGGCAACGTCTACCGTTCCACCGACCGCGGTGACCATTGGGACAAGGTGGAGATGCCCGGCGAAACCGGCATCAGCGCGATTTCTCAGAGCGGCGGGCAGGCGCTGGCGGTCGATCAGGCGGGGGCGGTTCTGGAAAGCCGCGATGCCGGGCGCCGCTTCGCGCTGGTTCAGCGCACCGGGTTGCCGTTGACGGGGGCCGCTTTCGCCGGTGGCTCCGCCTTTGGCGGATCGCGCGCCGTCCTGTCCAGCCTGCGCGGAATGGCCCCGCTGGCCTCCGCCCCCTAAGACAAAAAGGCTTACCGACATGATCAGCGAGGACGCCCTCGGCCAGCCCCCGGTCATCGCCCGGCTGGAGGATTTCGACCGGCAGTCGGGCAGCCGGCTTGAACGGCTGCTGTTCAACAACCGCATCGCCGTCGTGGCGCTGTGCCTGATCGCCAGCCTGTTTCTCGGTTGGCAGGCGACGCATCTGCGGCTGAACGCCAGCTTCGAGAAGATGATCCCGACCGGCCATCCCTACATCGCCAATTACCTGGCGCACAAGGCGGAGCTGGGCGGGCTCGGCAATTCGGTGCGGATCGCCGTCGAGGCGGCAGACGGCACCATCTCCGGCACCATCTTCGACAAGCGGTATATGGAGACCCTGCGCGCCATCAACGACGCGGTCTTCCTGCTGCCCGGCGTCGACCGCCCCTTCCTGAAATCGCTGTGGACCCCGGCGACGCGCTGGACCGCGGTGACGGAACAGGGCATCGACGGCGGCACGGTGATCCCCGACGGCTTCGACGGTTCCCCCGCCAGCCTGGAGGCGCTGCGCGCCAATGTCGAGCGATCCGGCGAGATCGGCCAGCTGGTGGCCGCCAACTTCGGCTCCAGCGTGATCTTCGTGCCGCTGCTGGACGTCGAGCCGGAAACCGGCAAACCCTTCAACTACCGCAAATTCTCCCAGAGCCTCGACGCGCTGAAGGCCAAATACGAACCGATGGGCGTGCGGCTGCATGTGACCGGCTTCGCCCGGATCGTCGGCGACCTGATCGCCGGGCTGGAGCAGGTTCTGCTGTTCTTCGTCGCCGCCGTCGTCATCGCCTTTCTGGTGGTGCTGGCCTACACCCGTTGCGTGCGCAGCACGCTGCTGGTGATGTGCTGCTCGCTGGTGGCGGTGATGTGGCAGCTCGGCCTGCTGTCGCTGCTGGGCTATGAACTGGACCCCTATTCGGTGCTGGTGCCCTTCCTGGTCTTCGCCATCGGCATGAGCCACGGCGCGCAGA
>CBFGPE010000117.1:0-24424 GCA_965650625.1 uncultured Azospirillum sp. | reverse complement strand
TGCCAGCTGTTCGTCAGGATGCTGGCCGGGTCGATGTGCAGGAACGACAGCACGAAGCCGACGACGAAGCACAACACCAGCGTCCGAATGATCCAACCCACCAAGACCTCACCTCACGCTCGTCACGGCGGAGCGTGCGCTCCGCCTGAAGCAACGCGCCGCCCCGCGACCGGGTTCCGGCGCTGTCAAACCTCCTCCCGCTCCACCGATAACGCGCGCGGCAACTTGAAGACAATGTTCTCCGTCGCCGTGCGCAGCTCCTCCACCGTCACGTCGAAGCGGGCGCGGGCGGCCTCGATGAACTCCTCGACCAGCACTTCCGGCGCCGACGCGCCGGCGGTGATGCCGAGACGGGCGACGCCGGCCAGGGCGTTCCAATCGATGTCGACGGCGCGCTGGACCAACTGCGCGGCCGGGCAGCCATGGGTCTTCGCCACCTCCACCAGCCGCTTGGAGTTGGAGGAGTTCGGCGCACCCAGAACCAGCAGTGCCTCCACCTTCGGCGCGATGGCCTTCACCGCCGCCTGACGGTTGGTGGTGGCGTAGCAGATGTCTTCCTTCTTCGGACCGGCGATGGCGGGGAAGCGGGCCTGGAGTGCCGCCAGGATCTCCGTCGTCTCGTCGACCGACAGGGTGGTCTGGGTGGCGTAGGCGAGGTTGTCCGGGTCGCTCACCTCAAGGGTCGCGACGTCGGCCACCGTCTCCACCAGCACCACGGCGCCTTCGGGCAGCTGGCCCATGGTGCCGATCACCTCCGGATGACCGGCATGTCCGATCAGGACGATCTGCTTGCCCTCGTCGAAATGCCGTTCGGCCTCGCGATGCACCTTGCTGACCAGCGGGCAGGTGGCGTCGAGATAGAACAGCCCGCGCGCCTCCGCCGCCTGCGGCACCGATTTCGGCACGCCATGGGCGGAGAAGACCACCGGGCGGCCGTCCGGCACCTCGGTCAGCTCGTCGACAAAGACGGCGCCCTTGGCTTCCAGGCTTTCGACCACGAAGCGGTTATGCACGATCTCGTGCCGGACATAGACCGGAGCCCCGAAGCGGTCGAGCGCCGTCTCGACGATCTGGATCGCCCGGTCCACCCCGGCGCAGAAACCGCGCGGCGCCGCCAGCAGGATCGTCAGGGGCCGGGTGGCCTGGGGAGAGGTCGTGGTCATATGCGCTGTACCGCCCTTGCGTGGAGTGGGTCGCCCTTAGGTGGTCCTGCGCCAGACGGTCACAAGGGATAGAACCGCCGCGCGGTCTTGTGCCGGTCAAGCTGGGACACTAAAGTCGCGGTCCAACAGCCCGTCAACCGATCAGGCCGAACCGATGGACCGCCGCGACCGTAATATAGGAACCCCCGCCCGGAAAAGCCCGCTGGCGTCCCTCTTTGGGATGGGCCGCCCTGCGCTGCTCGCGGCCGGGGCCGTGCTGGTGCTTTCCGGCTGCTCCGGCATGGGGATGGGGCCGACGAATCCGTCGGAGGCGGCGCTGGCCTGCCCGAAGGTCAACATCGTCCGCGACCTGCAGGAGGTAACGGTCTTCCGCCCCGGCGGCAAGGATTTGACCGATCTGGAGTCGCGCGCCGCTCTGGTCGATTTCACCGGCAGCTGCGACTACACCAGCAGCGGCGTCACCGTGAACGTGAACGTCTATCTGGTGGCCGAGCGCGGCCCGGCCCTTCAGGGCAACACCGCCAAGTACCAGTATTTCGTCGCTCTGGCCCAGCCGGACGACACGCTGGTGTCGAAGGCCTATTTCGACACCGACGTGACCTTCGTCCCCGGCCAGCCGCGCGCCGGCACCCGCGAGGAGCTGACCCCGAAGATCCCGCTGCCCAAGGACGCCAACGCCAAGGACTGGAAGATCTATCTCGGCTTCCAGCTGACGCCGGAGCAGCTGAACTTCAACCGGACGCAGATGAAGAAGTAAGCGCTGCGGTTCATCGGTGCCGGAGCCTTCCCTTTTCGACCGTCATTCCCGCGAAGGCGGGAATCCAGCCGCATCAACCGCTTGATCAGGAAGCCTGGATCCCCGCCTTCGCGGGGATGACGGCCGAAGAAGCTGTGGCTTGGCTTCGAATCCCGCCAATTGACAAACTTGTATATTCGCGACACTGTGCCGCCATCACGCCGATGATCCCTCGCGGGAGAGATCGCTTTCGGGCTTGTCGTAAATCGACAGGTCCGCGGGCGGCGCCGAAGGAGCAACCGCCCCCGGAAACTCTCAGGCAAAAGGACCGCAAGGGGATAAGGCAACTCTGGAAAGCAGCTTCGGCGCTCACCCGCCGCGACTCACCGAAGGAGTAAACCGGGTGCCCGGCTCGACCGGACAACGGTGAATCTCTCAGGTCCAAGACAGAGGGGGCAGCTTCCTGCATCGATCCCGATGCGGGCGCTAGAACCCTGTCGGAGGACCCGCGTGACCGAGGCCGCAACCGCTCTCAAGACCACCCCGCTGCACGCGCTCCATGTCGAGCTCGGCGCCCGCATGGTGCCTTTCGCCGGCTATGACATGCCGGTGCAGTATCCGCTGGGCATCCTGAAGGAGCACCAGCACACCCGCGAGAAGGCCGGGCTGTTCGACGTGTCCCACATGGGGCAGGTCCGCCTGACCGGCGACGATCCCGCCAGCGCCCTTGAAACGCTGGTTCCCGGCGACATCAAGGGGTTGGCGCAGGGCCGCATGCGCTACACGCTGTTCCTGAACGAGCAGGGCGGCATCCTCGACGACCTGATGGTGACCAATGCCGGCGACCACCTGTTCCTGGTGGTGAACGCCGCCTGCAAGGAGCAGGACGTCGCCCATCTGCGCGAGAAGCTGGCCGGCAAGGCCGAGGTCGAGCTGCTGGACGATCTGGCGCTGATGGCGCTCCAGGGCCCGATGGCGGCCGAGGTGATGGCCCGCTTCGTGCCGGAAGCCGCCACCATGAAGTTCATGAGCTACCTGTCCGCCACCTTCAAGGGCGTGCCGGTGATCCTGACCCGCTCCGGCTACACCGGCGAGGACGGCTACGAGATCTCCTGCGACAAGGGCGACGCGGAGATGGTCGCCCGCGCGCTGCTGGGCGAGTCGGAGGTCGAGGCGATCGGCCTCGGCGCCCGCGACTCGCTGCGGCTGGAGGCCGGGCTCTGCCTTTACGGGCACGACATCGACACCACCACGACGCCGGTCGAAGGCGCGCTGGAATGGACGCTGCCGAAGCGCCGCCGCGCCGAGGGTGGCTTCCCCGGTTACGACATCATCCACCGGCAGCTGACCGAGGGCGCCACGCGCCGCCGCGTCGGCATCCAGCCGGAAGGCCGCCAGCCGGCCCGCGAGCACACCGAAATCCAGGACGCCAACGGCAACCGCATCGGCGAGATCACCAGCGGCGGCTTCGGCCCCACCGCCGGCGCGCCGGTCGCCATGGGCTATGTCGACATTGCGAACTCCGCGGTGGGCACGCCGCTGACGCTGATGGTGCGCGGCAAGCCGCTGCCCGCCCGCGTCGCCGCCACGCCCTTTGTGCCGCAACGCTATTACCGGGGCTGACGCCTCTACTTCCCGACCGCCAACAACCGTTTTGAACAGGGAACCCTTCCGATGAGCAAGAAATTCACCAAGGACCACGAGTGGGTTCAGGTCGATGGCGATGTCGCCACCGTCGGCGTCACCGACTTCGCGCAGAGCCAGCTGGGCGACGTTGTGTTCGTCGAGCTGCCCGAGGCCGGCCGCGTGCTGGAGCAGGGCAAGGAAGCCGCTGTCGTCGAATCCGTGAAGGCTGCCAGCGACGTGTACGCACCGGTCTCCGGCACCGTCGTGGAGGCCAACCAGGCCCTGGTCGATGACCCGTCGATGGTCAACAGCGCCGCCGAGACCGATGGCTGGTTCTTCAAGATCCAGTTGAAGGACGCCTCCGAACTCGATGGTCTAATGGACGAATCGGCCTACAAGGCCTTCGTTGAGGAATCCCACTGACATGCGCTATCTGCCCCTGACCGAGGCCGACCGGCAGTCGATGCTGGAGGCCGTCCGCGCAACATCGGTCGAAGACCTGTTCCGCGATGTTCCAAAGGCGGCCCAACTGGCTGGCCCGATCGGGGGCTTGCCCAACCATATGGGCGAGCTTGAGGTCGAACGGCTGCTGGGGACCATGGCGGCGAAGAACCTGACGGCGGGATCGGTGCCGAGCTTCCTCGGCGCCGGCGCCTACCGCCACCATGTCCCGGCCACCGTCGACCATCTGGTCCAGCGCGGCGAGTTCCTGACCGCTTACACGCCGTACCAGCCGGAGGTGAGCCAGGGCACGCTGCAGGTCCTGTTCGAATTCCAGACCCAGGTCGCGCTGCTGACCGGCATGGATGTGGCCAACGCCTCGATGTATGACGGCGCCACCTCCTGCGCCGAGGCGGTGATGATGGCCAATCGCGTCACCCGGCGGAAGAAGGCGATCCTGTCCGGCGGCCTGCACCCGCACTACCGCGACGTGACCACCACCGACGCCCGCTTCATCGGCTTCGAGGCGGTGGCCCTGCCGGCCGCCCCGACCGGTGGCGAGGATCTGCTGGCGCTGGTCGACGACAAGACGTCCTGCGTCGTCGTTCAGAACCCCGACGTGTTCGGCCATGTCCGCGACTACACCGATCTCGCCGCCGCCTGCCAAGCCAAGGGCGCCCTGCTGATCGTCGTGGTGACCGAGGCGCTGTCGCTTGGGCTGCTGACGCCGCCGGGCGACATGGGTGCCGACATCGTCGCGGCGGAAGGCCAGTCCTTCGGCAACGCGCTGAATTTCGGCGGCCCCTATGTCGGGCTGTTCGCGGTGAAGGACAAATATGTCCGCCAGATGCCGGGCCGCCTGTGCGGTGAGACGGTGGACGCCGACGGCCGCCGTGGCTTCGTGCTGACGCTCTCCACCCGCGAGCAGCACATCCGCCGCGAGAAGGCGACCTCGAACATCTGCACCAACTCCGGCCTGTGCGCGCTGGCCTTCTCGATCCATGTCAGCCTGCTGGGAGAGGCGGGTATCACGCAGCTGGCCCAATTGAATCACGCCAAGGCGGTCCAGATGGCTGACAAGCTGGCGGCTGTTCCGGGTGTCGAGCTGCTGAACGACGGCTTCTTCAACGAATTCACCGTCAAGCTGCCGAAGCCGGCCGCCGCGGTGGTCGAGGAGCTTGCCAAGCGCCGCATCCTCGGCGGCGTGCCGGTGTCACGCCTCTATCCGGGCGAAATGGAAGACCTGCTGCTGGTCGCCGTCACCGAGACCAACACCGATGCGGACATGGACGCCTTCGCTGCCGCTCTGACTGAGGTTCTGGCATGAGCATGAACAACCAGGGCCGTCCCTCGGCCATTCCCGCCGGCAGCGCCGGGTTCGACAGCGTGACCGGCACCGTCACGGGCAACCGTGGACTCCAGATCGAAGAGCCGCTGATCTTCGAACAGGACAGCGCCGGGCGCACCGGCGTCGACCTGCCGGACGTGCCGAAGGTAGCCTCCCGCCTGGGTGCGGTGAAGCCGCGCGCCAAGGTGGGCCTGCCCGGCCTCGCCGAGCCGCAGGTGGTCCGCCACTACACCCGCCTGTCGCAGAAGAACTACGCCATCGACAGCGGATTCTATCCGCTGGGCTCCTGCACGATGAAGCACAACCCGCGCTTGAACGAGAAGATGGCGCGGCTTCCCGGCTTTTCCGACGTGCATCCGATGCAGCCGGTCAGCACGGTGCAGGGTGCGCTCGAACTGATGGACCAGCTGGCCCATTGGCTGAAGACGCTGACCGGCATGGCCGCCGTGACGCTGGCGCCCGCCGCCGGCGCCCATGGCGAGATGTGCGGCATCATGGCGATCCGCTCGGCGCATGAGGCGAAGGGCGACAGCGGCCGCACCAAGATTCTGGTGCCGGAAAGCGCCCACGGCACCAACCCGGCGACCGCCGCCGCCTGCGGCTACAGCGTCGACGCCATCCCGGCGACCGCCGAGGGCCGCGTCGATCTGGAGGCGCTGAAGGCCAAGCTCGGTCCCGACGTGGCCGGCCTGATGCTGACCAACCCCAATACCTGCGGCCTATTCGAACGCGACATCATCGCGATCGCCGACGCGGTGCATGAGGCGGGCGGCTATTTCTACTGCGACGGCGCCAACTTCAACGCCATCGTCGGTCGGGTGCGTCCAGCCGACCTCGGCATCGACGTCATGCACATTAACCTGCACAAGACCTTCTCCACCCCGCATGGCGGCGGCGGTCCGGGGTCGGGGCCGGTGGTGTTCGCGGAATCGCTGGCGCCCTACATCCCGGTGCCCTACGTGACGCATGGCAAGGATGGCTTCGCGCTGGTGGAAAATGCCGGCGACGGCTTGGCCTTCGGCCGCATGAAGGCCTTCCACGGCCAGATGGGCATGTTCGTCCGTGCGCTGTCCTACATGCTGAGCCATGGCGCCGACGGGCTGTGGCAGGCGTCGGGCGATGCGGTGCTGAACGCCAACTATGTCATGGCGCGGCTGGAGGACGTGATGACGGCGTCGTTCGAGGGGCCGTGCATGCACGAGTGCCTGTTCGACGACCGCTTCCTGAAGGGAACCGGGGTCACCACGCTCGACATGGCGAAGGCGCTGATCGACGAGGGCTTCCACCCGATGACCATGTATTTCCCGCTGGTTGTCCACGGCGCTCTGCTGATCGAGCCGACCGAGACGGAAAGCAAGGCCAGCCTCGACCAGTTCGTCGACGCCCTGCGGGCGCTGGCCGAGCGGGCGAAGTCGGGCGATGTGGCCTACTTCCAGGCTGCTCCGCGTCTGACGCCGCGCCGTCGCCTGGACGAGACGGCCGCGGCCCGCAAGCCGGTGCTGCGCTGGACCCCGCCGGTGGTGGCGGAGGCCCTGGCGGCGGAGTAAGCAGTTGCTGCGGTCGCCCGCTCCCTAACCCTCCCCCGCTCTCGCGGGAGAGGGGACTACCGCCGCACTTTATCAAAGCTCCTACCCCCTCTCCCACCGCAGGTGGGGGAGGGATGGGGAGGGGGCATTCACTCACTTGTCGGTCTTGTCGACGTACTTGTCGGCCTTCTTCTGATCCTCGGCGGCTTCGCGGGACATCTCCTCGCCGATCTTGGGGTCGATGCGCTTGGCTTCCTCGATCAGGTCGCGCGCCTTGCGGGGATCGCCGCCGGCGGCCTTGTCCAGTGCCTGCTCGGCCAGATCGTGGGCCTTCTTGTGTTCCGGGCTGTCTTCGTGGCGGGTGGCCATGGGGCGCTCTCCTGTGTTTTGGGAGTATGGAACCGGACGTTGTCCAACAGGAGGCGACCGCCAGGGTTCCGCTCTCCGCAGCGCACAAAAAATTTTTGGAAGCGACGGAATAGGGAAGTCGGTCTATCCGTTTGTGCGGATGTCCGGTGGCGAACGGCCACCCAGCAACAGGGCAACGCGAACTCCCCATGAGCAACCCGAAGAACTCGATCCGGCGCGCAGCCATCGCTGCCGCACTGCTGGCCGTGACCGCCGGCCACGCGTCCTTCTGGTCCTGGCGCAACGCGCCCACGGCGGTGGACGCGGAACCCGGCCGCATCGAATCCGTCTCCTATTCGCCTTCGGGCCGCAATTACGATCCCAACCACCAGCCGATCGTCCCGCGCAAGGATATCGAGAAGGACATGACCGCCATCGCCGGCTTCGCCGATGGCGTCCGTACCTACTCGACGCTCGGTTCGCAGGGTGAGGTGCCGGAGATCGCGGTGTCCAAGGGGCTGGACGTCACGCTCGGCATCTGGCTGAGCAAGGACAAGGTCCGCAACGAGCGCGAGGTGCTGCACGGCATTGCGCTGGCCAAGGAATTCCGCGGCATCAAGCGCATCGTCGTCGGCAACGAGACGCTGCTGCGCGCCGAACTGACCGACGCCGAGCTGGCGGGCTACATCAAGCGCGTGCGCGCCGCCGTCCCCGCTTCGATCAAGGTCGGCACCGCCGACGTGTGGTCGGAGATGGTCAAGGCCGACGCCACGGTGAAGGCGTCCGACTTCATGGGCGTCCACGTGCTGCCCTACTGGGAAGGCGTGCCGGTCACCGATGCGCTGACCTGGATCCGCGACCGGCTCGACACCGTGCGCAAGGCGCATCCGGGCAAGCCGCTGTTCGTGGGCGAGGTGGGCTGGCCGTCGGGCGGTGAGAACTTCCACGACGCCTATCCGACGCCGGAGGCGCAGGCCGCCGTCGTCCGTGGGTTCGCGGCGGAAGCCAACGCGCTCGGCATCCATTACAACGTCGTCGAGGCCTTCGACGGCATCTGGAAGTCGACCATCGAAGGCTCGCCCGGCCCGACCTGGGGGGTGCTGGATGCCGACCGTCAGCCAAAATGGTCGATGACCGGTGCGGTCGCCGCCCCCTATGGCGACCGGGTCGGTGCGGGCGTCGCGCTCACCGTCGGTCTTGCTCTGTCGGCTTTCGCCGTTTTCCGCCGCCGGACCAACGCCGGCTTTGCGCTGGCCGCCTCGATGGGGGCCAACATCATCGGATTCGCCATCGGTTCGGCCGTGGCCGGTGCCTTCGCCGAGTATCTGACCTTCGGTGCCGTCACCACTTGGGGCTCCGCCTTCGCGCTGGGCGCCCTGATGATGAGCGTCGCTTTCGCCGATCTGGTGGATGTCGCCCGCCGGCTGCTGACCGGCCGCGCCCCGGCGCTGCTGCCCCATGCCGTGCCCAGCATCGACCACAAGCCGATGGTCTCCATCCACGTCGCCGCCTGCCGCGAGCAGCCGGACGTGCTGAATGCCACGCTGGCCTCGCTGTCGCGGCTGGACTACCCGAATTATGAGGTCGTCGTCCTCATCAACAACACCGAGGAGGAGCATCTCGTCCGTCCGGTGGAGGAGATGTGCCGGGCGCTGGGGCGCAAGTTCAAGTTCCACTGGTACAAGAAGATCTCCGGCTTCAAGGCCGGCGCCCTGAATGCCGCGCTGCGCCACACCGATCCGTCGGCCGAGATCGTCGCCGTGCTGGATGCCGACTACACCGTGTCGCCCGACTGGCTGTCGAAGCTGGCCCCGACCTTCGCCGATCCGTCGGTCGGCATCGTCCAGGCCCCGCAGGAACACCGCGACGGCCACGAGACGGCGCTGAAGGCCGCGATGACCGCCGAATACCGCCCCTTCTTCGACGTCGGCATGCAGGAAGGCGTGTCGTCCCAGGCCTTCATCTGCCACGGCACGATGATCATGCTGCGCCGCTCGGCGATGGATCAGGTCGGCGGCTGGTCGGAAGCCGGGATCTGCGAAGACACCGAACTGGGCCTGCGCATTCTGTCGGCCGGCTACCGCGCCGCCTACACCGACGAGCGGCTGGGCGCCGGTCTGGCCCCGGACAACTTCATGCAGTTCCGCAAGCAGCGTGACCGCTGGGTGTTCGGCTCCACGCAGATCGTCCGGGCCCACTGGAAGAAGTTCCTGCCGGGTTCGGCCGAGCTGAATGCGCGGCAGAAGCTGGGCTACGTCACCAACTGGATCCGCTGGTGGTCCGACGCCGTCGGCCTGTTCGCCGCCGCCGCCGCCGTGGTCTGGACCTTCGCCTCGCTGGTTCTGCCGCTGCACCTGCCGCCGGTTGCCGCCACCGCCGCCGTCCTGGGTGCCCTGATCCTGCGTGCCGCCTCCAGCCTGCTCGCCTCGCGCTACGCTTCCGGCAACAGCTGGACGGAGAGCCTGGGCGCCTGCGCCGTCGGCATGGCGCTGTCCACCACCGTCGCCCTGGCCGTCGTCCGCGGCCTGTTCCGCAAACAGGACGCCTTCCGGGTAACCGCCAAGGGCGGTAAGCGCACCGCCGGCCGCTTCTGCGCCAAGCCCGAAGCCTGGTTGTCCGCCGCGCTGGTCGCCTCGTCGGCCACCGCCGCCCTGGTCAACCCGCTGGGCACCCTGTCGCTGGAGCTGTGGTCGGTCCTGCTCGCCGCCATGGCGGTGCCGAACCTGATGGCCGTCGCCTTCGGCATCGGTGACATGCTGCCGGTCCGCGAAGCCAAGCCGGCCCCGGTCCCCGCCACCCAGCAGGCCAACACGGCCAGCCAGGAGCAGGCAGCGAACCGTCCGATCGCCGCCTGACCGCTCTCAATCTGATGCAAGATGCGGCCCCTTTCCCGCCCGGCCGGCGGGGGAGGGGCCGACTTTTTTGGGGGTAGGGGTGCTTTTCTCACCAAGGTGAAACTTGTGGGCAACAGCGCTTCGTGCCTACCATCGGCGGCTGAAACCGACAAAGACGCGCGGACCAACGCGCCAAGCAACCTCTGGAGGGAGAACGCCATGCACGTCGTCAAAGCGTCCGACCAGTCTCCGTCATCGCCGCTGTCGGGCGACAATCGGACTCGATTGGAAAACTGGCTGGCCGCACAGGCCGGCGCATCCCGTGTCGTGGTGACGGAGGATGGACGGCTCGGCGGTGGCGCGATCTCCCTGAACCTTGCGGTGAGCCTGGACATCGATGGCGGGCCGCTGGCCGGCCGGCATGCCTGTGTGCTGCGGGCCGAGGGCGGCGGGCGGATTTCGGCCAGCATCGGCAAACTGCGGGAGTTCGTGGTTCTGCGCGCGGCCTTCGCCGGCGGAGTGATGGCGCCGGAACCGCTGTTCGCCTGCGACGACCCCGCCGTGCTGGGCCACGACTTCTACATCATGCGCCGCGCCGAGGGGCTGGGCGCCGGCCACGCGGTGACGCGGTCGGAAGCGGCCCAGCCGGAGTTGGCGCGCGAGCTTGGCAGACAGCTTGGCCTGTTGCATCGGATCACCCCGGAGACCGAGGGGCTGGAGAGGTTGGGCGAGGCGCCGGAATGCCCAGCGCAGGAGACGCTCGCTCAGTATCGCCGCTGGTTCGGCGATCTCGGCCGCCGCGACCCGGTGATCGCCTGGGGCCTGCGCTGGATGGAGGTCAACGCGCCGCTGCCGGGTGCGGTGGTGCTGTGCCATCGCGACTTCCGCACCGGCAACTATCTGGTCAAGGACGGCGCGCTGACCGCGATCCTGGATTGGGAATTTGCTGGATTCAGCGATCCGATGGAGGATCTGGGCTGGTTCTGTGCCCGCTCCTGGCGGTTCCGCCGGCCCGATCGCGAGGCGGGCGGCATCGCCGACCGTGCGGACTTCTACGCCGGTTATGAGGAGACCTCCGGCCGTCGCGTCGATCCGGCCCGCGTCGCCTATTGGGAAACAGCCGCCTACCTGCGCTGGGCGGCCATCGCGGTGGAACAGGGGTTGCGCCACAGCTCCGGCGCCGAGCCGTCGCTGGAACTGGCGCTGACGGGGCGGATGCTGCCGGAGATCGAGATGGACATGCTGCGCCATCTCCGTGCCGTCGGCGGGTTGGCGGCCAGCGCGGTGGAGAAGGTGGCCTGATGCGCGCCAATCCCGACGCCCGCGGTCTGCTGCAGATCGCCGCCTCCACCTTTCGTGCCGATGTGCTCCCCCATGTGGCACCGGAAGCGCGCTTCGCCGCCCTGATGGTCGCCAACGCGCTGGAAATCGCCGAGCGTGAGTTGAAGGGGTTGGACACCGCCGGCCATTCGATGCTGGCGGCCCTTGCCCTGCTCTATGGCGAGGACGCCGACGACGCCTTGTCCGGCGACGATTTGCGCAAGCGGGTGGAGGCCCTGCAGCACCGCTTGTGCATCGAGATCGCCGCCGGCGACTTCGACCATGAGGGCCAGGACGTGCTGATGGATTCGCTGGAGGCCATCGTACAGGCCCGTCTGGGGATATCGAACCCGAAGGCGCTGGGACAACAGTAGGGCGCTTCAGATCCGGCACTGCGTTTCGCATGCGCGGGACGCAGTGCCGTTCAGCCTGCGCTCGACAGACGGGGGCGTTGCGGCCATATAATCGGTTCCCGTTCCGTACCCCTCCTCTGATCGGATCGCCGCCCCATGGCAAGTCCTGTCCTGTCCGCCATTCCCGCCCGTCCGCTCGCGAAGTTGGAAGCCGGAAAGCAGTTCGTCATCTCGTCGGATTTCACGCCCTCTGGCGATCAGCCGAATGCGATTGAGGAACTGACCGCCGGTCTGCGGCAGGGCGAGAAGGATCAGGTGCTGCTGGGCGTCACCGGGTCGGGCAAGACCTTCACCATGGCGCACGTCATCCAGACGGTGCAGCGTCCGACGCTGATCCTGGCGCCGAACAAAACGCTGGCGGCGCAGCTGTATGGCGAGATGAAGTCCTTCTTCCCCAACAATGCGGTGGAATACTTTGTCTCCTATTACGACTATTACCAGCCGGAAGCCTACGTCCCGCGTACCGACACCTATATCGAGAAGGAATCCTCGATCAACGAGCAGATCGACCGCATGCGCCACTCGGCGACGCGGGCTCTGCTGGAGCGGGACGACGTCATCATCGTCGCGTCGGTGTCCTGCATCTACGGTATCGGCTCGGTCGAAACCTATTCGGAGATGACCGTCGATCTGCGCAAGGGCGAGGTCATTGCCCAGCCCGAACTACTGCGCAAGCTGACCGAGCTTCAGTACAAGCGCAACGATGCCGCTTTCGGCCGCGGCCTGTTCCGCGTGCGCGGCGACACGGTGGAGCTGTTCCCGGCCCACATGGAAGACCGGGCGTGGCGCATCTCGCTGTTCGGCGACGAGATCGAGGGCATTCACGAGATCGACCCGCTGACCGGCGAGAAGCTGGCGGCGCTGGAGGCGGTGCGCGTCTATCCGAACAGCCACTATGTGACGCCGAAGCCGACGCTGAATCAGGCAATCAACCAAATCAAGAAGGACCTGAAGGATCGGCTGGAGGAGTTCGCCGCCGAGGGCAAGCTGCTGGAAGCCCAACGACTGGAGCAGCGCACGACCTTCGACATCGAGATGATGGCGGCCACCGGCTCCTGCGCCGGCATCGAGAACTATTCCCGCTATCTGACCGGCCGCGCAGCTGGCGACCCGCCGCCGACCTTGTTCGAGTATCTGCCGGGCGACGCGCTGCTGATCGTTGACGAAAGCCACGTCATGGTGCCGCAGATCGGCGGCATGTACCGCGGTGACCTTGTGCGCAAGTCGACGCTGTCCGATTACGGCTTCCGCCTGCCCAGCGCCAAGGACAACCGACCGCTGAAGTTCGAGGAATGGGAGGGGATGAGGCCGCAGACGGTCTTCGTCTCCGCCACCCCCGGCCCATGGGAGCTGGAGCGAACCGGCGGCGTCTTCACCGAGCAGCTGGTCCGCCCGACCGGCCTGATCGACCCGCCGGTGATCGTCCGTCCGACCGAAACCCAGGTCGACGACCTGATCGGCGAGTGCAAGGAGGTGGTCGCCAAGGGCTATCGCGTGCTGGTCACCACCCTGACCAAGAAGATGGCCGAGGCGCTGACCGAGTACATGCACGAGGCGGGCTTGCGCGTTCGCTACATCCACTCCGACGTGGAGACGCTGGAGCGCATCGAGATCATCCGCGATCTGCGGCTCGGCGCCTATGACGTGCTGGTCGGCATCAACCTGCTGCGCGAGGGGTTGGACATCCCTGAATGCGCGCTGGTGGCGATTCTGGACGCCGACAAGGAAGGCTATCTGCGTAGCAAGACGTCGCTGATTCAGACGATTGGTCGTGCGGCGCGCAACGTCGATGGGCGGGCGATTCTCTATGCCGACAAGATCACCGACAGCATGAAGTACGCCATCGACGAGACGGCGCGCCGCCGCGAGAAGCAGATGGCCTACAACCTTGAACACGGCATCACGCCGGAATCGGTCAAGAAGGCCATCGGCGACATCCTGGAAAGCGTGTTCGAGCGTGGCGACCATGTAACGGTAAAGACCGGCCTGAACGCCAACGAGCTGGTTGGGCACAACCTCAAGAACGTCATCGCCGATCTGGAAAAGCGCATGCGCGCCGCCGCCGCCGATCTGGAGTTTGAAGAGGCAGCCCGCCTGCGCGACGAACTGCGCCGGCTGGAGGCGATGGATTTGGGGCTGGAGACCCCCGGCAGCATCGGAATCAGCAGTGCCCGCCAGGGCCGCGGCATTCCGGAAGGCGCTCCGAAGAAGCAGGGACGCCGCCGCCGCGGACCTTGACGCGCCCTTGTCGTCGGTAGGTTGCAACACCATACTTCCGCTTCCCGCAGAATGCTGCAGGTTCGCAGGAGGGTTGAGGTTTGCTGATTCGCCGTGTCGTGAGGGTGCCGCTGATTGCGCTGGCGCTGTTGGTCGCCTGTATCGCGTCGGCACCCATCGCCACGGCGGCGGATGCTCAATCCGGAGCGAAACCGGACGCGGTGGCCGAACTGCCGCCGCCCTCGCTCAAGTCAAAATCCACCGATTGTGAACTGGCCGAGCAGGGCGACGCAAACGCCGCCTTCCGGCTGGCCCGTCGTTATCTGTTCGGCAAGGGCGTGCGCAAGGACCGGCGGCTCGGCACCGCGTGGCTCCGCGCCGCCGCCTCGCGCGGGCATCCGGAGGCGCGGCGGCTGGTCAACTATGTCCCCGGCCGCATGGGGCGCATTCGTCCCTGGTGCCGTCCCGGTGGCGGCCCGGTGCGTGAGATCGGCCCGCCTCCGGCGGAGGTGGTGGCACTGGTCAACTCCATCGCGCCGAAATACGGGATCGACCCGGCTCTGGTGCTGGCGGTGATCCAGGCGGAAAGCGCCTTCCGCACCGATGCGGTATCGCCGAAGGAAGCGGCCGGCCTGATGCAGTTGATCCCCGACACGGCCGATCGCTTCGGTGTCGGCGACGTCTTCGACCCGAAGGAGAACATCACCGGTGGGGTGAAGTATCTGCGCTGGCTGCTCGCCTATTTCCAGGGTGACGTGACGCTGGCGCTGGCCGGCTACAATGCCGGAGAGCGGGCGGTCGATCGCTACAAGGGGGTTCCTCCCTATGCGGAGACGCGCAACTACGTCCGTGTCATCCGCCGCATTTACGACAACGTCCGGCATCCGTTCGACCGGTCGGTGGCGGAACCGTCTTCGGCGCTGCCCGCCATTCGCGCTGCCGCAGGACGCGATGCGGAGGCGGAGTTGCCACGCGGCGTCAAATCGCCGAAAAAGGGATAGTCAGTCGTCCCCCGAAAAGGAGTGCCCGCCCGTGCCGATGTCCGAACGCAGCCTCCTCGGCCTCAGCGCCGCCGGGTTTCACAAGATCGCCTATACCCAGTGGGGACGTGACGATGCCGCGCGGACCGCGGTCTGTGTTCATGGGCTGACCCGCAATGGCCGGGACTTCGACCGGCTGGCGCTGGCGCTCGCCGATGGCTGGCGCGTTGCCTGTCCGGACGTGGTCGGGCGCGGGCGCAGCGACTGGCTGCCGGTGCCGGCGCTCTACGGCTATCCGCAATATTGCACTGACATGGTGGCGCTGATCGCCCGCATGGGGGTGGAGACGGTCGACTGGGTCGGCACCTCGATGGGCGGGCTGATCGGCATGACGCTGGCGGCGCAGGCCAACAGCCCGATCCGCCGGATGGTCATCAACGACGTCGGCCCCTTCATCGCACAGGCCGGATTGCAGCGGATCGCCGATTATGTCGGCAAGGATCCGGTGTTCGAGGATCTGCTGGCGCTGGAATCCTACCTGCGCTTCGTCCTGATGGGTTTCGGCACAATCAGCGATGAATGCTGGCGCCATATGGCGGAGCACAGCGCCCGCCCGCTGCCCGACGGCCGCTTCCGCCTTGCCTATGATCCCGCAATTGGAGAGGCCTTCAAGACCGCGCCGATCGGCGACGTCGATCTGTGGGCGCTGTGGGACCGCGTGCGTTGCCCGGTGCTGGTCCTGCGCGGCGCGGATTCGGACCTGTTGAGCGCCGAGACAGCGGAGCGGATGGCGAAGCGTGGACCGGGGGCGTCCGGTCTGGTGCGGGTGGTGGAATTCCCCAACACCGGCCACGCCCCGTCCCTGATGACGGACGAGCAGATCGCCATCGTCCGCAACTTCCTGGCAGAGGGCTAAAGTGGAAAGGGCGGCGATGTGCTGAACACCCGCCGCCCTTGACCTCAGTTCACCCGGCGCAGCACGGTGTCGAGCCGGCCGTGGCCGTCCTTGTCCAGCCAACTGGCGGCAACGCGGCCGTCGGGGCGCAGGCGGTAGCGCAGGATGTTGCGACCCTTTTCGTCGAAGACCAGTTCGCCATTCTCGATCCGGCCCTTGCGGCGCACCCGCTCGAAGGGCTGGTCGGCTTCCATGCCGGCGCCCAGCACATAGTCGGCATAGACGGCGTCGCCCTCCGCCTTTTCCACCGACAGCGCGACCTCGCGGCCGTTGATGTAGCTGCCGTACCACATGCCCATGTAGGGGCGGAGCGTCGCGGTGGCGTCGTTGCCCCTGGCGGAACCCGACGCATTGGCGGGCAGGGCCGCCTGCAGCAGTTCCGCGCTGGGGCTGCGGCCCCAGGATTCGTCGCAGGGCGGATCATTCGGGGTCGGCGGTTCCTCGGCGAAGCGGACGATGCATGCGCCAAAACGGCGGACGAACAGGCCGGTGTTGGCGGCGCCATGGCCGGTCAGCAGCGACGGCTGGTCGACGATCAGGCTGCTCAGCCCGCGCTGGGTCAGGATGCTGCGGGCCGGCTCGGCGCGCCCGCCCGGATCGAAATCGTCGCCGTGGAAGAAGAACATCATCACCCGCGCCCGGCGAACCTCGCGCAGGATCGGCCAGAGCTGGGCTGCATTCTCGCGGTAGCTATCAAAGGCTTCGGTGAAGTTGCCGAAGGCGGCAGGGGCGGTGGCGATGACGGAGTCGATGGCGTTGGTCTGTCCGGCGGCGATCAGCGAGATGAAGGCGCCGAAGGATTGGCCGGTCAGGGCGACCCGGCGATAGCCCTTGGCCTTCAACGCTTCCGAATAGCTGGCGAGCGCACGGGAACTGTTGGGCAGCGTGTCGCTGACGCGCATGCGGTCCAGCCGGTAGACGTCCCAGCCGGCGTCGCGCAGTGCCTTCATGTAGAGCGGGGTGGGAGCCTCCGAATCCTCGGAGTCCACCGAACGGCCGTGGCTCCAAACCACCGCACCGCGTGCCTTGGCCGGGCCGGCCAGCGACGCCTCCCCATAGGCGGACTTCAGAACGATTTGGGCCGCCGCCGGATGGGCCACCGTCAAGCCCGCCGCAACAGCAATTCCGATCACCGTGACCAGTCCGAGAACAGCTCCCCGTAGTGTCCGAATCATCCCCACCGATCCCCCTGTACTGCGAGTCGGTTCAGGATTGCCGCGGTTCGTTAACGCGACCTTTCCGGCATTCCCGCTGTCACAGGCGCCCGATTTTTGTCACAGCGAAACACGCAAATAATAATTACTCGCAATTAGAATGGAGAGGCGCTAGGATGGTCCTGCAACCGGATGAAGGAGCTGCGGCATGTGCGGGACGATGGAAGAAGGGCGGCCGTCGCCCTGGACTGTGACGGACCTGACGACGGCCGAACGGGCGCTGTTGACCGGCATCCGACAGTGGTTCCGTGCCGGCACCGCGGGGGCAATGGCGTCGATGCGCATCGGGCTGAATGTGGCCGGTGTGCCGAACACGGCGTTGCTGCCACTGTTTGCGCTGCTCGGTACCTTCGCCGTGGCGGGCGCCCGCAAGCCGGAGATCCGCTGCCCGGCCTGCAGCCGCATCAGTGCGGACGAGGCGGCCTTGCTGGATTCCCTGGCCGCGGTGCAGGGCGGCGATGCGGAGGTGGCGGCGCAACTGTTCGACCGCTGGCTTCCGCCGGTGGCGCTGTGCATGGCGGTCGATGCGATGGGCGAACTGGGCAACATCCTGGATGGCGCCCGCATTTTCCTGCCGCGCAGGCGGGCGGCCCGGCTGGTGCCCCTTCCGGACGGCGCGGCACTGGCGGCGGAATAGCGGTCAGTCTCCCGCCAGCCGCAGGCAACGACCGTTGTCGGGATCTGCGGTGGCGGGCTCAGCACCTTCAGCCAACCGCTTGTGCAGAAGCCATTGGTCGATGGCGACGCGGACCAGCCGTCCTTCAGGCGTATGGTAGAGGAACTGGCCCCGTTCCCGGCCACAATGTTCGTATCCCATCCGCTCATAAAAGGGCAGGACGCCGGCATTGTCGCGGTCAACGCCCAACTCGGCATAGGGGACGGCACGCTGGATCACGACCCGTTCGGCCACCCGCACCAACCGGCCGCCGATGCCCAGTCCTCGGAACGGCTGGAACACCCGTAGTGCCCACAGCGTGGCCCGGCCGCTCGGCCGCTTGCGCAGGAAATCAATGCAGATTTGGCCGGCTGGGAAGCCGTTGACATCGGCCAGCAGCATGGAGCCGTCGCCCCTTTCCTGCAGACGGAAGGCACCCGCTATGATCTCGCGATGTGGGGTGTGCAAGCCGTACCACTCCAGGGCCGGCAAATCCTCTTGCCGTGCTGGACGGATCGTGAGTGGCAGAGCAAGGATGGCGCGTTTGCCGTCACATTCTTCCGACTCTGTGCCAAGGCTGTCGTTGTTGGCCGTACCGTAGGTGCCGGTGCGGCGGCGTGCAGTTGCCATGATGCCGATGCCTCGCAGGTTCTTCCCCGCTGCATGCCGTCGATTGGACAGCGGCTTTCGGTGACAACCCTACACGGCACACTGTCGTTCCCATGCGGCGCGGTCGGGATAAGGCTTTTGGACAGGCGGAGCCATGCCAAGGATACCGCGAAAATCGCTAAAATTTTTAATAAATAAAGATAAATTGATGGAGGATGGTAACTGGATGAAAGTTGAGGTCTCCGGGTGAAGAGTAGACGATGAAATCGTCAGACGGTTGAATGACGGAAGTCTTATTGACGCAACCTGATGTGTGCTGATACTCCTTCTGGATAGAGGGTTGCTTCTTCCAGAAAGAGAATTCAAGCAAAGTCGCTAAAATGCGCGAAATTGGGCGGGGGAAAATCATGATGAGAATTGTCAATCTGGGGCGTACGGGTCTGTTCGTGGCGATGCGTGGCGGTGTTCTCACCAGCCTGGGCGGTCGCAGCCACTGGCGCAGCGCCGACGATGTTCGTCGTGCCGCTCAGGCCGAGAATATTCCGGTCAGCGATTTGGTCGTTCGCACGATGCCGTGAGCCGCCCTGTCCGGGCGGATTGAGTTCAAGGCATCCATATGAAAATGGCGCGCTCCGTGGAACGCGCCATTTTCATTTCCAGACCGGTGGATCGGATCAGCCGGCGCGGACGCGCGCAAGGAAGCGTTCGACCTCCGTCCGCAAAGTGCCGGACTGGCGAGACAGCTCGTTGGTCGCCTCCAGAACCTCACGGGCCTCTTCGCCGGCGTTGTTGGCGGAAGCATTCACAGCGACGATGGTCTCGCTGACTTCGCGGGTGCCGATCGAGGCCTGCTGGACATTGCGGGCGATCTCGGTCGTGGCGGCACCCTGTTCTTCCATGGCGGTGGCGATGGAGGTGGAGATCTCGTTGATTCGCGCAATGGTGCCGGAGATGGAGCGGATGGCGCCAACCGCCTCCTGCGTCGCGCCCTGGACGGCCCCGATCTGAGAGTTGATCTCTTCCGTCGCCTTGGCGGTCTGGTTGGCGAGGCTTTTCACCTCGCTCGCCACGACCGCGAAGCCCTTGCCGGCTTCACCCGCGCGCGCCGCTTCGATGGTGGCGTTCAACGCCAGCAGGTTGGTCTGGCTGGCGATGTCGTGGATCAGCTTCACCACCTGACCGATGCGGCTGGCGGCGTCGGCAAGCCCCTGCACCGTGGCGTTGGTCCGTTCGGCCTCCGTCATCGCGGCGTTGGCGATGGCGGCCGATTGGGTCACCTGATGGCTGATCTCGCCGATGGAGGCGGTCAGCTCCTCCGCCGCCGCAGCGACGGTCTGGATGTTGACGGACGCCTCTTCTGCGGCGGCGGCGACCTGGGTCGACTGCTCGCTCGTCGTTTCAGCGGTGCGGCTCATCGCCTGTGCGGTACCCTGCAACTGCTGGGCTGCACTCGCCACCGCCTGGACCACGCCCTTGACTTCACGCTCGAAGCTGTCGGCAGTGCTGCCCAGTTCCCGCGCGATGATCGCCGCAGTGTTCAGATCGATATAGACCGACGTTGCGAGATCCATGTCCAGAAACACCGCCTTGTTGATTGCCTGGAGCAGCTGCGACAGCTTTTCCGGCTTCTTGCGATGGATCTGGGCGGCCAGCTCGATCAGCTTGTTCAGGGTGAAGCAGTAAGCGCCGGTATACCAGCGCGGCTCGAGCCCGATGCGCTGATGCGTCTGCCCGATCTTAAGAACTTGGCTGACATAGGCTTCGTCGAAGGTGCCGGTGAAGACGTTGCGCAGCCAATGCTGCTTCTGCAGTTCGCGCGCCCGGCCGGTCACCGCGGGATTGACCAGCATCGGTGCCACCTGCGGCACCGAACGGAGATAGCTGTAGAATTCCTCGAGAATCTGATCGATGCGCTGCGCCAGATAGGGCTGGAACTCCCGCAGCGTAGCCTTCGTCGCCTCGTCGATGCGCAGGAAGGTGATGCGGTCAATGATCGATTGAGTCTGGGCAGCGTGCGACATGGAGCCCCTCTCCCATTTGAGATATGACTAGCGTACTAAGTATTGGAGAAAATGCAATCTTTCCCGCGAGCCGCACATCATGCGCAAGCATTCGCATCTTTGAACCGGTCACTTTGTCGCACAGCACCCAAAAGCGGCAATAGGGGTAACGAACAACAACCGACGGCGATCGAGCGATAGTCTGTCCACGCAAGAAAATGCCGGCGGGCCAGGGGCGCCGCCGGCGTGAAGGTGACAGGTCTGGAGGCAACTGGCGGGCGGAATGCCCGCCGCAACGATGCGGTGGCCAGCCGGCTGGCCGGCTCCGCAAGACACCCGTCAGGCATCGCGTCCGCCTGACGGGGCAATCGGATGGGTCAGGCCACCATCGGCGTGGCCGGACGGCGCAGGGCCTGCGCGGCGCTGAGCACCGCCTTCTGGAGCTTTTCGAAAGCCCGCACCTCGATCTGGCGTACCCGTTCGCGTGACACCGAAAACTGCTGACTCAGTGCTTCCAGCGTCGAGGGATCGTCCTTCAGGCGGCGCTCGAACAGGATGCGGCGTTCACGGGCATCCAACCGGTCCAGCGCCTGCCCGACCAGCCGGCGGCGCAGCGCCAGTTCGTCGGCATCGGCCAGCATGGTGTCCTGGGTGGGACGATCGTCGGCCAGCAGTTCCAGCCAGTTGGTCTCGCCGTCGGTCGACAGGGTAGCGTCGAGCGAGCTGTCGTTGGCGGCCAGACGGCGGTTCATCTCGACAACCTCGGTCTCCGGAACGTCCAACTCGGCGGCGATGGTGGCCACTGTCTCCGGCGACAGGTCGCCCTGTTCCAACTCGGCCATTTGGCTCTTCAGGCGGCGCAGGTTGAAGAACAGCTTCTTCTGCGCGGCGGTGGTGCCCATTTTCACCAGCGACCAGCTGTGCAGAATGTATTCCTGGATCGCGGCGCGGATCCACCAAGTGGCGTAGGTGGCGAAACGGAAGCCGCGCTGCGGATCGAATTTCTGGGCCGCCTGCATCAGGCCGACATTGCCTTCGGCGACCAGATCGACCAGCGGCAGGCCATAGCCGCCGAAGCCGCGGGCGATCTTGATGACGAGGCGGAGGTGGCTGCCCACGAGCTGTTCCAGGGCCTGCGGGCTTCCGCGTTCCCGCCAAGCGACGGCGAGGTCGCGTTCGACGTCCGGCGCAAGGATGGGAAAGCGCTTGGACTCCTCGATGTAGCGGGTCAGGCTGGCGTTTTCACCGGTCAGCAGTTTCTTCAGCACGCGAATGCCTCCTCTCCAACGCTTCCTGGGACGGCCGATTTTTCGAAGGCCGGCCCATGTCGGGGCCCATGGCGGGGTCGCCTTAGAGGCGATTGTCCATCGGCGGACGCAGGAATATCGTCCGTCGCTTCGGCTCTGGCTGGTTTTGTTTTGTTGTTGGGTTGGTATTTGCCCGGTGTCTCAAGGAACTGCGTCCTTTCGACAATGTTAATGTGGCCGCGGAAATGCGGCGGATCAACCCTGTAAAGGGCGTGTTCCGGGTGTTTTTCGGCGTATACCCAAGCTCTTCTTCCACCCGCACCGGCAGTCTGGGGGAGGAGGCAATCCTATGACCCAAGACCTTCGGCAAGGTGCCTTTCGGGCGGGTGTCACCCTTCCAATCGGCCGGCATCGATCCGGGCAGTCGGCCTTTGCTGTGCCACCATAATGCCGCAGCTGCGAAGTGGATCGGCGGCAGGTCGGCCGCCGGTCAACCGGGATAGCAGGAGGGCGACTATGCCTCTGCGGCGAGGAAGGTGATAGGACCGCACCCGCCCCATGAACCCTACCGGAACCCTAGATGGGAAGGCCGAGGCGCTTCGCTACCTGAACATTGGTCATAGGCCGCCGAACGGGATCGGGGTAGCCCACGAGATGGCGCCTTGGGCCCGGCCGGCCGCCGGGTGCGAACAAAGAAAAAGGCGCGCCCCTTGGGGACGCGCCTTTTTCGACAGCGGTGGGCGTAAGCCGTTATTCGGCGGCCGCACGCTTGCGGCCAAGCCCGAGCTTGGTCGCCATTTCCGAACGCGCCTTGGCGTAATTCGGGGCAACCATCGGGTATTCCGGCGGCAGACCCCACTTGGCGCGATATTCATCCGGCGTCATGTCATAGACGGTCTTCAGATGCCGCTTCAGCATCTTCAGCTTCTTCCCGTCTTCCAGACAGACGATGAATTCCGGCGTGACCGATTTCTTGATCGCGACCGCCGGAACGAGTTCGGCCTTGGCCGGGGCCGGCTTGTCGTCGCCCAGGTTGCGGAAGGCCACCTGGACGCTGTTGATCAACGTGGGCAGATCCTGAACCGGCACCGAGTTGTTGCCGACATAGGCGGCAACGACCTTGGCGGTCAGCGATTGCAGTTCGGTTTGGTCGATGGTCATGGCTGCGCTCCCCGTAGCACGTGGTTGCGGGCGTGTCAGCCGTTCACCAGATCGCGCAGCTGCTTGGCCGGCTTGAACTTCGGAGCCTTGGAGGCGGCGATCGCCACGACTTCGCCGGTGCGCGGATTGCGGCCTTCACGGGCGGCGCGCTCGGCCACCTCGAAGATGCCGAAACCGGCCAGCCGCACATCTTCGCCGCGACCAAGCGCGCCGGAGATGCCCTCGAACACAGCCTGAACGACCTTGGCCGCGTCGGCCTTCTTAATGCCGGCGTTGGTGGCGACGGTTTCGATCAGCTCGGCCTGGTTCATGCAAAACTCCATTTGTTCGGTTTGGTTTCGGTTTTTCGGAGTTATTGGCAGAACGGCACCATCCGCACAAGAGCGAACACAGATTTGGCAACCATCGGTGTTTTTCTTGCCGGTCATTTCTTCGCCATCTGTGGCGGCGTTGCATCAAGCACCGAGTCTCGGTGCCGTCTCCCCCTATTCGGCCGCAGTTTTCCGCAGTGCGGCCGGCATCCCAACGCTGCCGTCGGTGCGACTCGCAAAGGCCAGCGGAAGACGCCGTGCGGTGTTTTTGCTTTCGCCGTCTCATCGCTGCTTGCCGCCATCTTGACCTGCGGCACGGCGACACCATCTGCGAGGAAGTTCGGGTCCGGGCCCCTCTGACGGCCGAGGCGTCGGTCGTGATGTCGGAACCGCTTGATCTCACCGCTCACGCAGCGTCATCAAGTGGGTTTTGCGATGGATGGTTTGTTTGCAACGATTTTCCTGGAATTTCTGGGAAAACCGGTTTGGATTTGGCTCATTTTCGTTGGGATCGTCCTGACGCTTCTGGTTCTGGACTTGGGCGTTCTCAACCGGCGCAACCATGTCATTGGCGTCGGTGAAAGCCTGAAGCTTTCCGCCTTCTACATCGCGGTCGCCATGTTGTTCGGCGGCTGGGTCTGGTGGTCGATGGGCGGCGAGGCCGGGTTGCAGTACTACACGGGCTTTTTCGTCGAAAAGAGCCTGTCACTGGACAACGTCTTCGTCATATCGCTGATCTTCAGCTATTTCGCCGTGCCCCGCGAATTGCAGCACCGTGTGCTGTTCTGGGGCATTCTGGGCGTCATCGTGCTGCGCGGCCTGATGATCGGCGCCGGCGCCGCGCTGGTGTCGGAATTCCACTGGATCCTCTATGTCTTCGGCGCCTTCCTGCTGCTGACCGGCATCAAGATGCTGTTTGCCAAGGACGAGGAAACCAACATCGGCGACAATGCGGCGCTGCGGTTCCTGAAGCGCCACATCCGTGTGACCGACCGCTTCCACGGCCATCACTTCATCGTCAAGGAGCCGGTGGGCGACAGCGGCGTGATGCGCTGGACGGCGACGCCGCTGCTGCTGGCGCTGATCATGGTGGAACTGGCCGATCTGGTCTTCGCGGTCGACAGCGTGCCGGCGATCTTCGCCATCACCACCGACCCGTATCTGGTCTACACCAGCAACATCTTCGCCATCCTGGGCCTGCGCGCCCTGTACTTTGCCCTGGCGGCGATGGTCCACCGCTTCCGTTACCTGAAATACGTGCTGGCCCTGGTGCTGGTGTTCATCGGCGGCAAGATCTTCTACACGCAGTTCTTCGGCAAG
>CBFGPE010000116.1:0-24436 GCA_965650625.1 uncultured Azospirillum sp. | reverse complement strand
TGGCCGAAGACTGGCTGGCGGTGCGCGACCGCTTCCGCATCTACCAGGACATGGACGGGCGGGAGTGGCGGTAGAGAGGGCAGAGCGCCATCATTGAAATCAATGCAATCGCTGTCTAACCTTCCTCTCCCGACATGGTCAGGAGCGACCGATGGCCAGCATCGCGATCCGGAACCTCGAGGATCCGTTGAAGGCCCGCCACATTCTGCGCGCGGCACTCACGGAAGAGAACCAGCCGGCGCCGGATCTTGGGGAAGCCATCCACCAGCGGTTCGCGCGGCTCGGCGGTGTCGAGGTGGCGGAGGTGAAGCGCGAAGCCCTGCGGACGCCGCCAAGCTTCGACTGATGATCGTCCTCGACACGAACGTGCTCTCGGAACTGATGCGTCCGAAGCCGTACTCCGCTGGTTTGCCGGCCGCTCCGCCGTCACCCTGTTCACGACGACGATCACCCAGGCGGAAATCCTGTACGGCCTCGCCCTGCTGCCGGAGGGGCGGCGGAGCGATCTCCTGATGGCGGCGGAGCAGATGTTTGCCGAAGACTTTGCCGGCCGGGTGCTGCCCTTCGACAGCATGGCGGCAAAAGCCTTCTCGCCCATCGCGGCAGGACGACGGCAACAAGGCCGGCCGACCAAAGCCTTCGATGCGCAAGATCGCCGCCGTCGCAGCATCCCGTGGCGCTGCCCTGGCAACCAGAAACGTGGCGGATTTCCTGGATTGCGGGGTTCCCATCATCAACCCGTGGGAAAGCTGAGGCTGCCGTCCTGAAAGGAGCCGACCGACAGGCTTGATGCACCCTGCGCAAGATGCCAGATTGATGGTGGCAATTTGCGCCGAGGGAGGTTGACATGCAGAATCCCGTTTCGCCCGCGGCTCTGGCCGAGCGCCAGCGGGTGCTTGCCGCCGACCTCCTGGGGTTGGACCACCCGCCTGCCGACGATCTCGACGTCCTGCGGATGGTGCGAGGCCGGCTGTCTCCCCAAGCCGTCGGCGCCTTGCAGGCGGCCGGGCTCGACGCCCGCATCCTGGGCCGGATCATCCCCCGCCGCACGCTGGAACACCGCCGGCAGAAGGGGGAGGCGCTGTCGCTGGAGGAGAGCGAGCGCGCCTACCGCGCCGCCAGCATCGTCGCCCTGGCGCAGGCGGTGTTCGGCAACCGGGACAAGGCGCTGTCCTGGCTCCATGCCCCCCGCAGCCGTTTCGACGGTGAGGCGGCCATCGCCCTGATCGACACCGACATCGGTGCCCGTCTGGTGGAAGAAGCCCTGATCCAGATCGACGAGGGCTATTTCGCGTGAGGCTCTGGCGGATCAGCAACCATGCCGATCTGCAAGGCGTTGGGGGCCTGCGCGCCGGCGCCCGCTGGCACAATCGCGGGCGGCCCATCGTCTATCTCGCCGAATCGTCACCCGGCGCCCTGATCGAGATCCTGGTCCATCAGGAGATCGCCTCGCCCGCTTCCCTGCCGGACCGCTACCGCCTGCTGACCGTCGCGGTGGAGGACGGGGTGGTTCCCTTGGATGCGCCGCCGCTTCCCCCCGGCTGGACGGAGCGGACGGAGGTGACGCGCGCCGTCGGCGATGCGTGGCTGGCGAACGGCCGGTCGGCCCTGCTGCGGGTACCGAGCGCCATCATGCCGGACGTCCACAATGTCCTGCTCAACCCGCTGCACCCGGATGCGGGACGGCTGCGGATCACCGACGTCCAGGACGTCCCCTTCGACCCGCGTCTGTTCAAGACCGTCCAGCCAACGGCAAAATAGCCGTACCCCCCCTACACCCCCATCATCCTCCGCCAAACCGCGTGGAACTGCTGGATGCGTTCCTCGTTCAGGCCGAGCAGGGCGGGACGCTCCGTCTGGCGGCAGCCGCGGAAGGCCAACTCCGACGCCTCCTGGTCCTCGCGCAGCAGGGCGACGTTGAGATCCCGCGCCCCCTCCTCGATCAGCCGGCGGGCGGCGGGGCCGCCCTTGCCGGCATCCCCCTCCGGATCGGCCAGGAACAGGCGGAGGTTCAGGGCGCAGCGGTTGGGGCCGAGCGGGTCGTAGGTCTGGACGCTCATCACCGCGCCGCGGGTGAAGCCGATCTCCAGGTTGGGGAAGATGTGCAGGTGGTCGTAGTCGCGCAAGACATGGCTGGGGCGGAAGCCCAGCCGTTCCGACACGCCGTCCCACCAACGGGCACTCTTGTCCGACACGCCGGTCACGCCACGGGAATGGGCGCCGTCATAGTCGCAGCGCCAGTCGCCCTTCACCAGCTTGCGAAAGGTCGTGGGGTGGGTGAGGTCGGCGTGGTAGACCTCCAGCACGCTCTCCACCCCCATCTTCCAGTTGGCGGCCCATTCCATCGACCGCTCCTCGAAGGGGCGGACGAAGATCTCCGAGGCATGGCGCAGCACGTCGGCATAGACGCCGAGCCAGTCGCCGAGTTCCGGTCCCTCCGCCGCCACCCGCAGGAAGACGAAGCGCCCGCACACCCCGACCGCTACCGGCGTCAGGGCACGACCGCAGCGGCCCTCGCGGTCGAGGCCGAAATTCACCTCGTTGCCGGGGATGCCGTAGGGCACGCCGTCGCGGTCGAAGGTCCAGCCGTGATAGCCGCAGCGCAGCATGCCGTTGCCGCGCGGCGCCCGGTGGATCATGGCAAAGCGGTGGGTGCAGACGTTGCGGAAGCCCCGCAGATCCCCGTCGAAATTCTGCACCAGCACGTCCAGCCCGCCGATCCGCCGGGTCAGATAGTCGTTGGGCCGGGCAAGCTCGTCGGTGAAGCCGGCGAAGATCCAGGCGTGGCGGAAGACCCGCTCCTCCTCCGCCCGGAAAATCTCCGGGTCGTGGTAGGCGGCGGGGGCGATGCCGGGGACGGCCTTGGCGGCGACGAAGGGGAGGGGGCGTTCCATGGGAACGAAGGGTATCCCGCGCCCCGCCAGCCGGTCCAGGGCACAGCGGGTCGCAGGCTCCCCTCCCCATTCACGGCCGGAACAACGTCGCCTCGATCCCGCGCAGGCCGGTGGCGTCGCAGATGTAATAGGCGACCATGGCGCGCCCGTCCGGCAGCACCGCCGCCCAAGGATAGCCCAGGTCCGGCGCCGGCCCGTCGTCGCGCAGCACCAGCTCCGGCACCTCGTCCGGCAGCTCTCGGCGCGGGTCGTAGAGGCGGGCGCGCACGCCGTAGGGCGCATGGCGGTAGCCGCCGACCAGCAGCAGCCGGCCGTCCGGCAGCGGGCAGGCGTCATAGGGATGGCCGACCACCGCATGGCGCCGCCACGGCTCCCAGCTGTGGCCCAGGTCGGTGGAGCGCGAGGTCGCCAGATGGTCGTCCAGCCCGGTGGTGCGGTGGAAGGCGTGCAGCACGCCGTCGGCGTCCAGATGCAGCGCCGTCTCGCAGAAGCCGGCCTTGGCCTCGCGGTCGATGGCGATGATCGCCCGGTGCACCCAGCTCTCCCCCCGGTCGGTGGAGGCGAAGAGATGGCTGGCATAGGTGCCGGTGGAGGGGTGGTGGGTGTAGCCGGTCTGCAGGATGGTGCCATCCGGCGCCTCGACCGCCCGGCCGCGCACCGCCCCGCCGTAAAAGGGCCGCTGGCCCGGCACGATGTCGGGATGGCCGGGCAGGGGAGGCAGGTCGCGGTGCGGGGTCCAGCTGCGCCCGCCATCGTCGCTGTACCGGCTGTAGCCGCCCCAGAACAGGTAGAGGTCGCCGGTCTTCAGCGGGCTTCCCGCCAACCAGAAGCCCAGCGCGCGCAACGCCTCGCCATCGGCCGCCGGCACCGGGTACCAGCGGAAGCCGGTCAGCAGGATGCGGCCGTCGCGAAGGGTGAGCAGGCTGGCGTCCTGGTCGGCCGCCTGCGGGTCGGGGGGCAGGGGCATCTCCTCGCCCAGCGGCACCGCATCGGGGCCGAGCCGCAGCAGCACTGTCTGCGAGCGGGAATCGAGATGGTCGACATGGTTGAAGCCGGTCTCCCCCGCCCGGAACTCCGCCCCGCGCAGCCAGCGATGATCGCGCGCGCGCCGGAAGGCCAGCAGCACCGACCCGTCTCCCATCGGGGTGAGCGACGGGAAGGACGCATAGAACCGCGGGTCGCGGTACAGCACGCGATGTTCGACACCGGTCATGGCCATCGGCTTCCCCTGCCTCCTTCTTTCCTCAAAATGCCGTCAGTTTTATAACCCGCGACGTCGTGCCTCAGCAGCATGGCGCGACGAAGGAACGGATGCGCCTTGAAAGACCGCCGCCCTTATGGAGAGTCTTCGCCACAGACAATTCCCTCTCCACGCGGTGCCGCATCCCATGGCGTCCTCCTTCGTCCCCGCCTCCGCTCCCGTCGGCAGCTTTCTGGACAATGTGCGCACACGCATCGCCTCGCCACGGGCCTACTGGCGCAAGGCGAAGGCCGACCCGCGCTACGCCATCTACGACATCCTGCCCATCGTCACCGATCCGGTCCTGCGTGACCGGCTGGCGGCGCTGATCGCGGCCCGGCGACCGCGCACGCCGGGCTTCTACCCGTCGCTGGAGGCGCGCGACTGGTGCCGGACGCTGGAGACGGACGGCATCACCCCGTTGCTGCCGCCGATCGACCCGGCCATCGTCGCGAGCTTGCGCAGCTATTTCGAAAACACCCCCTGCCAGGATCCCTTCCGCCCGCATCTGGGCTGGTTCCGGCCCGACAGCCCGCCCAGCCCGGACTCCAACATGGGCTATCACGGCATCGACCAGATCCTGCGCGCGCCCCATGTGCTGGCCCTTTTCAACGATCCGCAGGTGCTGGAGACGGCGGAGCTGTATCTCGGCTGCAAGCCGATCCTCGACAATGTCGGCTGCTGGTGGTCTTACGGCGGCGAGAGCTTCGGCGGACGGGAGGCGGCCAAGGGCACCCAGCGCCACCACCGCGACCTGGACAGCCTGCGCGGCTTCAAGCTCTTCTTCTACCTGACCGACGTGGACGAGGACGGCGGCCCGCACATCTTCGTCAAGGGCAGCCACCGCAGCCGCCTGCTCTCCACCGGCCGCGCCCTGACCGACGCGCAGGTGGAGGCTGCCTTCGGTACCGCCGGCACGGTAACGATGACCGGCGCGGCCGGCAGCCGCTTCCTGGGCGACACCTACGGCGTCCACAAGGGCGCTCTGCCGCGGCGCGGCCGGCGCCTGCTGCTGACGGCCCAGTACAACATCAACCGCAGCCCCCACGGCCCGACCGTCCCGCCGCTCGACCGCCGCTCTCCGGGCCTGCCGGACGGGCTGGATCCCTTCGTGAACCAGATCTATGTGGCGCCGTAAGAAAGGGACGGGACGGGCCTCCCGGCGGCTTCAGTGCATGCCCGAGGCCGAGGCGTAGCCGAGCTGGTAATACAGCCGGATCATCGCCCGCAGGCTTTCCCCCTCCAGGCTTTCGATGTCGAGGGCGGCCAGCTTGGCCAGATTGACGTTGAAGTCCCAGCGCTGCTCCTCCAGCCCGTATCGCCGTTGCGTCAGGCGATTGGAAACCCCCTGATAGAACATCCGCCGCATCATCCAGCGCCGGTTCAGCCGGTCGGGATGGATGAAGTGGAACACCGTGGCGGCCGGCACATAGTAGGTGGCGGCTCCGGCGCTGCGCATCTCCATGAAGATGATGCCTTCGTTCGTCAGCAGCCCATCCCCCTTGCGGCCGAGATCGGTCGGGAAGGCGCGGCCGGCCATCAGCCGCTTGCGGAAGGCGCAATTCCCTTCACCGAACCATTCCTTCTCGCGCAGGAAGCGGGGTTCGCTGTCCCAGCCCCAGCGGCACGAGAAGAAATGCAGCATGTCGTCGGCCAGCCAGTCCGGCCTGGACAGCGCGCCGAAATCCGGCTCGACCTCGCCCGCGACGATGTCGACGGCGTCGCCCAGCCGGTGGAAGGGCTCCAGCAGGCGCTCCAGCCATCCGTCGCAGGCCCGCTCGTCGTCATCGATGAAGGCGATCAGCGCTCCCGCCGCCTCGGCCACGCCGCGGTTGCGGGCGAAGCTGACGCCCGGACGCTCCTCCAGGATATGGCGCAGCGGAACGCCCCGCAGGGCGAAGGCGGTCTGCCGGCGCTCGACGACCGGGCGTCCTTCCGCCAGGGCGGAATTGTCGATCACGAGGATTTCATAGGCGGAGCCTGAAGAGGCACCGCCCAACCGCTGACCGATCAGACTGTCCAGGCAGGCACCGAGCAGTTCAGGACGCCGATGGGTACAGATGACGATGCTGGCGGCAATTTCCGGTCTGTCGGCGCCGGGGATTCCGGTGGTCGGCATGGTGGTTCGCCCGTCAGTGGTCGCTGTCATTGAGCGGCATGGATGATGCGCAGATCCGGCAGGCCCCAGGCGGCCACGCCCATGTCCTTGGCCATCATCGCCAACCCCTCCGTCTCGATGTAGCCGCGGTGGCTGTAGGGAGGAAAACACAGTCCCTCGCGGTGAAGGTCCGCGCGCACCAGCAGCGCCGTACCGCCGACCCCGTCCAGCGGCACGATGCCCTCGCCGGCGAAAGCGTCCAGATAGAGCCGGCCGACGCCGCGCGGCGGCTGGAAGATGCCGTCGGCCAGATGGCGCGGATCCTCCCCATCCATCTCGGGGTCTGTCAGCCGGAAGCTGTTGAGGTCGAAGGTCCGCCCGTCGGGCAGGACGCAGTGGGGAACGACGATGTCGCGCCCGGCGGCGAGCAGCCGGGCCAGCAGGTCCGGCGGATAGGCGACCAGATCGGCGTCGAGCCACAGCACCCAGTCCTCGTCTCCCAGCGCACCGGACAGCAGCCGGTTGCGCGAGCGCGCCAGCAGCTCCCGCCGCCGCCGCTGGATGTCCGGCGCCCAACGCGATCCCTCGGGCCGGAATCCGTAGTCATGGCGCAGCAGGGTCACCCGGCGGTAGCGGTCCCGCAGCTCCGGCAGCCTTGCGGCCAGCCAGTCATGGGTGCCGTCGCGGCTGTCCCCTTCCAGGAAGCCCAGCGACAGGCGGGAGGGGTCATGGTCGAGCCGGCCGAGCAGGTCCAGGTAGCGCGGCAGATGGGCGACGGCGTCCTTCACCGGGGTCAGCACCAGCACGCGCTCCGTCCCCCGTCCCACGCCACCTCTCCCGCGCCCGGCCTCCAGGGTTGGGACCGCAGGGGACAGCGGAGGCCGGACCGGCGGGCGCAGGCGCGACGCCATCAGGACCGACAGGCGGTCGCGCATCCGGGCACCGACCGCCTGCGGGCTGAACCGGGTCCGCATCCGGTCGGCGGCGCGCGCGCCCACCGCGCGCGCCTCGTCGGGATGGGACACCACCCGGCGCATCAGCCGGGCCGCCGCCTCCAGGTCGGGCTCGGCCCAGACGGTGCCGCGCCGGTAATAGCCGTCGTCCGCCTCCAGCGTGACGGTGCGGCAGGGCACGAGCCAGGCGGTGTCCGGCGTGGTGATGTCCATGGTGCCGGAATAGGCGGTGGCGATGACGGGCTTGCCGCAGGCCATCGCCTCGGCAACGGTTAGCCCGAATCCTTCCGCCCGGTGCAGGGAGACATAGGCGTCGCAGGCCGCCATCAGCGCGGCGGTCCGCTCCGCCGTCCAGGGTTCGTTGACGATGCGGATGTCCGGCCGGCCGCCGGCCGACGCCTCCAGCGCGCGGCATTCGCCGTCCGTCAGCTTCTTCGCCTTGACGATCAGCAGGGTGTCGGAGGTGGCGTCGGGAAAGGCGGTGCGGTAGGCGCGGATCAGGCCGGCCGGGTTCTTGCGCGTGACGTTGCTGGTCGCGTCGAACAGGGTCAGGAAGCAGACCGTGCCGTCGGGAATGCCGAACGCCCGCCGGTCGAACGCGGGCGGGACCTGCGGGGCCGCCACGGCGTGGGGCATGGCGATCACCGGCACCGGGACATGGGGCGCCACCGCGGCGGCGGTGAAGCTGCTGGGCACCCAGATCTCGTCGACCAGCGGCAGGCAATCCCGCCAGGGGTCGGGGATCCCCGACGACGCCTCCCAGGCCCAATAGCCGATGGTGAAGCGGCCGGACAGCCGCCCGGGATCGAGGCGGGGATCAGGGCCTTGGGGACCAGGACGGGCGTTCAGCGACTGGCGCAGCGCGTCCGGATTGGTGTGGATCAGCGTCACCGCGAAGGCGCCGGCGGCGGCACTCTCCGCTCCCGCCGGCGGGGCGGCGGGCATGGCAACCGGATGGGTCTCGGCGAGCGGCATGTCGATGACCGACACCGGCAGCCCCGACGCCCGCAGGGCGGCCACCGTCCCGCGCACGGCACTCCCCAACCCGGTCGCGGCCCCCAGATGCCCGGCGACTTCGACCTCGATGTCCGCTCCGGCCGGGGCGGCCCCGATCTCCCCCGCATTGCCCCGCACCGCCCGGCGGTAAGCCTCCACCGGCAGGCGCTTACCCATCTCCTCCAGCATGGCCCGGCAGCGGTCGCCCTCGAAACGGGCGGTGGCGATCTGCCAATGGACCTCGAAATGCGCGGCACCGAAGGTGTTTGCGCCATGGACGACGTAGGTGTAGAGCCGCGGCAGGTCCATGCGGACGACGCGGGCGCTGCGGCGCAGCTGCTCGACCACCGGCGTGTCCTCGCCGCGGCGAAGGGCCGGATAGCGGGGCATCACCGCCTTCTCGCACAGAAGCGAGCCTTCCCAGTCGCGTTCGCAGGACACCGCCAGCCGGTCCTCGGCCGGCCACCAGATCATCCAGCGGCCGAGCAGGCAGGCCTGGGCGCCGGCCGCGGCCAGAACCCGCTGCTGCATCTGCAGCCGGCAGGGGTCGTAGAGGTCGTCGTCGTCCCACTGGCAGACATAACGGCCGGCCGCATGGTCGACGGCGATGTTGCGCAGCTCCCCCAGCGTCGCGCCTCCCTCCCGCCCGGCCGCATTCACCCGGATCAACCGGATGTTCGGGCAATGGGCGGCGCGGATGGCGCGCTCCAGCGGGTCGTCCTGCGGCAAGGCCGGGCTGTCGCAGACGATGACCAGTTCCCGGTTGGGATAGGTCTGGCGCGCGAAGCCGTCGATGGCGAACTCCAGCAGCGCCCTCCGCCCTCTGGTGACCATCAGGCAGGAGATCAGGGGCAGCCCCTCCGCCTTTATGGGAGAGCGGGCGTCCTCCGGCCGGCCGTCGGTCACCACCGCCGCGACCTGCCGCGGCAATGCCGCCTCGGGTCCGGCGCCACGTCCGGCGGCATCGCGGAACCAGGTGCCTTCCCAGTAATGGACGGCATAGGCCCGGCGCGTCGCCCGCTCCCAGAAGACGGGATCGAACAGGCGGCCGCTCCAGCAATCCTCCTTGGTCACGGGATAGAGCAGCTCCGGCGGCAGCACCGTCACCGCGGCGGCGCCATCCTCATGCCGGGCCCATTCATAGTCGGCATGGGCGCGGGTCAGCAGGAAGGGGCCGGTGGCGTCCAGCACGTCGGCGAAAGTCCGCGCCTCGACCAGCCGGTCCAGCAGATGGTCCCAGAAGGGATGGCCGGGCACCGACGCCAGGAAGGACGGGCACAGGATGCGGGGCAGCCCGCGCTCCACCGCCTTCGCCAGCCTGCCATGCTCCGCCGGTTCCAGCCCGACGACGAAGCTCCGGCCCTCCAGCACCCCGTCGATCGGACGCAGGCATTCGAAATCGAGGTCGGCATAGACCCCGCCGAAGCGGCGCAGGATCAGGTAGCGCGCCAGATCGATCCGCGCGATGGGATCGGCATAGCCGTGGAAGACCGGCAGCAGCGCCGGATGCTCCTCGGCGATGAAGCGCCCGATGTCCTCGTCGGTCCAGAACCGGTACTCGAATCCGGGATTGCGGTCGATCCAGCCGCGCTGCAGCGCCTGGAATTCCGGCGGAACGTCGCGTGTCTTCCAGGTCTGGTGGATCAGGCGCGGGATCGGGGAGCAGGAGTCGGTGCGCATGGACTTTGATCGCAATTGTGCTTAAACCGATAAGCACTATTGCCAAGCCAGCTCAATAGAAATGGATGCTTGGGAAAAATCTGTCACACTCCGTTTCATTTGACACACTCATATGTAGAAATGCTTTTCACATATATACTTTTCCGTCAAGGCCGATCAACTCTCTGTATGAATCATCCCTTCGGGTCAGCAGTATTTCAACCAGATCTCTCCGCGTTTTATCCCCCAGGCGCTGTGCGCCGGACGCCCCCTCACAGCGGGAAAGGCGGTCCTCCCCCCTTGTGGATGACTGGACGGGAGCATGCGGCGGCTGGTAGGCCGTCACCGGGATGTCTTTCCCCCTGCCGCAGCCCTCAGAGAACAGCCCCACCATGCCCGGACACCGACCCTACCGCCTGCATCGCCCCTGGACCGTGCTGGGCAGCCGCGACCTGCTCGACGCCGATCCCTTCCTGAAGGTGCGGGTGGAGACGGTGGAGTTGCCGGACGGACGGCGGATCGACGACTACTACCAATTCGACCAGCCCTCCTTCGCCTGCATCTTCGCCGAGACGGCGGACGGGCGGATCGTCACCTACCGCCAGTACCGCCACGGCCCGCGCAAGGTCGGTCTGGTCTTCCCCGGCGGCCACCTGTCGCCCGGCGAGGAGCCGCTGGCCGCGGCCAAGCGCGAACTGATGGAGGAAACCGGGATGGAGGCGGAGAGCTGGACCGACCTCGGCGCCTACATCGTCAACGCCAACCAGGGCGGGGCCTGGTCGCACATGTTCCACGCCACCGGCTGCCGCCGGGTCGCCGACCCGATCGTCGACGACCTGGAGGACACCGAGATCCTGCACCTGACCCGGCAGGAGCTGGTGGAGGCCATCGGCCGCGGCGAGATGCATCTGCTGACCCAGATCGCGCTGGTCAGCATGGTCTGGCAGGCCGACATCGCGCGGGTGCTGTCCCGTCCCCACTCCCCAGACACAGCCGGTTGAGGAAAAGCCCGATGACCCGCTTCGCCCTGTCCGTTCCGATGGCCGCCCTTCTGCTGACCGGCGCCCTTGCCCTCCCGGCCGCTGCCGAGCCGATGAAGGGCCGGTACGAGCTGCGCTGCCAGGACCCGCAGACCCGGCAATGGACCGTCACCGGGCAGGTGACCGACCCGGAGATCGTCGATCTGCCGGCATCCGGGGGAAAGCCCGGCGGGCGTGAGGTGCGCGGCACCGGAGCCGACGGCAAGCCGGTGGTCCTGTCCATGCCCTCCGACCGCACCTGTATGCTCAGCGCGCGCTGAACAGGGCTCACCGACCGGAGACGGTCGCGCCCTATCGAATGGGAGGCGACCGTCAAACTGTAACATCCCCGCTGTAGCTTCCCGACGCTCGCCAAAATCAAGGTGGCGCCGAACGGGCTCCAATGGCCCGACGGCGCCGCTCATGCCAGCCGCTTGCCCTGATGAGGGTTCGGGAGACACCAGCCATGACCAACCTGCCCGTCCAACTGCCTGAAACGTCGCGCCGTTCGGTGCTCCGCGCCCTTGCCGGGCTGCCGCTGCTGCCGGTCGCCGGCATCGGCGCCGGCGAGCTGCTGTTCGCCTCGGGCGCCGAAGCCGCCGCCGCCAAGGGCGCGCCGGTCGCCGTCGAGTTCGTCGGCATGGCCGCCCCCGCCACCGCCGCCGCGCAGGCCAAGACCACGGTCGAATCCAGCATGGTCGTGACCTGGGCCGACGGCTCCAAGCAGAGCTTCGCGCTCGGCTACCAGCCGCTGTTCATCACCGGCGACATGGTGCCGGACGGCAAGGGCGGCACGATCCTGGCCGGCGGCTACACCGACATCAACGGCAAGCCGATCCTCGATCAGTCGATGGCGACCCCGGCGCCCTTCTTCTCCGACTGCCCGGACGGCTGCAACCTGCTGGCCCCGATCCCCGGCGCCAAGGTGGCGGGCGTCACCGGCAACACCCTGTTCGCCGTCGTCCAGTTCGAATACGCCACCCGCGATTCCAAGGACGCCTCGATGTACGGCAAGCTGCCGTCGCCGATCGCCGTCCTGACGCTGGACCAGAACAAGGAAACCGGCGCGCTGAAGCTGGTGCAGTACCACAACGTCGACACCAGCCCGGCGCACGGCCTGTGGATCACCTGCGGCGCCAGCCTGTCGCCCTGGAACACCCACCTGTCGAGCGAGGAGTACGAGCCGGACGCGGCGGCGCTCGACGACCAGTTCCGCGCCTACAGCAAGAACCTGTTCGGCGACGAGACCAAGGCCAACCCCTACCACTACGGCCACCTGCCGGAAGTGACGGTCCACCCCGACGGCACCGGCACCATCACGAAGCACTATTGCCTGGGCCGCATCTCGCACGAGCTGGTGCAGGTGATGCCGGACGAGCGCACCGTGCTGATGGGTGACGACGCCACCAACGGCGGCCTCTTCATGTTCATCGCCGACAAGGCCAAGGACCTGTCCGCCGGCACCCTCTATGCCGCGAAGATGGAGCAGGAGGCCGGCAAGGACATCGACAAGGGCGGCGCCTTCGCGCTCAAGTGGGTCAAGCTGGGCCACGCCACCAGCGCCGAGATCGAAAAGCTGGCCGACAGCCTGAAGGCCGCCGACATCGTCGAGGTGAAGAAGGAGGATCCGAAGGACCCGTCCTTCACCGCCATCCCCTTCAGCGGCAAGACCCAGTGGGTCAAGTTCAAGCCGGGCATGGAGAAGGCCGCCGCCTTCCTGGAGACCCACCGCTACGCCCCCACCGTCGGCGCCACGCTGGCCCTGACCAAGCTGGAGGGCGTCACCGTCAACGCCAAGGACAAGACCGCCTACATGGCCGTGTCCTACATCTACAAGACGATGAGCGACGGCAAGAGCGGCATCAAGGTCGACAAGATCAACGCCGGCGCCGTCTACCAGCTGCCGATGAAGGGCGGCCAGACCGACATGGCGGGATCCGCCATCGCCAGCGACTGGGTGCCGGTGCATTTCAGCGCCGTCCCCGCCCTGGTCGGCCGCGACCTGTCGACGCCAGACGCGCTGGGCAACACCGCCGACGCCGACCTGATCGCCAACCCCGACAACCTGAAATTCTCCGAGAAGCTGCGCACGCTGTTCATCGGCGAGGACAGCGGCAACCACGTCAACAACTTCCTGTGGGCCTACAACGTCGACAGCAAGACGCTGGCCCGCATCCTGTCCTGCCCGGCGGGTGCGGAATCGACCGGCCTGCAGGCGGTCGACGACGTCAACGGCTTCTCCTACGTCATGAGCAACTTCCAGCACCCCGGCGACTGGGAGAAGGGGCTGCACGACAAGGTGAAGGACAGCCTCGCCAGCCTGATCGACGACGCCTACCGCAACCGCCGCAGCGGCGGTGTCGGCTACATCCACGGGCTGCCCCAGGCGGTTTGACGGGGGCGGTCTGATGGGGCCGGTCTGACGGAAGTCCGATCAGGCCGATCATGGAACGATGGAGAACGCGGCCGGGCAACCGGCCGCGTTTTTTCATATGCGATCGAAAGAAGTAACACTACCGCCAAATCGCATAGCAGTGTTTTTCTTGGAAGTGGTAATCACCAATCGACCTAGGACCAATCGGCGATCTTAACACCTCGTTAACTGGCGGGATGACTTAATAAGCTCATCAGAACGGGCAGAAGCCTCCACCACGAATACAGGGATAGCCGCCATGTCCAAGACCGATTGCGCCGCCAACGTCTTTGCCTCTGCTTCCCTGCACCTGGATGTGGTCGACGAATTCATCGCCATCACCCAGTCGAAGCTGAACGGCGCCACCAGCGAATTCACCCGCGACAGCCTGACCGACCTGCTCTCCGGCCTGACCGAGCAGCGCGAGACCTACCGCACCGTGCTCGCTGCCGTTCAGCCCGCCAACGCGCTCGCCGCCTGATCCGCCAGTTCCAGTCCGCTCCCTCTGCACCGCCCCCTCTTCCGCGAAAGACCGCCATCATGACCGCCCCGATCCCTGCCCCGATCGCCAAGGACGTCCTGGCCTCCGCCACCCTGCATCTGGACGTGCTGGAGGAGTTCATCGCCGTCGTCCGCCGCCGGATGGCGACGACCACCGACAGCTTCGCCCGCGACAGCCTGAACGACCTGCTGCTGAGCCTCACCGAACAGCGCGACAGCTACCAGGCCCTCGCCATGCCGGCCATCGTCGCCGCCTGAGACGGTGAAGCATGACGGCGGGTAGGCATCGCCGACACGCTGCGATGATGAATGGTATCGACGGTGAACGGAGTGGACAGGCGCGATTGCTTTTGTGAAGCTCCCGCTTGCCCGCTTTCACTCCGACCGGCCAAAGGGTCATGGAACCGCTTCCGTCCTCCACCGAAGGACGCCTGCTTCTCGCGGCGTTCGTCGTCCTCCTGACCCTGATCGGCCTTTCTGTTCTGGGAGAGCGCACCCTGCCGCTGTTCGGCGGCAACCGCGATCTGGCCGGACGGGTCTACAAGACGCTGTTCGTCGGGCTGGGCAGCGGCATGCTCAGCCTCGCGACCCCGGCGCTGGTCACCGGCTTCATAGGCCGCCTGCGCACCCTCTTCACCCGGATCGAGGCCAAGGGCGCCATCGCCGACGCCATCCTGCGCGACCGCGCGCTGGATCAGGCGCAGACCGCCGGCTTCGTGCTGATGGCGCTGTTCGCCATCGCCGGCGTCATCGCGGCGGTGCTGGTCTGGACCGGCCAGCTCTGGCCGGGCGAGCGCTGATCCCATGCTACGCATTTCCGACCGCCAGCAGGAACAGCTCCACACCGCGCGCGCCGCCGCGTTCCATGCCCGCCTGCGCGCCGCGGTGACGGCGATGATGGCCCGGGAGGCCCCCGACGTTCCGACCGACGAGGTCACCGCCCGGATCGACGCCGCGCTCGCCACCGCTCCCGCCCATGGCATGGAGACCGAGCAGCAGATCACGCGCTACGTCCACATCCTGGCGGCCTTCCCCCTGGACCATGCCCGGCGGGAGGAGTTCGCCTGGCTCGGTGCCCTGCTGGAAGAGCCGGGGCTGGAAGGACCGGGCGACGCCGACGCGCGGCTCGACCGGATCACCGCCGCCCTGACGGCAACCCGCTCGCCAAGGGGCACACGATGACCGTGCATACCGTCCAGCGCGGCGAGACGCTGTCCGCCATCGCCCGGCGCAACGGCACCACCGTGGCCGAGCTGCAGCGGCTGAACGGCATCTCCAACCCCAACATGATCGCGTCGGGCCAGCGGCTGATCGTGGCGCCACCACCGGCCCCGCCGGCCGCCCCCGCCGCGGCCCGAGCCGGACAGGCCGCGGCACAGACAGCGGCCCCGGCACCGCCCGGCGCGCCGATCGCCCCCTGCCCAAAGAAGCCGGCCTTCCTGAAGCGGGCGGGCGGCGATGACAATGTCAGCGTCCTCTACGCCATGGCCGACAGCGAGGCGAAGCGCCAGGGCCTGCTGGGGCAGGCCAAGGGCGAGGCCGGCGTCGGCATGGTGAAGATGGAGCATGCCGGCCATCTCGGGAATCGCTATGTCGGCGGCTCCCACAAGATGGAGGTCCTGACCGCCGAGGCGAAGGCCGCCGGCGGCATCGTCCATGGCGCCGGCGGCACCGCCTCGGCCAAGGCGGTGATGGTCACGCAGGACGCCACGCTGTTCGCCGGCACCGACCAGAACAACCCCTGGGCCGAGGCCGGCGGCGAATATTCGCTGATGCAGGCCGAAGCCAAGGCCGACGGGCTGATCGGTTCCGACGGGCGGCGGGCCGGCATCGCGCTGGGCGCAAAGGCCGGCGCGGCGGCGGCGTCCGGCGACCTGAAGGGCGAGATCAACATCCCGATCCCCTTCACCGACTACACCCTCAGCCTGCGCGGCAAAGGCGGCGCGTCCGCCGGCTCGGTCGGGGCGGGAGCGGCCGCCTACGCCTTCAAGGATCTGGAGACCGGCCGCTACCATATGGGGGCGGGGGGAGAGGCCGCGGCCTTGCTGGGGTTGAAGGCCGATGTGGACCTCAGCATCGGCCCCCGCTACACCGGCCGGGAACGGAGCGCCGGGCCATGAGCCCGGTGCGCCTCGTGACGGGAGAGTAGACCATGGACCCCAGACTGCCGACCCTGCTGACGGCGCCGGTGTCGCCGCGCCCGGTGATCGAAGCCACCTATCTGGACGTCCTGGTCCGTGACGGACTGCCGGCCGGAACCGGCTTCTCCATCGCCCTGCCGCGGGGCTGGGCGGTGGAACGGACGGCCACCGCCGCCCCCGGTCCGCAGGCGCCCATCGTCCCGCTGGCCCGCTTTTATCCGGGCGAGTCCGGCGCGACGGGAGCGGCGGAGGGGGTGGAACTGGTGGTCTGGGCCGCCTTCCTGCCGCGCGAGATGCACGGGGCGGACTGGCTGCGCGCCTGGATGCGCTCGCAGGGCTACCGCGAGCTGGATTTCCGCCAGGCTCCCTCGCCGACCGGCATGATGGGCGACGCGCTCGCCGCCGGCCGCCACAACGGGGCCTTGCGCCTGCACCGGCTGCTGACGGTGAAGGACGGCGACCTGCTGTTCCTGATCGACGGGCGCATGATCCAGGGTGGAATGGCCCAGGGCAGCATGGCCGACCACCGGGTGATGCAGGAGATCGTCCTGCTCGCCGCCATGCGCTTCCGGCTGGCCGAGCCGACCGGCCAGACCTTCGCCGAGGGGTTCGAATGGACGGCGCTGAAGGGGACGCACGCCGTCCGCTTCCTCGCTTCCGGCCTGTGGCGGGAGACGCCGGGCGGCGACGCTCCGCCGGACGGCGCCTCGCTGGTGCTGGACCATGTCGGGCCGGACGGCTCCACCGGCCGCGGCAGCCTGATCGCGGTGCTCGGCGCCGCGGAGGGGAGCGGCGATGCCGCACTCGCCGCCGCCGCGGAGATCGAACGGACCACGCTGGCCAAGCTGGCCAACCAGGGCTTCGCCCTGTCCGCCGAAACCGACCTCCTCGCCGAGGAACGGACGGCGGAGCGCAGCCTCCTCCTCCACCGCCGCAAGGCCCGCCGCACCGGTCCGCAGGGGAGCACCCCGATGACCGTGCTGTCGGCCCGCCTCGCGCTTGCTGGAGATGGGGGCCGGGATGGAAATGGGGCGGGGCACAGCCTGCCGGTCAGCCTGATCCTGCTCTCCCCCGACGAGGACACCGCCTTCGAGGCCTGGGCGATCAACCGGCGGGCCTTCGAGATCGCCCTGTCGACGGTGCGCTGAAGGCTTCAGAACGCCTTCAGCTTCTTCCAGGCGAACACCACCATGCGGGCCAAGAGCCAGCCGTGGGTGAAGCGCGAGATCTGGGTTTCGCCATAGCTGCGGTCGGCGTAGCGCACCGGAACCTCGACGATCTTCAGGTTCTGCTTGGCGCCGCCGAAGATCAGGTCGAAATCGCCGAAGGGGTCGAAATCGCCGAAGTAATGGCGGTTGGCGACGATGGTCTCGTAATCCTGGCGCCACAGCACCTTGGTACCGCACAGCGTGTCGGTGAAGCGCTGGTTCAGCAGGAAGGAGAAGATGCGCGCGAAGGCCCGGTTGGCCAGGAAGTTCAGGAAGCGCATCGCCTCCGGCGCCATCGGGTAGACCAGCCGGGTGCCGTTCACGAACTCGCCGCGCCCCGACACCATGGCCTGATAGAATTTCCCCATTGTCTCCGGCGGCACCGTCAGGTCGGCATCGAGGATGATCAGGATGTCGCCGCGCGCCACGGCGAAGCCGGCGCGCACCGCGTCGCCCTTGCCCTTGCCGGGCTGCTTCATGACCTTGATGTCCCAGTCGGGATAGGCGTCGCGGACGCGCAGGCACTCCTCGTAGGTGTTGTCCTGGCTGTTGCCCTCGACGTAGATCACCTCGATGTCGGGGGCGAAGCGCGGCAGGCGGCGGATGGCGTTCTCGATGTTGCCGCGCTCGTTGCGGCAGGGGATCAGGATGGTGACCGAAGCCGGCTTGCCGTCCACCGTCACCGCCTCGACGGTCGGCTGCGGCCGGGCGACGACATAGTTGCGCACGCACAGCCGGCGGATGCCGGGCAGGGGCGCGATGTAGCGGTTGACCATCGTGCCCAGCCCGAACAGCCGCTTCGGGATCAGCTGGCGCCATTCGCGGCGCACCGGCTCCCAGCCCGCCAGATCCAGCAGGTTGACGATGTCGCTGGTCGACAGCCAGTTCTGCTGGCCCTGCGGCATGCGCATCCCCAGCTTCTCCGCCGCCCACAGGATCGGCTCCCAGACGCGGGAGTGATAGCTGACAATGATGCGGGTCTTCGGCGTGGCGACCCGGCGCAGCAGGCGCAGCGTCTCCTCGATGTCGTCCAGGAAGCCGATGGTGCCCGACAGCAGGATGTGGCTGAACGGCCCCTCGATTGCGTCGATGGTCGCCGGATCCTCGGCATCGGCGGCGATCAGCTCCAACTGCGGATGGCGCGCCTTCGCCACGGCGATGGTCGCCGGGCTGAGGTCGATGCCGACGCCGCGCGACGGCTTGAGATCCGCCAGCGTGTCGCCGACGCCGCAGCCGATCTCCAGCACCGTCGCCCCTTCCGGAATCAGGAAGCGCAGATAGGCGCGGTCGGCGTCATGGAAGGCGCGGTTGCGCTCGGCCCAGCGGTCGCGCAGGGGAGCCATGGCGTCGAACAGCGACCGGATGCGCTGCTGGCGCGGGGAGAGGCCGCGCGTCTCGGCGGCAGTCTCAGCGGCAGTCTCAGCGGCGGTCGCGGTGGCGGTTGCGGCGGTGTCCGGCGTGGCGGCATCCATGGAGGCGCTCCGGGAAAGCGTCGAAGTCGGCTGATCGGTCATCGGGAGAAATCCGTGGGAAAGGCGTCGGGTCCGCCAGGAGAGCCGGCATCCGGCCGCGCCGCGGTCTCGTTGCGCAGCAGCAGCCAGAACAGGCCCCCGGGCAGCGAGAGGACGGCGATCGACAGCCCGATCAGCAGCGAGACCAGAAGGGCCGCGTCGGCATTGAAGCCGAGCAGCGCGAAACCGGCGACCATCGCCCCCTCGCGCACGCCCCAGCCGCCGAGCGAGACGGGCAAGGCGGCGGCGACGATGGCGGCCGGCACGATGGCCAGCCCGTCCAGCCAGCCGAGCGGCAGGCCGACCGAGCGGGCGAACAGGATGGTGGCGGTGATGGTGGCGAGGTGGACGCCGATGCTGTGACCCAGCGCCGCCCACGCGGCCGGGTTGCCGGCCATGGCGCGCAGCTGCGCCACCGCTCCCCAGACGGTCCGCCCCAGCGCGCCGTCGCGCAGCCGCTTCGGGATCGGCAGCCGGTCGCGCGGAATGCGCCCGGCCAGCAGCAGCAGCCCCATGGCGACGGCCAGGACCAGCGCCCCGGCCAGCACGGTGCCGGCGACGGCGGGTGGCGCCACCGCGGCCAGATGCGGCAGCCCGACCAGCCCGATCAGCACCACGCCCAGCAGCGCCATCAGCCGGTCGACCAGCAGGGCCAGCATCACGGGGCCGGCCGGATGGCCGAGCCGCCAGGTGAACCAGCCGCGCAGCAGGTCGGCCCCGACCGATCCCGGCAGGATCTGGCCGACGAAACCGCTGGCCATCTGCAGGCGGAAGGCGGTCCAGCGGGTGAGCGAAAAGCCGGCGGCCCGCCCCACCGCCCGCCACCGCTGCGAGGCGAAGGGCAGGGTCAGCGCCTTCACGGCGAAGCCGGCGGCGAACAGCCACGGATCGGCGGCCGACAGGCGCGCGGCGATGCCGGCCCAGTCGGCCCCGGCGGCGAGCGCGCCCAGCACCACGACCGTCACCGCCAGCTTGACCAGCAGCGGCCACCGCCGTCCGGACGGCTTCCCCGGACCGGAGCCGGAACTGGAGCCGGAACCGGGCTTCGCCGATTGGACGAAGGGGGTGTCGAGAAGAGCCTGGGCCATCATCCCCGCATGGAAATCCGGGTGCCGCGGGACAGCGGCGCCGAACGGGCCGTTGTAACGGCTCACGCCCGGCTTGTCACCCGGTCAGGCGGGAGAGGGGCAGGGGGAGAGGACGGGCGGCGCCTCACCCCATCCCGGCGGCGGCCAGCATGCCGTTGTCGGGAACCATCGCCGCCGCGCGAGCGGTGGAGCCAGCGGGGCTCAGCGCCCGGCCCTCCTGCCTGCCGAAGACGATGTAGTGCCGCATCGCCGCCGTCAGGTCGCCGCCGGTCGCCGCCGCCACGTCGGCGTTCGCCGCCAGATAGGCCGCCGCGTTGAAGCCGGTCGTCCGCCCTTCGGTCCGGCCGTTGGTCAGGTAATGCAACTCGGCGCGGGTGGTGTCGGTGCCGAAGGCGGCGGCAAGGTCGCTGTTGGCGGCCAGATAGGCCGTGGGATTGAAGGTGACCGTCCGGCCCTCCGCCCGGCCGTTGGTGATGTAGTGGATCTCGGCGCTCGTCCGGTCGCTGCCGAAGGCGGCGGCGAGATCGCCGTAGGAGGCGAGATAGGCCAGCGGATCGAAGCTCACCGTCCGCCCCTCCGCCCGGCCCATGGTGATGTAATGGATCTCGGCACTCGTCCGGTCGGTGCCGAAGGCGGCGGCAAGGTCGCCGTAGGAGGCGGTGTAGGCCAGCGGATCGAAGCTCACCGCCCGGCCCTCCGCCCGGCCCATGGTGATGTAATGGGCGGCAGCGGCATCGCCGTTGGTGCCGAAGGCGTTGGCGAGATCGCCGTAGGAGGCGGTGTAGGCCAGCGGATCGAAGGTCACCGTCCGCCCCTCGCTCCGGCCCATGGCGGCGTAATGCGCCGCGCCGGCGGCGGCATTGGCGCCGAAGGCCGCCGACAGGTCGCCGTAGGAGGCGATGTAGGCCAGCGGCGAAAAGGCCTGCCCGGACGAGGTGGTGGACGTGCCGGTCGCCGGGCTGGTCCCGCCTCCCGATCCGCCTCCACCGCTCCCCGCGCCGGGGCTGGGGATCCCCGGCACCGTCAGCGGGGCGGACCCCATCCGCGCCCAGTCCAGGTCATGGATTCCCAGCGAGAGACCGAGGCCTGCTCCGACGCCGCTGCCAAGCCGGAAATCGCCGGCCGCCGGGTTGGCGAACAGCCCCGACGACACCGCGTCGCCGCCGGTCAGCCCGCGCACGCCCTGCAGCAGGTTGTTGGTGACGGTGTAGGAACCGGGGGTCCAGAACTCCCAGTAATCCACGCCGGTGGAAGAGGAGATGACGTTGCCGGTGACGCTGTTGTTGCTGAGCAGGCCGATGTTGCCGGCGCTCGGCACCCATTCCAGCCGGATGAAGCGTTCGCGCGGGTTGGACAGGGTGGCGAAGTTGTTGGTGACACTGTTGGAATCGCCGCCATGAATAAAGACGCTGGCCCAGCCGGTGTTCTGGATGAAGTTGTCCCGGACGGCGACGCCGTTGGCCATGTCGTCCAGATAGATGCCGAAGCTCTTGTAGCGGTCGAGCCAGCCCGACCCGTCGGTCGCCAGCCCGCCGACGTTGCGGATGTCGTTGCCGCGGATGGTCGTGTGGGTGTCGACGTTGGAGCGGCCCAGCATCTCGATGGCGCCGCCGTCGGCGGTCTCGGTCATCGTGTCGTAGATGCGGTTGTATTCCACCACCGTGTCGGTGTTGACGGTGGCGCCGTCCCAGTTCTTGATCGAGATGCCGTAGCGCGGGCTATTGCGGATGTCGTTGCCGGAGATCAGCGTGCCGCTGGTGCCGTAGAGCTGGATGCCGGCGACGTCCTTCAGCACCTCGCCGATGCCGGCGATGCTGTTGGCGCTGATGCGGTTGCCGTTGCTGCCGTAGGCGACCTTGATGCCGCTCGCCCCCAGATGCTCCAGCCGGTTGGCCTCGATCACGTTGCCGGAGGATCCGGTCAGCGTCATCGCCGTGCCGGCATCGACGAAGCGGTTGCCGGCGATGCTGTTTCCGGACGAATTGGTCAGCGTCAGGGCCGAGCCGTCCCATGTGGTGTCGGCGAAGGTCAGGCCCTGCAGGGTGACGCCGCTCGCCCCGTTCAGCGCCAGGAGCGTGCCCAGCCGCGGCACCACCGCGCCCTGGGCCAGCAGGGTGCCGGCGTCCTGCGGCTTCACCACCAGCCGGCCGGTCTCGGCCTGCCAGGCGAACTCGCCGGCGTCGCGGATGAAGGCGTCGTCGTTCAGCAGGCGATAGGTGCCGCCGCTGCGCAGAGCGTATTTCACGCTTTGGGTAAAATTGACGGTCCGGCTGCCGGCATCGGCGGAAGCGACGCCGACGATGTTGTCGGACAGCCGTTCGGTGTCGAAGGTCTGGACCATCATGCCGGGCTGGACCCCGGCGGCCAGCACCGCCGCCATCGCCCCGTCGCCGGCCCCGATGCGCAGGCTGGTCTTGCTGGCGCCGCCGGCCGCCGCCTCCAGCACCGACCAGCCGGATTTGGCGTCGCCGGCATTCCAGTCGCCGGTCTGCGCCACCTTCTGCCGCACCCCGCCGATGAAGAGGTCGAGGCCGGTGGCGCCCCAAAACGGTGATGGCGGCGCGGCATAGAGCCCGCCGCCGATGGCGGTGAAGCCGCCGACCCGCTCGCCGCCGCTGAACACCGGCGTCTCGCCCGGATAGGCCATGATGCGCACGCCGTTGTCGGCCCCGGTCAGCGTGACCGTGCGCGCCATGGCATAGCTGCCGCCGCGCACATAGGTGTCGCGGATGCCGGTCGCCCGCATCGCGCCCTGCGCGCGTTCCAGCGTGGCGAAGGGACCGTCGGTGCCGTCAGCATTGGGTGCCGCCAAACGCCCCGACCAGGAATCGTTGCCGTTGGTCGCGACGTAGAAAGCCTGCTGCGTGTCTGTCATTGCCGGATTGCCTTGCCGATACCGGGCAATCACACGGCAGAAATACTTAATAAGGAGGTAGCCTCATCCTTTCGGATGTCTACTTTCGTGAGGCGCGTCTGTGTTCATTTCGTGATAAATGTCAGGATCGTGGCAGTTGTCACTTGCCCAATCCTCCGCGTTGTCTTGAAGGACCGCCGCTCAACCCGGTCAGCGCAACTCCACCCGCCGTTCCTCCCGCAACACCGTTTCGTCGCCATGGCGCAGCGTCACCGTCACCCGGTAGGGTCCGGGCGGCCAGGAACCGGGAGCAGGCTTCTTCACCTCGGTGCCGAAGAACAGCACGGCCAGCAGACGCGGCACCGCGCCCTCGTTGCGGGACAGGCGGCGGCCGTCGGGACCGGTCACCTCCAGCGTCACCCGGTCGCCCTTCCGCCCACCCATCAGCTCCGCCCACACCCCCAGCGTCGGCGTACCGGCAGGCAGGGGCTTGCCCCCATAGCCGCCGTCCCGCGCCACCTCCGCCTTCGGCGCCTCGGGCGCCAGCCCGGCGCCGAGCAGGGCGCTCGGCCGGTAGGCAAGCGTTCGGCGTGCCGCGTCGCTCCACAGCGTACCGGACGGCATGGGCGCTTTCCCCTGGTCAACGGCGCTCTGGTCAACGGCGCAGGCCGGCGCCTCGCCGGTTCCCGCCTCCTTGCCGGTATAGGGGTCGAGGGTATGGCCGTCGTGGCGGATACCGAAATCGACATGCGGGAACTCGGTGTTGCCGGACAGCCCGACCTCGGCCAGCGGCGTGCCCGCCTCCACCCGGTCGCCCGGCCTGACCGCGATGCTGTCGCGCTTCAGGTGACTGTACTGGGTCTCCCAGCCGTTGCCGTGATCGACCACCACCGCGTTGCCGGCCTCCCGCCCGGCCGGCGCGCCGCCGCTCTGCCGGATGCTGACATCCTCCATGCCGTCGCGCACGCGGGTGACCGTGCCGGGTGCGGCGGCCACCACCGCCACCCCGCGCCGCATCGCCTCCAGGTCGGGCAGCCGGAAATCGGTCCCCTTGTGCCCGTCATAGGTCAGCCGCCCGCAGGCGAAGTCCTGCATCCCCGGCCCCGGATCGGCATCGACATAGTTCTGGACGAAGCACTCCGCCCCGATCCGGCAGCGCACCGGCAACTCCAGCACCGGCGCCCCGGGGGGAGGGGCGGCAGGGGATTGGGCGGCGCCGGCAGACGGCAGGAACACCAGGGCGGCGAATCCCCAGCGATAATGGACCGGCACCCTCATCCACACCCCCCGCACAGCACTGCTCCGTCTTGCCTGACCGTCCTTCTACAGGTGGGGCGCCGGAGGGAAGAGGCCAGCCCCACCTCATTCCACATGCCCCCCTTATGCGACGGCGCATAAGAGGGGGTCAGACCCCGCCGGCCTGCCGGCCCGGCCGCTGAAAGTCGGTCCTTGCCCGTTCCACCTCGCCACGCATCGCACAGCCTTCGACGTGATCGTTGATCAACCCCATCGCCTGCATGAAGGCATAGACGGTCGTCGGACCGACGAAGGACCAGCCGCGCTTCTTCAGGTCCTTCGACAGAGTGACCGACGCCGGGGAGGTGAAGGCGGTCTGCGGCGGCGCGCATTCATCAGGCGATGGCTCGAAACGCCAGACATAGGCCGCCAGCGATCCTTCCTGTTCCACCAGTTCCCGCGCGCGCCGGGCGTTGTTGATGACCGCCTCGATCTTGCCGCGGTGACGGACGATGCCGTCGTCCGTCATCAGGCGTTCGACATCGGCCTGGGTGAAGGCGGCGACCCGCTCGAAATCGAACCCTGCGAAGGCGGCACGGAAATTCTCCCGCTTGGCGAGGATGGT
>CBFGPE010000115.1:0-24594 GCA_965650625.1 uncultured Azospirillum sp. | reverse complement strand
GACCCAGCCCCACGGAGTGAAACAAGCCCCAACCCGTCCACCGAGCCGGGGCAACGCCAGCTTCTTCAACGGCATCAGCTTGCCACCGATCCCAGAAGGTGAAAGGGCCAGCCACCATATCACCTCAATGTTGGCTTTATGTGGCATGGAGTGCAACCAAGATGAAGGCGAGGCCGCTGCCCACGATACCTGGCTCATCCGTGCAACAAGCTGGCTGTGCCGGTACGCTGTCGTTTACGGCATTTCACGCCAGCGCATCGGAAGAATGCCGCTTTGTCTGAAGCTGCCGAGGAAACGGAACCGGGCGGCTTGAGGATTGGAGCGGGCCTCAATCGTCGAACCAAGGATCTGCACGACGTCTTCCTCATCATAAGTCGGCCAAAATGGCAGACCAAATCCGTTGGGGTCTCCGTGCGTCGCGAAATTAACCCAATAGCTCATCATTGCCTTCGCCATAGCGCGGTCCGCTTTGGCGGGTGGCGTGACGCAGTCGATCACCTGTTGCGGTGTCAAAGTGCCAAAGACAAACGGAATTTCGGTGACATGCGCGGCGATCGGCGTATAGGGCGACGTATAACGGAACAGGTAGCCATAAGTGGGCGCGCGGCTGCTTCCCCTATGCAGCCGCAACCACTGCCAGCATTGTTCGCTGATCAGACAGTCGCCCGTGAGTGCGGCGGCAGACGCCCGGGCTTGCGCATCGGTGTCGGCGGGGTAGACTTCCAGAAAATCTGGCAGGCGTTCCTTGCCGAACATTGCCTCGGCCGCGGCGCGAAAGGCTTGCGCCGATTGATTGGGAAACGATTGGGATGCAAAAGGGATTTCTTCCGCGGCGTTCCAGCCGGCCAACAAAGGTATGTGCATCTGCTCGCCCCGCAGGAAGCGCAGAGCTGGCACGTTCGGCACCACATAATAGTCGATGCTCGGTGAGAACGCCGTTACGACCGGGTCGGTCTTGAAGCTCCAGGAAGCTGCTGCATTCAACCGTTCGGCCGGCACGGCGCGCAAAGCCGCAACAGACGCGTTGCCGTGCTGACGAACGAATGCAAGGCCGCGCGTTCGGGATTCGTCAAAGCCCTGGAGTGGCCCGTGTTTGCCATCCCAGAATGCGCCGCTTTCCCCGATCGCCTTATGGAACAGTCCATGCGCTAGCGGTGAAGCCATCAAAATGCCGACGGCCATGGCGCCGGCGGATTCACCGAACACCGTGACGTTGTCCGGATCACCACCGAAAGCGGCGATGTTGGCCTTGACCCAGTGCAACGCCGCCAGTTGATCCTGCAACCCATAGTTTCCCGACGGCGCTTCCGAATCGAGATCGGAATGGGCGAAAAAACCAAAGATGCCGAGGCGATAGTTGAAGCTGACGACGACGACACCCTTGGCTGCCAGGTGGCTGCCGTCGGTGGCGGGATTGGCCGAAGAGCCAAACTGAAAGCCGCCGCCGTGGATCCAAACCATCACGGGTCGCCCCTCGTCGGCCTGTGTCGCGGCGGTCCAGACATTGAGATAGAGGCAGTCCTCGTCGCGCGGCCCGGGTCGATGATCGTTTTCGAGCGCCGAAAGACATCCTGCGCCAAAGGTCAACGCATTGCGCACACCGTTCCAAGGCGTCAGCGGCTGCGGGGCACGCCAACGCAACGGCCCGACCGGTGGTGCGGCGTACGGAATGCCCTTGAACGCCAGCACGCCACGTGCGTCCCGTTGATGGCCACACACATAACCGGCTTGCGTGCGAACCTGTCGTCCCAGTTCGGCCGCTTTCGAGGTCCTGAGGGTATGCACAGCCCTACCTCCTTGCTTTCTTGGGTGACTTGATTCTGCCCTCCACCGCGCTGGTGATGGGCGCACACGCATCGAAGGGTTCAACATGCGGAGCAGCAGTGCTCGCATCGCTTCCCTTGGGGCGGTTGCCATGACGGTGATCCCCGCGCTTGATGATCACAGCATCCACCCGCCAGCAGTGCATGAAAATAAACGACAATGCACAGTGTCCATGCATTTTCGTATGGTTGCTGATGATCTTGCCCCGTTTCGGTGGCTCTTGCGCACTTTGCGTGGATGGCCCGGGTTTCGGTGGCGAGCAGACCGGGTATTGTCCACATGGAAGGAGCCTGCAGACGTTCTCTTTCCTTCCGGGCTGCCGCGTGCTTCAGATCGCGCATGGCAGCCGCGGCTCCAGTGTCATTCTTGCAGAAAGTCGCCGAGGTCGTGCTCGTTGCCCGCACTGTGGCGCCGCCAACCGCGCGGTTCACAGCCAGTACCGGCGATCTCTTGGCCGCCCTCCCAGCCTTCGGGCAAGAACTCCGCGTTGCCTTGCTGGTGCGGCGGTTCTATTGCCGGCAAGAAACCTGCCTCCAACGCACGTTCGCCGAGCGCTTTGCCGGCGCTGTAGCGCCCCACGCCCGACGCACTTGGCGGCTGGCGGGGGGCGCTGCGGGGGGGGCGGCTCGCTCTTGGGCTTGGACTGCCAGTCAGCCGGGACACCCTGCTACGTGTCAGCCGGGCATTGCCCTTGCCGGCCATTGAACCGCCACGCGTTGTCGGCGTGGATGATTGGGCGCCACCATCCACAACGCGGCCGATGGGGAGAAGCCGACGCTCGCCCGCATCGGCCGCCAGTTGGAGCGTCAGGGCATCACGACCAAAACCGGCGCCCGGACCTGGGCGCCATCGAGCGTCAAAGCCCTGCTCGACCGAGCCCGAGAGCAGGGCTTGCTTCACCCTACCGAGGACAAGACCTGACACTTGGCCAATCCATGGAGGCTCCCGCCCCCCGACGTGACGGAATCAGGGTGATCTGGACACCGGCACGCGGGTCAGGGCAGCGCTTTACCGATCGAGCCGCCACCGTCGACAAACAGCGTCTGCCCGGTGATGTAGCTGGCCTCTTCGGAGAGGAGAAAAGCGATCGTCGCGGCGATCTCGTCTGGCTGACCGAGGCGCTTCATGGGAATGAGCGAGAGGAAGCGGCGCTCCGCCTCGCTACCGGCCGGGGTATTCTGGCGGAAGAGTTCGGTCTCGGTCGGGCCGGGCGCCACTGCGTTGACGGTGATGCCGGTCTCCGCCAGTTCCAGCGCCCAGGTGCGGGTGAAGCTGCCGACCGCCGCCTTTGCCGCGGTGTATGCGGTGCGCTGGGCGACGCCGAGCACGGTCAGGCTGGACAGGTTGACGATGCGGCCCCAGCCCTTGGCGCGCAGCGTCGGCAGCAGCGCCTGCACGGTCAGAAGCGTCGGGTGCAGGTTGACGCGCAGGATCTCATCCACTTCGGTCAGTTCGATGGAGCCGAGCTGGTGCAGCCGGACCAGGCCGACGTTGTTGACCACGCCGTCGAAGGAGAATCGCTCGGCCAGTTCGGCGAGCGCCGCGGCCGCGTGCTGGCTGTCGCTGAGGTCGATGGACACCAGCGTTCCGGGAAAGCTCGGATCGCTGCCGCGGGCGATGCCGACGACCCGATGCCCGTTGGCGGCAAGGCGTGTGGCCAGAGCCCGCCCAATGCCCTTGGTGGCGCCGGTGACGAGAAAGGTCCGCTGAATCATGGTGCTCGATCTTTCATGCTGTGCCGCCACGGCGCGCGCCTTCACGGCCCGTGGCGTGACCCGGGAGCGGGCGGGAATTCGCCGCCAAGGGTGCTTTCAGGTTGGTGGATGCCCTGTCCGCGGCAGTCACGGCAGGGGCTTCAACAGGTGGCCCTGGGATGGTTGCCTGACCGGGACTCTGTTCTGTACCGGGACGCCGGCGTTCCGCGGCTTCTTGCTTCGGTCAGCGCGTCCAGGGTGATGCGAGGATGACGCTGCACATATCCACCCGCTGGAACGCCGGATCCTTCGCTGCCAGGAAATCGTCGTTGAAGGTACCGAAGGTGCTGTTGGGGCGGTGCTTCATGCCCTCATAGAAAGCGTCGATGATCCCATGCTTGAAGTCGGCTTCGCGGGGGAAGGCTGCGATGACGGCGTCACGTTCGTCATCCGTAAACTGGGCGTAGCCGCGGCCGGCAACGTCCATACCGGCGCCCGCCTGCACCAGCGCGATCTCCGGACGCATGAATTCCGGGATGCCGGGCGTTGTGTGAAGGGCAACGGCGTTCCAAACCGTTTCGATGTCACCGTCCGAAATTCCCTGCGCCCGCAGGAAATCCCGCGCGGCGTTGGCGCCGTCCACTTCGAACCGCAGCTGGCTGTTCTTGTAGGTCGCGGTGAGGCCGATGTCGTGGAACATGGAGGCCGTATAGAGCAGCTCCGGATCGAAGCTCATGCGCCGTCGCGTTCCCGCTATGGCTCCCCAGAAATAAACCCGGACCGAATGATGGAAGAGCAGATCGCTCTCCGTGTCCCGGATGAACCGGGTCACCTCACGGGCCAGTTTGCTGTCGGGAATTCTCACATCCGAAATGTCATTGGCCACCATGGTCTGTACTCCTTCCCAAGCTGGGCCTTGCATCGGAGTCGTGGCGCGTTCAGCTCTCCAGAACGGCCTGCGGCGTGTTCCGGAAGCTGATGGCCATGCGATTGTAGCTGTTCATCAGGCTGATCGCGATCGTGAGGTCGACGAGCTGCTTCTCATCGAACACCTCTCGTGCAGCGTTGTAGGCGTCGTCCGGAACGCCGGTCTCGGCAACGAGCGTCACGATCTCGGCCCAGACCAGGGCGGCGCGCTCGGTCCGGCTGAAGAGAGGACCGCCTTCCTTCCATGCCTGCACCAGCGCAAGCTTCTCAACCTTCACGCCTCTTTTGATGAGTTCGCGCGTGTGCATGTCGAGACAGAAGGCACAGTTGTTGATCTGTGAAACCCGCAGATAGACGAGATCCACCAGCTCTCCGGGCAGAGAGCTCTGCATGACATAGCCATAGACACCGCCCAGCGCCTTGGCGCCGTTGGGGGCGATTTGATTGTAGTCGAGCCTGTTGGTCATTGGTCAGGTTCCTTCTTTCACTTGACGGGGAAGGTGAGCTTGTTCTCGCCGGAATCGACGACAAAGACGGCAAGCAGCTTCGCCGGCGTGGTCTTGCTGGCGTTGCGGCTGACGGAATGGACCGCGCCCGGCGCTTCGGACCAGCCCTCGCCCGCCTTGTAGAGGCGGGTTTCACCGTCGTTCACCCTCGACTCGATCTCGCCCGACAGCACGTAGGCGTAGATGAAGGCGGACTTCGCGTGGGTGTGCGGCAGGGAAGCGGCACCGGGCGCGTACTCCACTTCGACCACGCGGAGCGACTTGCCCGGAATGTTGGCAATGGCCTGATCGAACTTGGCCGTCACCGTTTCGGTTTGAGTGTCGTGAGCCGGGGCAGGACCGGCGAAGGTCGCAGCAAGCACGGCCATGACAGCTGGGGCAATGATGCGGTTCTTCATGGGTTTTCTCCTGTGACGCCCTGAAGATGCGGCTTTTCTGAGCCAGGAAAAAGGCCCAAGAATGCGATGAAATCATGTACCATGACGGCATGAACAAGCCGCTCGACCTGACCCTCGACCGTTCGGCCAAGGCTTCCCTGTCGGAGCAGATCCGGAGGGGCGTCGCCAAAGCCATCGAAGACGGCGTGCTGGAACCCGGCGCACGGCTGCCGTCCTGGCAGGATCTTGCGGCCCAGCTCGGCGTTGCGCGCGGAACGGTGCGGACCGCCTACGAGAATCTCGCCGCCGCCCAGCTGATCGAAGCCTCGCGCGCCATGGGCACGCGCGTCGCCCAACGCCCGCGCACCGCCACAAGGCGCGAACCGCCGCCGGACGCAGGGTCGTTCCTGGAGACCTACCTGGAAATGACGCGGGGGCCTGCGTTCTTTCAGATGGGCGTGCCGGCCGCCGAGACCTTCCCGGCAACCTTGTTCGCGCGCATTCGCGCGAATGCGGTCCGCGCCGAGGCGAGCGTTCCCCCGTCATATCCCGACCCTCGCGGCGAGCATGAGTTGAGGCGGGAAATCGCGGCCTATCTGGCCGTCGCTCGCGGCATCAACTGCTCGCCGTCGCAGGTCATCGTCACCGGGGGGTTCGGCGCTGGGCTGGGGCTGGGTCTCAGCGTGCTCGGCTTGGCCGGGCAGTCGGCCTGGTTCGAGAACCCGGGCTTTCCGTGGACGAGGAAAGGGCTTGAACTCGCAGGTCTGGCGGTGGCCCCGATTCCCGTCGATGCGGACGGGATCGATATCGATCATGGGCTGCGCCATCATCCCGACGCGACGCTCGTCGTCGTGACCCCCGGACAGCAGGCGCCGCTCGGGCCGACCTTGTCGCTGGAGCGGCGCCTTCGCCTCCTCGAATGGGCGGACGCGAACCGGGTCTGGGTGATCGAGGACGATTATCTGAGCGAACTGCAATTGTCGGGAAGGGCCGCACCGGCGCTCGCCTCGCTCGATCGGGGCGGTCGCGTCATCCACATCGGCTCGTTCAGCAAGACGATCAGCCCGACCCTTCGATTGGGCTTCGTGGTCGTCCCGGTCGCGCTGGTCTCCCGGTTCGCCGAGGTGGCGGCATGTCTGGCGCCGCCGCCCGGACCCGCGGTGCAGATCGCGACCGCCGAGTTCATCCGCGAGGGGCATTACATGCGCCACCTCCGGCGCACCAAGCGCGCTTATGCGGCCAAGCGGCAGGCGGTTCTGGATTGTCTTCATGCCTCCGTCGGCGCGGAGCTTGTTGCCGCTCCCGGTTTGGCGGTGCTGCTCAGATTGCCGAAGGGAACGCCGGATGTCGCCATCGCGCGCGAAGCCTTGACGTTCGGCATGTTTCCGGCACCGCTTTCGCCCTGGTATGCGCCGCCGGACGACACCGAGTCCGGGCTTCTGCTGGGTGTCGCCACGGCACCGACCAGGAATCTTGCGCGATCCTGCGACCGGCTCCTGGAGACGATCCGGCGCTTCAAGTGAGGAACCGGTGCCCCGCCCGGCATGCGGACCATCCCCCTGCACCCGATCATCCCATGGATCAGCAGGCTGTCGTCGTGCGGAAGCGCTTCCGGTAGTCGGCCGGATTGGTGCCGAGCGTGCGGACGAATGCGCGCCTCATGGTGCCGGCGTCACCGAAACCGCACATGTAGGCGATTCGCTGGAGCGGCGTGGAGGAATCGACCAGCATCCGGCGTGCCGCGTCGAGCCGCGCGGCTTCAACGAACTCAGCCGGCGGGTGGCCGACGTCGCGCTTGAACACCCGGGCAAAATTCCGCGGGCTCATACCGGCGTGGGCTGCCAAGGCGTCCACGGACAAATCGGCGGAAAGGTTGTCCAGCACATACTCCTGGATCTTCTGGATTCCGGTCCGGCTCGACGCCTGCGCGGCGAGATGGGCGCTGAATTGCGACTGCCCGCCGGGCCGCTTCAGGAACATCACCATGTAGCGGGCGACCAGCAGCGCCAGGTCCCGCCCGTGATCCTCCTCCAGGAGGGACAGCGCCAAGTCTATGCCAGACGTGACGCCGGCGGCGGTGCAGACATTGCCGTCGCGAATGAAGATCTGGTCCGGATCAACGGTCAGGGCTGGAAAATCAGTGCGAAGCTTGTCGGCGCATTCCCAATGGGTGGTGACGCGCCGGCCGTCGAGCAGCCCGGTCGCCGCCAGCAGGAACACCCCCGTGCAGATCGAGCCGTAGCGGCGGGCTTGCGGCGCGCGACGCCTGAGCCAGTCGATCACCGCCGGATCGACGGCCTTGAACGACGGGTCCCCGGCAATCAGCAACGTGTCGATCGGCTGGTCCGGATCGTGGATGGAACGATCGGCCAGGAACCGCAGGCTGCCGGTTCCGCAGACCGGCCCCTCCGCGGTGCTCATCACCTGCACCTCGTAGGCCTTCGGGTCGCCGAGACGGCGCGCCGCCTCCCAGAACACCTCCGCCGGTCCCACCACATCCAGCGCCTGAACCCCAGGAGGGGCGAGAAGCACAATTCGCATGAAAAATGCTCGTCCTGCAGTCGGGCGGCCGAATTGTCCCGGCCGCCCGATCGTATTCGGCATGCCAATTATCGGGCAAGGGCAGGGCTGCGGAGCGTGGTGACGCGAAGCAGCGGATTGCCGGCGTCCAACCGGCCCAGCGCCCGCAGCAGCCCGCAACTGATCGCCGGCTCACACAGCACGACGGGCAGATAGGCGGCGGCGAAAACCACCCAGTCCACGAATGGCGTTGCCTCTTCGCCCAACATCAGCCAGAAGCCGACCATGGCGACCACACCGCTGTAGTAGACGGTATCGAAGCGCAGAACCGATGACCAGCGGATTGAGCTTAGCCCGCCGGCGTCCAACAGGCGCTTTCCGCCCATGGCGTGAGCGGCGACCAGCGGCACCATCAGCGACAGCGAGTTCACGGCGAGATGCACAAGATCCTGGGGTTCGAACAGCAGTCCCTGCAGCGCAAGGCCGATGCCGAACCCGAACAGCGTCGCCCGGAAGCCGAAGACGAAATAGATGGCGGAGGTGCCGATGAAGTGCAGCTCGGATGGACCGACCGGCTGGTGCCAGACCTCCATGAGGACCGAGAAGATGGCGGCCGCCAGGAGTGCTTTGATCCATTCCTGCGGTCGGCGCAGGAAGGCCGGAACGTGCGTGGCGAGAAGGCTGAGTACGGCGGCATCGGCGCCGACGATCTTGGCGGCGGACAGCATGCCGGGTTCGATGTGCATGGACGTCTCCCGATGATTGACTATGGAATCAGGCCGATTGCGTGTCGGCGGGCGCGGTGGCAGCGGCTGTGCATGCCGACAGTTCGTCGGGCGTCGCGAGACCGGATTGGAGGATCGTCGCCTCCAGGGCACTCAGCCACTGTTCGTAGTAGCTCCAGGAGGGGCTGTCGAAGGACCGGGTCCGCTCCCAGTTGCCGATGGCGGCGATCAGGTTCCGGCGGAAATCCTCCCATTCGAAATGACCTTCCCGCGCCAGGGCGAGCGCCACTCCAAAGGCCGACCGCTCCCACTCCTCCGCGAAGCAGAGAGAGCCGTTGGCACGGGGTGGAGAATCCTCGGCCCCAGCCATGCTGGTCAGGGCGAAATGTTCGAAGCGGGTCAGCATGCCCGTTTCTCCTGCCGGTTCAGGGGGACGTCGCCACCGCCACGCCCATCATGGCTTCCGGCGTGACCAGGGCGGCGAGTTCGCTTTCGCTCATGCCCTCGGTCCCGGCGGGGCGCTCCGGAACAACGAACCAGCGAATTTGCGCGCTGCTGTCCCAGACCTTGACCTCCGTGCTCTCGGGCACGGCCAGCCCGAACTCCTTCAGCACGGCGCGCGGCTCGCGGGCGGCGCGGCTGCGGAAGGTCGGGTCCTTGTACCAGTAGGGCGGCAGCCCCAGCACCGGCCAGGGGTAGCAGGAGCAGAGCGTACAGATGACCAGGTTGTGAACCCCCTCGCCATTCGCCACGGCGCGCATGTGTTCGCCCTCGGCACCGGCCATGCCTTCCGGCAGGTCCGTCATCTCGGCGATGGCGGCTGGTGCGTTCTCGATCAGCCGCTTCTTAAAGGCCGGGTCGACCCAGGCCCGGGCGACGATCCTGGCACCGTTGAACGGACCCATTTTGGTTTCGAAGACGTCCAGCACCGTGTCCACGGTCCTGCTTGTGATGATGCCCTTTTCGATGAGCAGCGCTTCCAGGGCGCGGACACGCGCGGCGCTCCGGGCTTCGCGGTCATCGGGATGATGAAAGCGATCGGTCATGGTCGGGGACTCCTGTCAGGCGGCGGGCTTGGCGACGTAGGCGGCGTAAAGATCGGCATAGAGCGTGACATTCGGCTCCGTGTTGCCGGGCCACAGATCCTCGGCCTCGAAGCGCACGCAGTAGACCGCCATCGGTGCGCCGACGCCGTCGACCCCGGTGTCGGTCAGATAACCGTAGGCCCCCGGATAGACCGTCTCGACCACGCCGCTGTGGTTTCGCAAGAAACCGGGAAGGCGGGTGTGGTCGACCGTCGGCACGTTCCTGACCGTGACGGTATCGCCTTCCCGGAAGTCGGGCCGGACCGCGACATCGCGCTTTGGCGAATCCCCTTCCACCAGATAACGTTCGACGCGTCGGTCGATCTCCGGCGCTCCGCCCTGCGGCAGCGGCTTGTCCGGATCGGCGAGATACTCGGCCGTGCGGGCGTCCAGCTCCTCGACCGTGATGTAGCCATTTTCGATCAGGTAGCCGCAGATGCCGCCCAACCACTTCTCATAGTACCGGTACTTGAAGTAATCGAACGGGTTCAGGCTTTCCGCGCCGGTGCGCAGATGAGCCCAGGTCCAAACGGTGTGAAAGGCGCTCGGTGTGGTGTGGAAGGGCAATTGTGGGCTGAGCGCCATCATGGCCGTATGAATGCCGAAGATGCGCTTTTCCCACTCCTCCACGAACACACGGGTTTCCACCGTGATGGGGCCCAGGCCTTCCAGGCCCCCGAGATAATGCTGCAGCTTCATTGGGTGGTTCCTGAAATGGGGACCTTGATCGGAAGCGTCAGGGAACGGGGGTGTCCACCCGGACCTTACAGCCACGGAGGCCCTCCAGAAGCGTTCCGGCATCAAGGTTACGGCCGATGAAGACGAGTTGGTTCAGCCGTTCCTCGCTGGGCGTCCATGGCCGGCTTGGCCGACCGTCCAACGTCATGTGGACGCTGTGGAAGACGAAGCGCCGCCCCTGTCTGTCGAGATTGAGCACGCCTTTGGCGCGCAGCAGGTCGCGCCCCTTGTCCTGGACGAGCTGGTTGAGCCAGCGATCCACCGCCGTCGGGTCGAGCCGCCCGGCTTCGCGCAAGGCCACGTGGCCGATGCCGGCGTCATGCTCGTGCTCATGCTCCTCAAGGATTGCGGGGTCAAGGCGCAGGATGTTCGCAAGATCGAAGGCACCGATCCCAAGGACCTGGGAGAGGGGCAGGGCACAGGCTTCGGTCCGGTAGATGCGAGCCAAGGGGTTGAGCCGGCGGATGTCGCGCTCCACGGCGTCGAGTGCCACGGCGGGTTCCAGATCAATCTTGTTCAACAGGATCACGTCGGCGAAGGCGATCTGTTCGCGTGCCTCGTCGTGGCCGAGTTGCAAGGGAAGGTGACGGGCATCGGCCACGGTGACGATGGCATCGAGCACGAAGCGGCGGCGCAGCCCGTCGTCCAACACGAAGGACTGGATGACGGGTGCCGGGTCGGCGAGGCCGCTCGTTTCGATCACGACCCGATCGAACCCGCACTCGTCCTCGACCAACCTCATCAAGGCTTCGATCAGATCGCCGCGGACGATGCAGCAAACGCAGCCATTGTTGAGTTCAACAACCGTCTCGCTCGTCGCTGTCACCAGCAATCCATCGATGCCGAGCTCTCCGTATTCGTTGACGATAACGGCGGTTCGCTCTCCCCCGTGTTCGGCCAGGATGCGGTTGAGCAGGGTCGTCTTGCCGGCCCCGAGAAATCCGGTCAGTACGGTCACCGGAATCGGTCGCATGGCGATGCTCCGTTGCTTCAGGTTGCGAAGGGCGGCTTTGGCCTTGCAGCGTGCCAAGGGGATTGGCCGATCTGCTTCGGCGCCACGTGGTATACATTGCACCGCATATCTTCCGCTGACTCAACATGTGGCAGCGGGCAATTCCGGACAAAGCGCCTATCAGAATCGGCCAACCGCTTTGCCGCCATGGCTGCGACGATGAGCGAGTGTGCGAACAGGAGGGCGAACTATAGAAAACAGATCACCGGGGAAATGCATTCAGGCGATGTCAATGTAGGTCAGAGCTATTGCAACGATTGTCGACCGGTTGCTCAAGCTATTCGAGCATAAGATCGAGGACGCACCGACAGCACGGGTTTCAGGGAAGCGGCGGCCCCGTATGCAGACGATGCGCTCCTCCGGGACAGAGCGATCAAGCTATGGCGCTGAACCAGTCGACCCACTCCAGGGTGGCGAACTCGACAGCCTCCAGCCGGGACACCCTGCTACGTGTCATCCGGGCATTACTCTTGGGCGGTCCGGGTGCTCCCGACGACCTCGACCAAGCGCACCGGACACAGGCTTGGCTTGCGGTCAGCAACGATCCGGTCGCGTTGGTAACGGGGCGCTATTTCTATCACATGCAGCCCCGCGAGGTTCATCCAGCCAGCCGAGACAGCAGGCTTCAGGAGCGGTTGATCGCGATCTGCGAACGTCTCTCCGGCGTGAAGCTCGCCCGTTGAGCGAGCCCAGCAAACCCTTGGTCTGGCGCCACGGCCGGCCGAACGCCAGCCGCAGCATCAGCCCGGTCTCGATGGCGGTATCGGAGTAGCGCGCTGGCCGGCCCCGTCGTCCGGTCGGCAGTGGCGTCCACGCCGCGATCGCCTCCGGCGTCACCCAGATCGTCAGGTTGCCGCGCCGGCGCAGCGCAGCATCGTAGGCCGCCCAGTTCTCAACCCGATACGTGCCTTCGGGATCTTGTGGCGGCGGGGCTCGTTGGCCTTGTGGGGCATCGGACTCTCGGCTTCAGCGGGCCGCCTCTATACCCGCTCGCTCTCCTCGCCGCCACCAGCCCAGCCATTTTGCACCAACCTCTCCTTGCGGCGATTTGTGCGCCAACGTAAGGCGCTGGCCTCCCCATCAATGCGTCCCCGGATTGGCCCGCGCCCTCGTCACCGCGTTCGCCACGTCAGTCCAGGCCACCTTGTCCGGTGCGAAGCGGCCGCGCAGATACGCCATCAAATCCGCAACCTGTTTGTCGGACAGGCTGTCGCGGAAGGCCGGCATATAGCCGAGGTCGCGGGTCGCCGGGTTCTGGATACCGTGCAGGATGACGCGGGCGAGATTGTCGGGGCTGTCGCTGTGGACGTTGCTGTTCACCGCCATCGACGGACTGACGCCGAACAGCGTCGGTCCGTTGCCGTCGCTGTGGCAGGCTTGGCAGGCGCCGTTGAAGATGCGCTCTCCATTGGCGGTGCTGACGGGGGCGGGTGTGGCCGCGGGCGCTTCCACCGCATCACCGCCCACGTCGCTGCCCAGGGAGGCGAGATAGACCGCCATCGCCCGAACATCCGCCTCCGGCACGGTCGACAGCTCGTGGACCACCGCGGCCATCGGGCCGGCGGCGACGCCATGGCGCTGGGAGAAGCCGGTGCGCAGGTAGGTGAACAGGTCGTCCTCCGTCCAGGGCTTCGGCGCCTTGGACAGGCCGTTCAGGGCCGGCGCCTCCCAGCCATCGACTGTGCCTCCGGCCAGGAACGCGTCGCCCAGCTTCTCCGCTCCCAGGGCGTTGCGCGGGCTGTGGCAGGCAGCGCAGTGGCCGAGGCCGTTGACCAGATAGTTGCCACGGTTCCACTCGGCGCTCCGCTGCGGGGCCGGCTTGTAGGTCTCGCGGTTGAGGAACAGGGTGTTCCACCCGGCCATCATCGGGCGCAGGTTGAAGGGGAAGCGCATGGTGTTGGCCGGCGTCTCGCTGCGCACCGGCTGCTGCGTCATCATGTAGGCGTAGAGCGCCTGCATGTCGTCGTCGGTCATGTTGCGGAAGGCCGTGTAGGGGAAGGCCGGATAGAGATGCCGGCCGTCGCGGCTGATCCCCTCGCGCATCGCCCGGTCGAAGGCGGCGAAGGACCAGCGCCCGATGCCGCTGTCCGGGTCCGGCGTGATGTTGGTGCTGTAGACGGTGCCGAACGGCGTCTCGAACGGCCGGCCGCCGGCATTGGTCGCACCGTTCTCCGCCGTGTGGCAGACCGCGCAGTCGCCGAGTGCCGCCAACTGCCGCCCGCGTTCGATGGTGGCGTTTGACCAAAGCCCGGCGGACGGCGCCGACACCGGGGCGATCTCGGCGCGGAAGGGCAGGGCGCTGCTCGCCATGCCGATCATCACCCCGCATAAGCCGGTCAGCGAGGCGCCGAGCCATGCCTTCCAGCCGCGCTTGCGCGGATTCACCGCTTCCGGCGGGGCGGGCGGGACCGGTTCGGACGGGCCGTTCAGCGCCTCCCGCACCCGCTCCGCGGTGATCGGCAACTCGCGGAAGCGGATGCCAGTGGCGTCGAAGATGGCGTTGGCGATGGCCGCCGCGCTCGGGACGGAGGCGGATTCGCCCGATCCCAGCGGCGGCTCGTTCTCGCGCGGCATCATCAGCACGTCGATGTCCGGCACCTCGGGGAAGGTCAGGATCGGATAGCCGCCCCACTCCTTTGCGGCAACCACAGAGTCTTCGAACTCCACCTGTTCCTTCAGCACGCGGCTGGTCGATTGGATGACGTTGCCGTGGATCTGATGGCGCACGCCGTCGGGATTGATCATCTGCCCGGCGTCATGGCCGACGACCACGCGGGTCACCGCGATCTCGCCGGTCTTGCGGTCCACCGCCACGTCGGCCACCCACGCCGCCCAGGCGGCGCCGAAGCCGGGGAACTTGCTGTGGATGTAGCGCGCATAGGCAAAGCCGCGCCCGCGCAGCACGTCGCCCTCCGGCGGGGTCTGCTGCGGGGCAGTGCGCGGCTGCCAGCCGGCGCGGCCGGCGACGGCGCGGATCAGGTCGGCGGCGCGTTCGTCCTCGCGCAGGTGGCGCAGGCGGAACTCCACCGGATCGACCCCGGCGGCGAAGGCAAGCTCGTCGATGTAGCTGTCATGGGCGAAACTGTTGGGCATCGCCGACACCCCGCGCATCCAGGAGGCGCGGACGATGGGGGCCATGTCGTTGATGACCACCCGCATGTTCTCGTAATCGTAGGGCGGGATGGAGGTGCGGTCGCCCATCTCGAACACTGCCGCCACCGGATCGACCCGCCCGGTCAGCAGCAGCGCCAGAGTCGGCGCGCCGTTCGACGGGTAGCTGGTGGCGAAGTCGTAGGCGACGATGCCGCCATCGGCATCGATGCCGCCATCGACCTCCATCAATTGGGCGGTGCCCTTCGGCTCCCACAGATGCTCCTGCTCGCGGGTCAGCTGGACGCGCACCGGACGGCCGACCGCCTGCGACAGCAGCAGCGCATCCGCCGCCACGTCGTCGGCGCAGTTGCGGCCATAGCAGCCGGCCGCCTCCATCCGCACCACGTCGATCCGCTCCTCCGGCCATTCCAGCAGCCAAGCGAGGTCGGCCCGCAGCAGATGCGGGTTCTGGGTGCCGGACCAGACGGTCGCGTGGTCCGCCTTGCAGTCGGCGACGGCGCAGGACGGCCCGATCGAGCCGTGCATCTGGTAGGGCCAGACATAGGTGCGCGTCATCCGCTGGTCGGCGGCGGCAAGCGCTGTATCGACGTCGCCCTTGTCCAGCACCTTGCGCGGGGTGCTGGGATTCTCATGCAGGGCCTGGGCGAGGTTCGACAGGTCGGGCAGCTTCCGGGTCCAGGGCTTCCAGGTGATCTTCAGCTCGCGCGCTGCCTTGATCGCCTGCTCCTCGCGCTCCGCCACCACGCCAACGAAGTCGCGCAGCACCACCACCTTGATGACGCCAGGAATGTGGGCGATGGAGCCCTCGTCGATGCTCTCCAGGCTGTTGCCGACGAACTCGCCGCTGTCGATGCCGGCGTAGGGCGGGCGGACCACACGGCCATGCAGCATCCCTGGCAGCCGCAGGTCGTGCACATATGAGAATTCGCCGGTCGCCTTGGCCGGGATGTCGACGCGCGGCGCCCCCTTGCCGACCAGCTTGTACTGTTCGCGCGCCTTCAGCGGGGCCTTGCCGCTGATGCGCAGCTCCACCCGCTCGCCCCGCACCAACTCGCCATAGGAGATGCGGCGGTTGCCGATTCCGCCGGCTTCCGGGGCGATCACCGCGCCCTCTTCGACGCGCAATTCTCCCGCCGGCACGCCGAACAGGGTTGCGGCGCGCTCCAGCAGGAAGCGGCGCGCCTCCGCGGCGGCGTTGCGCAGGGGGATGGCGGAAATCTGGATGGTGGCGCTGGCGATGGTGGCGCCCTGGTTGGGCGCGCGGCCGGTGTCGCCCAGCACCATGCGCAGCTGGTCCATGCGCAGGTCCAACTCCTCCGCGACGATCTGGGTCAGCGCCGTCTGGATGCCGGTGCCGAGATCGACATGGCCGTTAAAGGCGAAGACCTGCCCGTCGTCGCGCACCGCCAGGAACAACGCGATTTCAGGCGGCTTCGGCGTCGCGGTCGCCCCCTTGGCGACCGGGCCGGAGGGCGGCTGGATCTCGTCAACGATCAGCAGGACGCCGGTCGCCGCCATCAGCTCCGCACGGGTCGGCGTCGGCTGGGACTGCGGGGCGGGCGTCTGAATGGTCGTCATGATGTGCTCCGGGGGAGGAGAGAAGCCGCGCGGCCCGCATGACGGCGCGCAGGATTTCCACATGGGTGCCGCAGCGGCACAGATTGCCGGACAGGGCGCGGCGCACCTCGTCCATCGTCGGGGTCGGGTTGCGGTCGAGCAGCGCCTTGGCGGTCATGATCATGCCGTTCATGCAGTAACCGCACTGGGCCGCCTGCTCGTCGATGAAGGCCTGCTGGACCGGGTGCGGGGCGGCGCTGCTGCCCAGCCCTTCCAGCGTCACCACCTCGCGTCCCTCCGCGCCGGCCAGCGGGATCACGCAGGACCGCGCGGCGACGCCGTCGAGGATGACGGTGCAGGCCCCGCATTCGCCGAGCCCGCAGCCGTATTTCGGACCGTTCAGGGCCAGATCGTTGCGCAGGATGTAGAGCAGCGGCGTGTCGGCCATCGCCGTCACCGAGACAGCGCGGCCATTCACCCGCAGCGTGATGGTCTTTTCCATAAAGCGTCCGTCCGGTGCGATCGCGTCCCGCATGCCCGCGGCAGCCGCGGGGTGACGTGGCCTGTCGGCCATCCAGCGGGGGGTTACTCCTCCCCGTCCTGCGCGATCATCTTCTGCAGGACATGGGTGACCGCCAGCCGTTCCGCCGGGTTCAGCTGTCCCATGGTCAGCTCGCTGATCCGCTTGGCACAGGGAACCATGTCCTCCAGCAGCTGCCGTCCCTCGTCTGTCAGGCAGTTGATGACCTTGCGCCGGTCCTGCGCGTCGGAAGTCTGACGGATCAGCCCGCGTGCCTTCAGCCGGTCGACGATGCCACGGATCGTCGCCTGGTCGATGGCGGTGGACTTCACCAGCTCGATCAGCGAACTCGGCCCGTTGTCGCGGATGGCGCAGAGCGTGACGAACTGCACCGAGGTCAGCTGCGGGTCGCAGGCGTTGCGCTGGAAGATGGCGAGGTGCCGCTGATAGGCCCGCCGCAGCAGATGGCCGATCTGGTCGGAAAAGCGGTAATCCGCCTCTCCGGGGCCAGTTTGGGGGCCGTCTTCGGGCAGCAGGTCTTGGGACATCGGGGACAACATGCGGTGGACCGGGGGTGGTGCGAACGATAGCAGCGGCGGCGGGGGCAGGGAAGAGCGGCGGACTTTCGGCCTCACGCCGCCCTTCATCCCGGGCGTCATGCCCTCGACGCCTCCGGCGCCACCACGTCGCCGGCCAGCACCACCGGTTCGCCGTCCAGCAGGATGTCGCAGCCGCGAAGCGGGATGTCCATGTGGCAGGGGGTCTTTCGGCTGCCGCCGACCTCGGTGTTCGGGCCGGTGGAGAACAGGAAGTTGCCGTAGAAAGCGCGGGCGTCCATGCACATGCCGTCGTTCTTGTCGTGCAGACCCATCGCCGTCCATTGCGCCCGCGGCTGCAGGCCCCAGCCGATGTGGGAGATGCCGTAGACCTCCGGATCCTTGAAGTAGGCCATGTAGTCGCGCAGGTATTCCGCCTCGAACCTGCCATGGATGCGGCGGATGAAGCCCTCCTCGATCTCCAGCGTCACCTTCTCCCGCACATAGGTCTTGAAGGGCAGCAGGATGTCGCCGACGTCGAGCACCAGAGTACCCTCCGCGCTGCCCTCATCTGGCCAGGAGAACAGGAAGCCGCTCGGCCAATGGTCCCAGCGGCCGGGTTCGTCGGCGAAGCCGTACTCCGTCACCGTCGGGTATTGGCCGAGCGTGGCGCGGAAATCGCTGCCGGCCTTGGAGGTCACGGCGATGGAGCGGGCACGCTTCAGCCGTTCCGCCGCGGCGTTGACGCGGATTTTGTCCTCCTCCGTCGGCATGATGCGGGCCAGCACCTCCGGCGGCTCGACCGCCAGCAGGATGCGGGTGCCGGTCTTCAGGATCTGCTCCTGCTCCGGCGAGTGCAGCAGCATCATGGTGTCGACGATCAGGTCGGCCGACTCCAGCGCGCGCTGGGCGGCGAGGTTGCCGGTCAGGGGCGTGTCGCCGCAATAGGCGGTCATGTCCATGCCCATGGCGCGCGGGTGGTTGAAGGCCGGCAGTTCGACCCCGTAGACGTTCGCGCCCAGTCGCTGCGCCGCGTCCATCGCCGCCCGCACGATGCGCGGGTTGGAATAGTCGCTCTTAAGCACAGCGACGCTCTGGGTCTTGTCCACCTTGGACAGGGTCAGAACCCGTTCGAACATCTGCGTCAGTTCGCGATCGCTCACCGGCATCTCATCTCTCCCAACCTTGGTGGCCGCAGACGCTGAAAGCGCGATCCGGGCCGTGTTTCCGGGTGGACATCCGCCGATGATCACGGCGGTCTGACCAGGATATATAGAGTGTATAAGCTTAATTCGACCATGAACAGTAAGGGGGTAAGTCCTTCGCTGCCGCTGTGTCGATATGAACGCTAAATAGGCGAGGGTGACTTAAAATGAGGCTGAGCAAGGCTAGATCGTGGTCACTCAGTGCCGCAAACGGCCCTGGCGGTCCTGCAAAGCCTGAGTGGCGTTGTATGGTGAATTGTGTTGCGTGGCAAGTTTAAACAGCGTACACACTTCATATCGAGTTCAATGCAACGGTCGACGGCCGGAGCCGGGGCGAGAAGCCCCCGGACACTCCTCCCGCACCCTTGCATCCGGTCGCGAGCCCTTCGGCGGCGCCGACCGAACACCCCCACGTCAGCAAAGGGCCATATCCATGGGAAAGACTCAGAGAATTGCCATCGTCGGGGCCGGCCTGGGCGGAGCCGCCGCCGCCGGGCTTCTGCAGCAGGCCGGGTTCGAGGTGGATGTCTACGAACAGGCGCCTGAATTCTCCCGGCTGGGCGCGGGGATTCATGTCGGACCTAACGTGATGAAGGTGTTCCGCCGCCTGGGCATCGAAAAGCCGTTGGAGGCGATGGGCTCCAAGCCGGACTTCTGGTTCAGCCGCGACGGCTTTACCGGCGATTACCTGTCGCGCATCCCGCTGGGTGACTTCGCCAAGCGCGAATACGGCGCCGCCTATGTCACCGTTCACCGCGGCGACATGCACCTGCTGCAGATGGACACGCTGGCCCCCGGCTCCGTCCACTTCGACAAGCGGCTGGAGACGATCACCGACAGCAGCGACGACGTGCATCTGACCTTCGCCGACGGGACCGAGGCGCGTGCCGACATCGTCATCGGCGCCGACGGCATCAACTCCCGCATCCGCGAGGCCCTGCTGGGGGTCGAGGCGCCGAACTACAGCGGCTGGGTTGCCCACCGCGCGCTGATCCGCGGTGACCAGCTGGCGAAATACGACCTGACCTTCGAGGATTGCATCAAGTGGTGGACCGAAGACCGTCACATGATGGTCTATTTCACCACCGGAAAGCGCGACGAATACTATTACGTCACTGGCGTGCCGCACCCGGCCTGGGACTTCCAGGAGGCCTTCGTCGACAGCAGCCGCGAAGAGATGTTCGAGGCGTTCCAGGGCTATCATCCGACCGTCCAGGCGCTGATCGAGTGCACGGAGGAGGTCACCAAGTGGCCGCTGCGCAACCGCAACCCGCTGCCGCTGTGGAGCCGCGGCCGGCTGGTCCTGTTGGGCGATGCCTGCCACCCGATGAAGCCGCATATGGCGCAGGGCGCCGGCATGGCGATCGAGGATGCGGCGATGCTGACCCGCTGCCTGACTGAAACCGGCCTGACCGACTACCGCACCGCCTTCGCGCTGTACGAGGCCAACCGCAAGGACCGCGCGACACGGGTGCAGGCGGTGTCCAACGCCAACACCTTCCTGCGCAACCAAGAGGATCCGGCCTGGGTCTTCGGCTACGACGTGTATGAGCAGCCGCTGCGCGAAGGCATCGCGGCATGATCGCCTCGACCTTCCTCTACGGCGCCAACGTCCAGGCCAACGGCATCCGCCAGCATTACCTGCGCTACGGCGGGGAGCGCCATGCCGGCCGCCCGGCCATCGTGCTGATCCCCGGCATCACCAGCCCGGCCGTCACCTGGGGCTTCGTCGCCGAGCGGTTCGGGCAGCAGTTCGACACCTATGTGCTGGACGTGCGCGGGCGCGGTTTGTCGGAAAGCGGGCCGCATCTGGATTACGGCATCGATGCCTGCGCCGCCGACGTGAACGCCTTGGTCGCGGCGCTCGGCCTGACCGACTACGTCCTGGTCGGCCATTCCATGGGCGCCCGCTTCGCCATCCGCGCCTCGGTGCGCGGCGATGCCAAAGGCGGGGGAAGGGGCCTGCGCCAGCTGGTGCTGATCGATCCGCCGGTGTCCGGCCCCGGCCGCCGGCCCTATCCCAGCGGGCTGCCCTGGTACGTCGATTCGATCCGCCAGTCTTTGAAGGGCATGGACGCCGACGCCATGCGCGCCTTCTGCCCGACCTGGACGGAGGAGCAGCTGCGGCTGCGCGCGGAATGGCTGCACACCTGCTACGAGCCGGCCATCGTCCGGACCTATGAGGGCTTCCACCAGGACGACATCCATGCCGACCTGCCGAAGCTGCCGGTCCCGGCCCTGCTGATCGTCGCCGGCCGCGGCGGCGTCATCCAGCCGGAGGACGAGGAGGAGATCGCCCGCCTCCAGCCGGCCATCCGCATCGCCCGCGTCCCCAACGCCGGGCACATGATCCCCTGGGATGACCTCGACGGCTTCTTCGCCGCCCTCGGCGACAGCCTCGGTCATCCGCTCGCCTGACACACAGGAACCAATCCCATGTCTTCGCTGTACCGCATCGGCCAGATCGTCCCCAGCTCCAACGTCACCATGGAAACGGAAATCCCGGCCATGCTGACCGCGCGTCAGGCGATCCGCCCGGATCGCTTCACCTTCCATTCCGCTCGCATGCGGATGAAGACGGTCAAGAAGGACGAGTTGGCGGCGATGGATGCCGAATCCGACCGTTGCGCCGTCGAGCTGTCGGATGCCCGCGTCGATGTGCTGGGCTATGCCTGCCTCGTCGCCATCATGTCGATGGGCCTCGGCTACCACCGCGATTCCGAGGCGCGGCTTGCCCGCAAGACGCTGGAGAACGACGCGCCGGCCCCGGTGGTCACCAGCGCCGGCGCCCTGGTCGACGGGTTGAAGGTGATGGGCGCCAAGCGCATCGCCATTGTCGCCCCCTATATGCGCCCGCTGACCGAGCTGGTGGTGGACTACATCCGCGCCGAGGGCTTCGAGGTGCAGGACTGGCGCGCGTTGGAGATCCCCGACAACCTCGACGTTGCCCGCCACGACCCCAACATCCTGCCGGACATTGTGCGCGGCATGAACCTGGAAGGCGTGGACGTGGTCGTGCTGTCCGCCTGCGTGCAGATGCCCTCGCTGCCGGTGGTGCCGCGGGTGGAGGCGGAGACCGGCAAGCCGGTGCTGACCGCCGCCGTCGCGACGACCTACGCCATGCTGAAGGCGCTGAAGCTGGAGCCGGTCGTGCCCGGCGCCGGCGCCCTTCTGTCCGGCGCCTACTGAGGAGCGGCCACATGACCGACGGGCAGAGCGCATCCGACAATTACAAGGGCGTCTGGGGCAACCGGATCGGCTTCGGCGAGCGGCCGGCCTTGCTGGTGATCGACTTCATGCAGGGCTACACCACCGAAGGCGCGCCGCTCTACGCCACCGGCGTGGTGAGCGCGGTGGCGGAGACGGTGGAGCTGCTGGAGACCGCCCGCTGCACCGGCATTCCGGTCGTCCACACCAACATCCGCTATCATCCCGGCCATTTCGCCGATGGCGGCATGTGGGTGCGCAAGGCCCCGGTGATGAAGGACATGGTGGAGGGCAACCCGCTCGCCGCCTTCTGCCCGGAGGTTACGCCGCGACCCGACGAGGTGGTGATCTCCAAGCAGTATGCCAGCGCCTTCTTCGGCACCAGCCTCGCCCCGACGCTGCATGCGATGGGCGTCGATACGGTGGTGCTGACCGGCTGCTCGACCAGCGGCTGCATCCGCGCCAGCGCCGTCGATGCGGTCCAGCACGGATTCCGCACCATCGTGGTGCGCGAGTGCGTCGGCGACCGCCACGACGGTCCGCATGAAGCCAACCTGTTCGACATCGACAGCAAATACGGCGATGTGGTGAACAAGCAGGAGGCGCTTGCGCAGTTCGTTAAAAAGACCGCCTGAAAAACGGTCTCCGGTATCAGGACCAATAAAAAGAAAACTGGGGTCAACACCCGGCGCCGCACCTGAGACAGGCGGCGCCGGCCTGAAAAAACAGGACGGGTTCACAACGCGATCAGCGTAAGGAGACAGACAGCATGTCCTATGCCCAGACGACAACAGCGAATGCCGCACCCAATGCAGCTTTGGGCGCGGCGCAGTCCGTCGATGCGGACCAGCTTTATAAGAAGATCACCTGGCGCCTCATTCCCTTCCTCTGCTTCTGCTATCTGGCGGCCTATCTCGACCGCATCAACATCGGCTTCGCCAAGCTGCAGATGATGGGCGATCTCCAGTTCAGCGAGGCGGCCTACGGTCTGGGCGCCGGCCTGTTCTTCGTCGGCTACATCCTGTTCGAGGTGCCGAGCAACCTTGTGCTGACCAAGGTCGGCGCGCGGCTGTGGATCGCCCGCATCATGATCACCTGGGGCCTGTTGTCGGCCGCCACCATGCTGGTCTCCACCCCGACGCAATTCTACATCGTCCGTTTCCTGCTGGGCGCGGCCGAGGCGGGTTTCCTGCCTGGCGTGCTTTATTACCTGACGCTGTGGTTCCCGACCTACCGCCGCGGCCGCATCATGGCGCTGTTCGTCATCGGTCTGCCGCTGTCCAGCGTGATCGGCGGCCCGCTGTCGGGCTGGATCATGAGCCATTTCGACCATGTCCAGGGCCTGCGCGGCTGGCAATGGCTGTTCCTGCTGGAATCGATCCCCAGCGTGCTTCTCGGCTTCCTGACCTTCGTGGCGCTGCCCAACTCCTTCCGCGATGCCAAGTGGCTGTCGGGCGATGAGAAGGCCCGGATTGCCGCCGACCTGCATGGCGACGATTGCGAGACCAAGCATGCCGGCCACAGCTTCAAGGAAGGGCTGCTGAACCTGAAGGTCTGGATGCTGGGCGGCATCGATTTCGCCATCCTGCTGACCGCCTACGCCATCGGCTTCTGGCTGCCGACCTTCATCCGCAAGACCGGCGTGGTCGACCCGTTCCACATCGGTCTCTTGACGATGATCCCCAACATCCTGGCCGTGATCGGCATCCTGCTGATCGGCGCCAGCTCCGACCGGATGCGCGAGCGGCGCTGGCACATCATCGTTCCCTTCCTGGCCGCCTCGGCCGCCATGGCGGCCAGCACCTTCTTCGCTGACAACCTCGTCGCCACCGTCGCGCTGTTCACCATCGCGTCGGTCGGCGTGCTGGGTCCGCTTCCCGCCTATTTCAGCCTGCCGGCCACCTTCCTGAAGGGCGCGGCGGCAGCCACCGGCTTCGCCATGGCGATCTCGCTCGCCAGCATCGCCGGGCTGGTCAGCAACTCGCTGATCGGCATCGTCATCGACCTGACCGGCAGCAGCAGCGCCGCCCTGTGGTTCTTCTCCGGCTGTCTCATCATCGGTGCCCTGCTGGTCTACGCCCTGCCGCCGAAAGTGGTGAACCGCTGAGCAAATTGTGTGGCGCGTAAACCATATGTGAAAGCTTGAATGGCAGGATTCTGCGGCTGGCCCGCGCCTCGTCCGCGTCAACCGGGCCAATGGCCAAGTGGCGCAATTCGGCGACAACCGCGCCATCTGGGAAGCCTTCCTGCCGGGCACCGAGCCCAACGCCGACCAGCCAAAGATGGTGCTGGACAACGCTGCACCGCCGACTGATCCCACTCACAAATCGGCGACCTGCTGGCTGACGTAAAAAGGGTCCCGCCATTCTTTCGGCCTGGTCCGGCACAGGGAACTGGTGGACTTTACCAAACCAAACGGTGCCTAGGAGATGCCTAACCCTACGCGACTTTGGAAGGTTAGGTCCATCGCGCTGACGCCGGGTTCCGCAGCTTTCCAGTTAGGCGTCCCGCCCATTTCTTTGTTGTCATGAGAGCTGTAACACAACGTGTGTGCAGATACCGATGAATTCGGCCGGGCTGGTCTGGGAGCGGTGAATCGTCGGCGTCATGTCTCGGTCATGGAAGATCAAGGCGGCGCAGTCGAGGGTGGCCGGCATGCTGTACCGCACCGGTCGCCTCCACTGTGCCAGCGGACAGACGCTGCAAGCCGACGATGATGTGGATCGACATAGTGTTTCAGGCTCGGTTGGGTCGATCCAAGCCTCCCGGTCACCTCTACAATCTCCTCAAGCGGTTCTGTTGTCGAAGTAGCGCGTTGGCGTCGTTCCAAGCGCCTTTTTGAACATGACAATGAACGATGTCGCGGACTCATATCCGAGAGCGTCCGACACCTGCTGTACTGACGATCCTCCCGAAAGCTGAGCGAGGCCTTTGGGGTGGTTCATGATCTTGCCGGCAATTGGTCACTCCCGCTGGCTGTGTTGGCGTTGATTGCGTATTTCGGCGAATTCGCCCAGGCGTTTCGGTTGAAAGCGCCCACCGTTTCG
>CBFGPE010000114.1:0-24720 GCA_965650625.1 uncultured Azospirillum sp. | reverse complement strand
CGCACGCGAAAGTCTCTTGCCCGCGCCCTGCCGAAAATGATGGGATACCGACTCGGAAAACGAGGTGACGAGAGCATGACGAGTTTCCGACGCCGGTTGCTGCCGATCTCCCTGGCCGTCCTGATGGCCGGGACCGCCTTGGCGCCCGCCCTTGCCGCCGGGCCGGCGGCGGGTCCCGCCGCGGATGATGCCAATGGTTCCGCCACCGGCAGCTATCTGGCCGGCCGCTACGCCCAGCACCAGGATGATTGGACTGCGGCGGCGCGCTTCACCGCGCATGCTCTGGCCGCCGATCCCGACGATCCCGCCCTGCTGCGCCGCACCTTCCTGCTGCGGCTGGGCGAGGGGCGGATCGATACGGCAGTCGGCTACGCCGGCCGTCTGCTCGACGAAAAGGGCGAGCCGCAAATGGCGCTGACCCTGCTGGCCGCCGACGCGCTGGCCAAGGGCAAGCTGGACGAGGCCGATGGCTATGCCGCCCGCCTGCCGACGGACGGACTCGGCCGTTTCCTGACACCGCTGACCCGCGCCTGGCTGGCCACGGCCCGCGGCAAGACGGACGAGGCGCTGACGGCGTTGCAACCGCTGTCCGGCGTCCAGGGCTTCGAGGCGCTCTACAACCTGCATGCCGGGCTGATCCTCGACCTCGCCGGCCGCAACGACGAGGCGGCGGCCCGCTACGCCAAGGTGACGGAGACCGACGCGCCGCTGCGCGTGGTGCAGATCGTCGGCAGCTTCATGAACCGCACCGGCCGCAAGGACGAGGCGCGCAAGCTCTACGAGGCCTTCCAGGGCAGCAACCCCGACGGGCTGCTGGTGGAGCCGGCGCTGGCCGCCATGGCGAACGCGCCGTCCGACACCCGCCCGGTCCCCGATGCCCGTTCCGGCCTTGCCGAGGCGCTGTTCGACCTGGGCAGTGCGCTGCATCATGAGAATGCCGACGAGCCGGCGCTGCTGTTCGGCCGCATCGCGCTGCACCTGCGCGACGATCTGGGGCTGGCGCATCTGCTGATCGGCGACATCACCGCGTCGCGCGACCATCACGAGGAGGCGCTGGCTGCCTACAAGAGGCTGGAGAAGGATCCGCTGCTGGGCTGGACCGCCCGCATGCGCGAGGCCGACAGCCTCGCCCGCATGGATCGCAACGACGAGGCCATCGCGATCCTCAAGGACCTTGCCGCCGAACGTCCGGAACGCACCGATGCGATCACCCGACTGGGCGACATCTATCGCTACGCCAAGCGCTATGCCGAAGCGATCCCCGCCTACACCACCGCGCTGGAGCGGATCGGCACGCCGCAGGAACGGCATTGGCCGCTGCTGTACGCCCGCGCCATGTGCTACGAGAAGACCAAGCAGTGGCCGCAGGCGGAGGCCGACCTGCAGGCGGCGCTGAAGCTGCGGCCGGACGAGCCGTCGCTGCTCAACTTCCTCGGCTACAGCTGGATCGACCGCGGCGAGCATCTGGGCAAGGCCAGGGCGATGGTGGAGCGGGCGGTGGAACTGCGCCCGCGTGACGGCTACATCGTCGACAGCCTGGGCTGGGCGCTCTACCGGCTGGGCGACTATGAGGCGGCCGTCGCCAAGCTGGAGCGCGCGGTGGAGTTGAAGCCGGTCGATCCGACCATCAACGACCATCTCGGCGACGCCTATTGGCGCGCCGGCCGACGCAACGAGGCCCGTTTCCAGTGGATGCGCGCGCTGCGCAGTGCCGACGACGACACCGACAAGGCCGCCATCCAGACCAAGCTGGACAAGGGCCTGCCGGAGCAGAAGGCCGCAGCGAAGCAGTGAGCGAAGCCCTCTCCCGCCTCTCGCACAAACTTCGTTTGTGCTGACGGCGTCAGGCGGATCGGAGATCCGCCGAGAGGCCTAGCAGTGTGCGGAAAAAGTCTCGTTGGAGGCCAAGAGCTACAATATGCGGTGTTCGCCTTTGTGGGTCGGCCACAACATAAAGGCCCCCTACCTCCTTTGCCCGACTTTTTCCGCAGCCTGCTAGGAGAGGGCTCAGCAACTCGACCCTACACCTTCTCCGCCACATAGGGCTTGTACAGGCTGTCGGTCTGCTGGATATGCTCCACGAACCAGTCCTTCAGCAGCAGGATCAGGTCCATGCGCAGCATGGTGGGGTTGTCGCCGTCGAAGTCGCGGGCCAGCTTTTCCACCTCGTCGGCGAAATAGCGGTGGGCGGCGAGGTGGCCGTCCAGCTCGGGATAGCCGCAGCGTTCCATCATCGCCTCCTCCCGCGCGAAATGGACGGCGACGTAGTCGCGGAGGCTGGCGAGCAGACTGGACAACTCCTCCCGGTTGGCTGGGGTGATGCCGCTTTCCAGCAAACCGTTGAACAGGTCGAGAAGGCGCCGGTGCTCGTCGTCGAGCACGGGCACGCCGACGCTCATGGATTTGTCCCAAACGACGTAGCTCATCGCAACGATCTCCCCCCTCGCGACCCGCGATCGCAGGCGCATTCCGCGGACTGAGGCGGTTGCGGCCGGCCATGGCTGGGTTGTGGACATCTTGACAGGGATCCTAAAACCGGCAACCGTGCCCGTCCAAGCGGCAAATCCCCGCAGGGGGCGCGGCAAGACGCGCATCGCGCCAAGCCCTCCCCTGCTAAAGCGACAGAGTGACCGATGGCCCTGCTCGACGAGATCGCGGAGAAGAAACGGGCGCTGGACGCCGCGCGTCCCCTGCCGCAGGAGGTCGTGCACGGCATCGCCGACCGGTTCGAGCTGGATCTGACCGTCGCCGCCGCGGCGCTGGAGGAGATTCCGCTCAAGCGCGCAGACGTGAAAACGATCCTGGAGCGCGGCAGCATCCTGCGCCACCGTGGGGTGGAGGAACAGCGCTTCGTCCTGAACCACCGCGCGGCGCTGGAACTGATGGCCCGGCTGTCCTTCGATCCATCGGGCGCCGTCACCGAACGCACGGTCACCGCCTTCCATGCCGTGCTCTATCGCGGGATCGAGGACGAAGCCGGGAAGTACCGTGACGGTCCGCCGAAGGACGATCCGGCCGAAACGGCGCCCGACCCGGCAAAGCTGCGCGTGTCGATGTCGGCGCTGTCGACCTGGATGCGCAAGTCCGATGCCGGGCCCGACACCGCCTTCGAGGCGCATCACCGGCTGAGCGCCATCCGCCCCTTCCATGCCGGCAACCGGGCGACGGCGCTGCTGCTGTGCAATCTGATCCTCAACCGCGCCGGCTACCCGCCGGTGGTGGTCCAGGCCGATGACCGCGGCCTGTATCTGGACCTCGTCGAGCGGGCCTGGTCGGTCGGCGACAAGACACCCTTCCGCGACCTGATGATGCGATTCCTGTCCCAGAGCCTGGACTTCTGCCTGGAAGCGGCGGGCAAAGGCGAAGACGAGGCGGACGGGGACGAGGCTCCCTAAACGGCCGATCCGGCCGGCAGGCGCAGGCGCGACGGCCGGTCGGGACCGCTGTGGATCAGCAGGGTGATCGGCAGCGCATCGACGCGGCGGGTCTCGCCCGGCTCCGCCCCGGTGCCTGGATTGACTGGATAGGCCGGGAAACAGGACCCGGCGAGACTGAGCCGCAGCGCCGATCCTGGTGCCAGTGTGGCGCAGGCCGCCCGCATGGCGATGGTCAGCGGGCGGGTTGGATCGCCCGGCTCAACCCGCGCATGGCCCTGAGTCAACGGCAGCACCTGACCGTCTGGCCGCAAGACCGACAGCACGGCGCTGACGTCGAAGGATGGCGCGTCTGCCTCCACCCACACATCCAGCGCCACCCGCCCCGCCAGCATCAGCGGCTCGTCCAGCGGCAGGCTGGTGTAGGTCGCGACGTCCGGGCGGCGGTCGATGACGGCGCGGTCGAGACGCCCGGCGGCATCCGGCACCGCATGGCCGCCGACTGTCGGCACCGGCGTGCGCGGGTCGTGCACCACCACGTCGAGCGCCTCAAGATCGGGCATTTCCAACTCCAGCCGCCCACCCTGACGGTTGGCAAGGCCGTCGCTGGTCAGATGCAGGACGGCTTCGGCCGCCGGCAGGTTGGACAGGTCGTGCCAGCGTCCGGTCTCCACATCATGCAGGCGGACAGAACCGCCACGGTCACTTCCCTCGCCCTTCAGCACCCGGTCAAACCATGTCAGTTGCAGTGTGTCGAGAGTCGGCGCCTGCCCCGGCGCGGCGGCGGGTCCATCGGCGTCCCAGGGGCCGACGACCAGCCGCACCGGCGCTCTCTGGAATGCGGCGAAACGCTCATGGGCGTCCAGCATGCCGGCCAACCGCGGATCGTACCAGCCGCCGATCTGCAGGACCGGCACGTCGGCCGGCATGGCGTCCTGCATAGCCTTGGGCGACAGCGCGGCCCAGGATGGACCGGGCACCGGATTGGTCAGCCAGTCGTCGTAATGGGTGTAGCGGGCGTAGTCGCGCAGGGCCTGCGGCCGCGACGGGATCTCGTCGTCGATGGGCAGGCTGCGCGCCGCGTCCGACAGCAGCCGGTGGCCGGTTCCGTCCTCCACCCGCCGCGCGGCGTCGGCCGCGGTGCGCAAGGCCCAGCCCATCGCGTCGGCCAGCCGGAAGGCCCCGCCCTCATATGCCCAGTCGGAGAAGACATCCCAGCCGGCGAAGGCCGGCGCCACCGCGCGCAGGGCCGAGGGCGCTTCGGCCAGCGTCAGCCATTGCGCCATTCCAGCATAACCGCAGCCATACATCGCCACCGACCCAGACGATCCCGGCAGGGAGGCCGCCCAGGCGACGGCATCGGCACCGTCCTCCCGCTCCGCCTCGAACGGTCGGAAGCGGCCGTCGGATGTGCCGCAGCCGCGCATATCCTGCACCACCACGACGTAGCCGCGCGCCGCGTACCAGCGCGGATGCGCATAGTGGCTGGTAAGGGCGGTGCGCCGGCCGCAGGGGACACGCAAGAGAAGCACCGGCCATGTGCCGGCGGCATCGGGCCGGTAGAGGTCCGCATCCAGCCGCACACCGTCCCGCGTCCGCATCGACACGGTTTCCGGCGGCCGGACCGGCAGCAGGCTATGGGAGTGGTGGATCACCGGGGCCAGATGGGTCATGGCTGATCGGGCTCGCTCGATGACGAACAACAGATAATGTGTCGTCGTGGCAAAGCCCATGCCAGAGGAGGGACGGCAATTGGCCTAAATTTTAAGGCCGTGAATCCAGCCATGAAAAGCCCTCGCCCCCTGCGGGGAGCGGGCTTTCCCGGATTTCGCAGTCGTTTCGTGGTTGGTGCCGGTCAACCCGAGGACAAATTCCAGCCGCCCATTTCCAGTGCCGATGCCGCTTCCACGGGCAGACCGCCCAATCAGGCGGCAATCAGCTCGAAACGGTCGACATCGACCATGCCGCGGTCGGTGATCTTCAGGTGCGGGATGACCGGCAGCGGCAGGAAGGCCAGTTGCAGGAAGGGCTCGGCCAGCGGACAGCCCATGGCGCGGACGGCGGCGCGCAAAGACCGCAGCTTCACCTCCACCGTCTCGAACGGCTCCAGGCTCATCAGCCCGGCCAGCGGCAGCGCCAGTTCACCGACCACCTGCCCGTTGCGCACGGCGACGAAACCGCCCTGCAGTTCGATCAGCCGGTTCACCGCGACGCGCATGTCGGCATCGCTGGCACCCACCACGCAGATGTTGTGGCTGTCATGACCAACCGACGAGGCCAGCGCCCCTTCCGCGAAGCCAAAGCCCTGGACGAAGCCGCGGCCGATGTTGCGGTTGCTGCCGTGGCGGGCGAAGACGCAGATTTTCAGCAGGTCGCGCGACGGATCGGCCACCATCCGGCCGCCCACCACCGGCACCTCGATCCGCCGGTGTTCGGTCAGGATTTTACCCGGTTCGAGCCCGATCACCGACTGGACCGACCCGCCGGCCGGCACGGCGAAATCCTCCTCGGCAACCGGTTCCAGCTTCACCGAATCCAGACCCACCGGCGTCACTGCCGGGCGACCGTCGAAGCTGTGCGGCCCGACGACCCGGCCGTTGCGGATGACGCGGTTGACCGCGCAGTCTTCCAGATCGTCGAGCAGCACCAGATCGGCGCGATGCCCCGGCGCCACCAGCCCGCGGTCGTAAAGGCGGAAGCCGCGGGCGGCCGACCATGTGGCGGCGCGATAGACATGGGCGACCGGAGCGCCGAGGCGGATGGCGCTGCGGATCAGGTGATCCATGTGCCCCTCCTCCGCGATGTCCAGCGGGTTGCGGTCGTCGGTGCAGAAGCCGAGGAAGGGCGAAGTCTCCGGCTTGATGACTTCGGCCAGGGCATGGACGTCCTTCGACACCGACCCGTCACGGATCAGCACCTGCATGCCCTTGCGCAGCTTCTCCATCGCTTCCGCCGCACTGGTCGTTTCGTGGCAGTTGCGGATGCCGCAGGAGAGATAGGCGTTCAGTTCCTTCCCCGACACCAGCGGGGCATGGCCGTCGATGTGACGGCCGTCGAAGGCGGCCAGCTTGTCCAGCACGCCGTCCACCTTGTGGAAGACGCCGGGGAAGTTCATGAACTCCGCCAGCCCCAGCACGCGGGGATGGTCCATGTGACGGATCAGGTCCGGCGCCTCCAGCCGAGCGCCCGACGTCTCCAGCTCCGTCGCCGGCACGCAGGAGGACAGCTGCACGAACAGGTCGAGCGCCGTGCCCCCGGCACTGTCGAGGAAATAGTTGAGGCCCCGCTCGCCCAGCACATTGCAGATCTCGTGCGGGTCGCAGATGGCGGTGGTGGTGCCGCGGGGCAGGACGCAGCGGTCGAACTCCTGCGGGGTGACGCAGGTGGATTCGCAATGGACATGGGTGTCGATGAAACCGGGAACCACGGTCAGCCCGCGCCCGTCGATCTCCTCCACCCCGTCATAGGACTCGTAGGTGCCGACGATGATCTCGCCGCAGACGGCGATGTCGCCCTCCGCGATCTCGCCGGTGACGACGTTGAGGAAGCGCGTGTTCTTGATGACCAGATCGGCCTTCGCCTCACCCAGCGCCTGCCCGATGCGCGTCTTCAGATCGTCCCGCCCCACTGCCCGGCTGACCGACATGTCCCACTCCGCCTGTCGTCTATTCAAAGAGGCAAAGTGGCCCGGCGCGCCGCCCCGCGCAAGCGGCTATCCGCCGGCCTGCTGCCGGAAGGGGGAGCGGGCCCGCTCCTGCGCGAAGGCGGCGAGAACCTTGGCGTTGTCCAGTTCCAGCCCTTCCGCCACCGCACGGCGCATGTTGGTGTGCAGGAACCAGTGGCAGGCATGGGAAAGTTTCGGCAGGAAACCTCGCGCCAACTTGTGCGGGCCGCCGCGCCCACCGTCCACCCGGTTCAAACCCCGGGCAATCGCCCGTTCGACGGTGCGGTAATAGCAGATCTCGAAATGGACCAGCCTCGCGTCCTCCCTCGCCCCCCAGTTACGGACATAGAGGCAGCCATCTCCTTCCATGGTCAACAAGGCGCCGACCGCAACTCCGCCGGTTTCGGCGAAAGTCAGCGTCACGGCATCACCGAAATCAGCACAGAGCCGCAGGACGAAATCCGCCGTCAGCGCCTGACGCCTCCCCCGGCGGCGATGGAGGTCGGCCAGCAATTCCAGGAAAACCGCGACGTCGGCTTCATTCACCCGACTGCCCGGCACGTCGTAGATGCGCACTCCGCTTTCCCGGACCTTGCGGCGTTCCCACAGCAGCGTGCCGCGCCGGTGGCTCGTCAGACTGTCGGTGAAGTCGGTAAAATCACGATACCCCTCGTTCCGCCACTCGTAATCGATGGCATGGCGGGTCAACCATCCCATCTTCTCGAAACGGGCACGGTCCTCCTCGTCCGGAAAGCCAACATGGATGGACGACAGGCCATGATTGTGGGCCAGCGAATGCATTGCCCCTGTCAGTGCATCTGCTACGCCGGACGGCGCTCCCTCCCGAAGCAATATCCGTGGGCCGGTCGCCGGTGTGTAGGGGACCTCCATGACCAGCTTCGGAAAATAGCGTCCACCCGAAGACTGGAAACCGTCGACCCAGGCCTGATCCGGCCAGAACTCGTCCGTGGACCGGTCGCGTAGATAGAGAGGCGCCGCGCCAACCGTCCGGCCCCAACCATCCCGTACGATCATATGAGCGGGGCGCCAACCATTGTCCGGCCCGGCCAGTCCGCTGTCTTCAGCCGCGCTCAGATAGGCGTGACGCAGGAACGGCCCTTTGCCGGCGGCGCAGGCATCCCATTCCTGCGGATCGATCCCGGAGATCCCGAATACCATCGCGACCGACAACGGTTCACCTTGCCGGTCGCCGTCCCGCGCAACCGGTCCCTGCCTCATGAACATGCCATTCCCTGATTATTCCCCGTCGTAGGGCGGCGCCACCGGAAGCCGCACGCTGACCGTCGTGCCTTCCCCCTCGCGGCTGCGGATGTCCAGCGTGCCGTTCAGCAGATCGACGAAGGATCGCACGAGCGGCAGGCCCAGCCCCGTACCGCCGGAGCGGCGGGACAGCTGGCTGTCGACCTGACCGAAGGGTTGCAGGGCGATGGCTATGCCTTCCGCATTCATGCCGATCCCACTGTCGGCCACCTCGATCAGGATGCGGCCGGCTTCCGGGTGGACCCGCAGGGTGACGCTGCCGCCGCTGGGGGTGAACTTCACCGCGTTGGTCAGCAGGTTCAACAGGATCTGCTTCACCCGTACCGGGTCGCCCAGCAGGCGGGGCGTTTCGGGGGCGATGTCCTGGATCAGCGTCAGCCCACCTTCCTCCGCCCTTTCGGCGATCAGCAGAAGCGAGCTTTCAACGGCATCGCGCACGTCGATCGGCTGCGGATGCATTTCCAGCTTGCCGGCTTCGATCTTGGCGACGTCCAGGATGTCGCTGATGACCGCCAGCAGATGTTGGCTCGACTTGCCGATCACCTTGGCATAGTCGAGATATTTGGGGTGGCCGAGCGGCCCGACGATCTCGCTCTCCATCATCGAGGAAAAGCCGATGATGGCGTTCAGCGGCGTGCGCAGCTCGTGACTCATATTGGCGAGGAACTCGCTCTTGGCGCGGTTGGCGAGTTCGGCCTGCTCCTTGGCCTGGATCAGCGCCTGTTCGGCGCGGCGGCGTTCCTGGACCTCCTGCATCAAAGCGCGGGTACGCTCGGCCACCCGCATCTCCAGCTCGTCGCGGGCCTGACGCAGAGCCAGTTCCGCCCGCTTGCGCCGGGTGATGTCCTGGCCGACGCAGAGGATGCCCGCCGGCGCACCGTCGGCCTCCGGCAGCCTGTTCAGGTTCCACAGAAGCACACGTTCGCTCATGCAGTCCTGCTCGCGCAGGGCCTGCTCGAAATTGCGGACCTCCATTCCCCCGGCGGCGACCTTGAGCTGGGCGGCAAAGGCACCGGTCGGCTGCTCGCCCATCACCTCGGTCCAGGGACGGCCGATCGCCGTGCCGGCCTCCAGCCCGAAGGCGCGTTCAGCATCGCGGTTGGCCTCCAGCACGCGGCCGTCGTCCCCCAGCACCAGGATGATGCTGGCCGCCGTGCGCAGCAGGGAGCGGAAGCGCGCCTCCCCCGCCCGCGCCTCGCTCTGGCGCAGTGCGGCTTCCAACTCGACGATGCGGCGCTCCAGCCGGCGGACAATGTCGGCCGGGCCGCCTCCCGGCGATGGAGCCGGGTCGGCGAAGAAGATCGGATCGGTCACGCCGCGGCGTTTTCCGGCTGCATCATGTCGCCCAGCTTCGCCAGCAGGAACTCCAGATCCTCCGGCGCCAGATCTTCGTACTGGGTCAGGATGCGCTCGATGACGCGGCGGCGGTGGCGCTCGCGGTCGCCAGGTTCGCCGTCATAGGGGGTCTCCTTCAGCACGTCGATGGCGATGCGGCAGGCCGGCAGCAGGGCCGGCGGCAGTTTTGCCTTGTCGTACAGAGACTTCAGCCCCAGCCGCCCGGCATCGTGGATCAGCAGCCGGGCGTTGGTCAGCGGCACGTTCGCCATGCGCGACATTGCCATTTCGAAAAAGGCGATGTCGCCGGTGCACAGCGAGCGGACCAGCAGCGACGGCGTCAGACGGCCGGTGCGGGCAAGCTGGGTCACCAGCCGGTCCAGCGCCCCTTCGTCGCTTTCCCCGGTGAACAGGGCAACGGTCGCCCGTTCACGGCTTTGCAGGATCAGCTCCGACGCGACCTTCGACGGCAGTTCATGATACGAGACCAGATGCTGGCGCAGCCGTTCCGACACGACGGCGACCAGACGCTCGGCGATGGTGATCGGCAGCTTGGAACGGTGCACAAGCGGATCCTGCACCGCCTCGCTGGCGCCGAAGCGATCGATGACGCGGCCCAGGCTCTGCTCGCCGAGTTCCGCCCCCTCGTTGGCGACCAGCGCCGCGACCGCGTGTTCGGACCCGCTTTCGATCAGCGCGTCGGCCACCACGGCCGGCACGGTCGGGCGCTGGGCGATGGCGGTACTCTTTGCCTCTGCACCCGTCCGCACAATCTCTACCAGATCGGCCGGCGTCAGCACGGTGGAGACGCTCAGCACCGGGATCGCCACCGCCTCCACGTCGCGGGCCAGGGTCAGGGCGACGTCGCGCGGCAGAGACGGGCTGGATTTCAGATTCTCGGCCAGAGTCTGGCGGACGCGAAGGACCGTGTCCGTGACCATCACGCGGATGATGTCCTCCGCCAGCATGCGCTCCGACTGCGACAGCTCCGGGCTGTCGAACTGCTGAGCCAGCTTGGCGGCCAGATCGGTCCGGCTGTTCGGCGACGGGTCGGCCAGAAGCCGCGCCACGTCCTGTTGGGTCAGATGACCCGACTTCAAACCGTCACTCATGGGTGCCGGACCCTTCCTGCCCTGGTCCGTCTCCATATGGGTCGCGGAACGCAAAACCCGCGCGAATGTGGGCGGAGACTTGTCCACACCGTCAAGGATCTTCCGAAACGGTTGAACCTTCCTTAACGCCCTGCGGTCATAAGCCCATGGCCTTTGGCCATAAGCCCACAGAAGGAGGAGCCGCTCACGGCATTTCGACGAAGCTGGGTGGCTCCGGCAGGATGGACCGGTGGCGCCGCGCCCCGCGCAGATGCAGCGCCACCTCGGCGATCTGCTGCTCCACCGAGATGTGGCGCTGCGACGCGACCTCCAGCCCGCGGTCCTCGTAGACATAGGCATCGGGATGGCTGTCCGCCCAGCGCTGGATGGCGGTGTCACGGTCGCGCAGCAATCCGACGATGGTCGGGCGGAACAGCCGCATCATCGCGGTGATCCAGCGGTTGGCAGGCCAGGACGGCCGGGCATGGTCGATCTCGAAGGCGTCGAGCATGGCAATCACGTCGTCGGCCTTGTACCAGGTCTCCCCGGTCACCCAGCGGTTGGTGGTGAACAGCCGCACCGGCTGGCCGGCCACGTCCATGGCAATGCCGATCAGGTGGGACAGTGCGTCGTTGTCGTTGTCCGGCGGTACGAAATCGGCCAGCGGTGCCGGTCGCAGACCCGGCGGCATGCCGTGCGGACGCAGGAAGGTGTGGAAATGCCCATGCTCTCCCTGCGGCCGTTCGCCTTCGGGATGGCAGTGATAGTAATACTGGGCATGGAATTCGGCGTCATAGACGTCGCCCGGCGGATAGTGCTTCCACTCGTACAGCGTGCCGTGACCGCGCAGAAGCTCGCCCACCACCGTGTCGCCGGTCTTGGCCAGAACGCGCTGGCACAGGCGCACCTCGCGTCCAGCCTCGGCCATCGCCTCCAACTCTTCCCGGGACACGTCCGACAAATCCGTCATCGCCCGATCCTGCGCTGCGCGAACACCCCTATTACGTACGCGGCTATGCGGGCGTGGCAAGGTCTTTTCGGTTTTCGCACCTGCGGTTGCGGCCAGGCCTACGCTTGGCCGTTCAAGTGCCGGCCATTCAGCTGCCGGAAGGGTGGAAACGCCGCGACAGCGACCAGCTCACCAGTTCCCCGGTAACCCGGCCCAGCGCCTCGTCGAAGGCGGCGATCACGTCGGTGAAGGAACGGCCGCGCACCGGTGCCGACGCCTCGAAGGTCTCGCCGGCCTCGATGGTCCGGCGCGGCATGGCGACCAGCTTGGCCGACAGCCGCACATGCACCCGGTCGGGTATGGCGGCACCCGGCGTGGCGTATTCGGCCTGGAAGTCGCGCAATTCCGACTTCAGCACATAGTCGGAGCGCAAGCCCACCGTGTCGCGCCCGACCGAAACGATGCGCCCGCTGTCCTCGAAGGTCTGGACGATCAGCCCCTGCACCATGTTCGGCGCCCGGTCGGCCCAGGACACGTCGGCGAAATAGTCGAGCGAGGTGGGCGTGCGGGCCAGCGCAATGCGCGGCGTGTCGATTCCCGCCGCAGCCGACGGCGTCTCCACCAGCAATTGCCAGTCGGCCTTGGGGCCGGGGGCGACGGTGGCCCGCGGGGTCAGGGTGTAGAGATGCGGCGCCGTCGGGTTCAGCGTCGAACAGGCGGTCAGCCCCAGCAGCAGGGCGGCCCCCAGAATCCTGCACACGACAGCCCCTGCAGTTCCGCTACGCTCCATCCTCGCAAGCCTCATTTCCCACGCACCTCCACGCCCTGCCGCGTCCCGCCGAAGAGGAAGTTCGACGGGTCGTTCTCGATCCGCGTGACCACCCGCGACAGCTGGCCCGAGAGATCGCGCAGCTGGGTGATCAGCAACGTCAGTTCATACAGTCCCGTGGCGGTAAAGTCGCGCACCGGCTCGCGATTTTCGGCGACGAGGCCGTTCAGCGTGTCCGAGGTGCGCTTCAGCGACCGCAGCAGCTCGCGCGCCTCGCCACCCAGCTGCTTGGCGGTGCCGTCCACCGTCGCCAGCGTGTCGTGCGTCTGGGCCAGCGTGCGGTCCAGCTGCGGCCCGACGGCCTCGAACCCGTTCAGCGTCCGTCGCGCCTGGGCCATGGTTTCGTCCAGGCCGGCGCTGGCACGGGCAAGCTCGGCGCTGATGGTGCGGGCATTGGCCAGGATGTCGCCGATCGCCTTCTGGTTCTCGCCGTTCAGCATCTCGCCAAGCTTGGTGATGACCTCCAGCGAGCGGTTGACCAGCTGCGGCGCGCTGTCCACCACCGCGGTCAGCGAACTGGGCCGCGACGGGATGGTCAGCACCCCGTCGGCATCGGTGGCGGTCAGCCGCTTGCCCCCCACCGTCCCGCCGGAGATCTGGACATAGGCGCCGCCGGTGATGCCCTGCACCTCCAGCGAGGCGATGGAATCGGACATGATCGGCGTGCCGTTCTGCACCTCGATCGTCACCCGCACCCGCGTCACGTTGTCCGGGTCGAGCCGGATGTCCGACACGGTGCCCACCGGCACGCCACGGTAGCGCACCGGGCTTCCCTGCTGCAGACCGGTGACGGAACCGGTGAAATAGATGCGGTAGGTCTCGCGCGTCTCGTCCAGCTGGACCTTGGCGATCCAGGCGGTGAAGACCAGCAGGCCGGCGACCAGCGCCAGCACGAAGCTGCCGACCAGGATATAGCTGGCGCGGGTTTCCATGACGTGCCCCTACCCTTTCGCAAGACGCCGGGCGTCTTCTTCATGTCGCCGAGCGTCATTGCGCTCTTTCGCGTCGAGGGCCGCGCGGCCTCGCGGTCCGTGAAAGTAATCGTGGATCCACGGGTGCGGATCGGCCAGATGCTGGGCCAGCGTTCCCACCCTGATCTTCTTGTCGACCAGCACGGCGATGCGGTCGCAAATCGAGGTCAGGCTGTCCAGATCGTGGGTGACCATGAAGACGGTCAGCCCCAGGCTGCGTTGCAAGCCCTGGATCAGCGTGTCGAAGGCGGCGGCACCGATGGGGTCGAGGCCGGCGGTTGGTTCGTCCAAAAACAGGATATCGGGATCGAGCGCCAGCGCGCGGGCCAGACCGGCGCGCTTGATCATGCCGCCCGACAGCTGCGCCGGGTGCTTGGTCCCGGCATCGGGCGGCAGGCCGGCCATCGCGATCTTCACCCGCGCCACCTCGGCGATCAGCGACGGGGCCAAGTCGGTGTGTTCCTTCAGCGGCAGCATCACATTCTCCGCCACCGTCATGGAGCTGAACAGGGCACCGTTCTGGAACAGCACGCCGGTGCGGGCCTGGAGCGCCGTGCGCTCCGCCCGGTCGAGTTCGGCGGTATCGTGGCCCAGCAACTCGATCCGCCCGGCGGCCGGGTCGATCAGGCCGAGGATTTCCTTCAGCAGCACCGACTTGCCGGTGCCGGAGCCGCCGACGACGCCCAGCACCTCCCCGCGCTCGACGTCGAGGTCGAGGCCGTCATGGACGGTCTGCGGGCCGAAGCGCGTGACCAGCCCACGCACGCGGATGACGGGAGCGCCGGCCATCACACCCCCAGCATGGAGAAGAGGACGGAGAACACCGCGTCGATGACGATCACCAGGAAGATGCCTTCCACCACCGCCTTGGTGGTCATGATGCCGACGCTCTCGGCGCTGCCGGAGACTTTCAGCCCCTCGTAGCAGCCGACCATGGCGATCACCAGGGCGAAGACCGGCGCCTTGATCAGGCCGGCGATCACCGTGTTGATGCCGACGGCGCTGTGAAGCTGGCGGATGAACTGCCCGAAGGTGATGTCCAGCGTGGCATAGGCCATCACCGCCCCGCCGAACAGCCCCATCACGTCGGCGTAGAAGGCCAGCAGCGGCAGGGTGATCATCAGCGCCAGCGCCCGCGGCACCACCAGCAGTTCCACCGGGTCGAGGCCCATGGTGCCGATGGCGTCGACCTCCTGGTTCACCTTCATGGTGCCGATCTGGGCGGTGAAGGCGGAGCCGGAGCGGCCGGCGACGATGATCGCCGTCATCAGGATGCCGATCTCGCGCAGGACGGAGATGCCCAGCAGGTTGACGACATACAGCTCCGCGCCGAAGCGCTTCAGCTGGTCCGCTCCCTGGAAGGCCAACACCACGCCGATCAGGAAGGACAGCAGCCCAAGGATCGGCAAGGCGTTCAGCCCGGTCTGCTCGATGTGGAACAGGACGGAGGTCAGGCGCAGGCGCGACGGGCGCAGGATCAGCCGGGCGAAGGTGACGGTGACGAGACCGAGGAAACCGACGAGATCCAGGATTTCCTTTGCGGCGCTCACCGTCGTCTCGCCGGTGCGGATGATCATGTCGAGGATCGGGTGATGCTCGCGCTCGATCGGATGCGGCGGCGCCTTGCCGGCATCGCGCACGGCGTTGAACAGGGCGGAATGCTCCGGCCGTAAGCCGATGACCGACACCACATGCCCGGCGGCACTCAACCGGTCGGCCAGCCGGCTCAGCAGATAGGCGCCGACGGTGTCAAGCGCGTCGACCCGCCCGAGGTCGATCCGAACGGCGGCATCGTCCTGCGGTTTTGGAGCACGGTCGAGCGCATCGGACGCGGCGGTGGCGGCATGCAGGGTCCAGCGCCCGGCGGCGCCGATCCGCCACCCGCCGTCCTCCGGACCGGCATCGATCCGGGCCTCGTCCGCCGTTCCTTGCTTCGCTAAAGTCCCAGCCACAGGCTCCGCCGCACGCATCCGCACATCCACCAGTACGTCTGGCACCGGTACCACTGGCCGGTGCGCCTGGAACGTGGCGGAGCATCGCCGGATGGTCAACCCCATGCGGTAAAATCGCGGCACCGCCAAAGCGTCCATTCCCGGCTTTGCGATGGGTTGGGCAGCCGCTAGAGTGCCGGGCGACGGACCGGACCGTTCATGCCGGCATACGATTCTTTACGGACAAGACTTCCGATGAACTTCAAAGACCATATCCGCGGCGTCCCGGATTTCCCGAAGGCCGGCATCCTGTTCTACGACGTCTCGCCGCTGCTGGCGAACGGCGCCGCCTGGAAGGCCGCCATCGACGAATTGGCCGAAGCGATTCGCCCGCACAAGCCGGACCTGCTGGTCGGGATCGAATCGCGCGGCTTCCTGGTCGCCGCCCCGCTGGCGCTGGCGCTGGGCATCGGATTCATCATGGTGCGCAAGCACGGCAAGCTGCCCGGCGACAAGATCGCCCATTCCTATGACCTGGAATACGGCACCGACACCATCGAGGTGCAGGCCGACGCAGTGAAGCCCGGCCAGCGCGTTGTGGTGCTGGACGATCTGCTGGCGACCGGCGGCACTATGGTGGCCGCGATCAACCTGCTGCGTCAGGTTGGCGCCGACGTCCGTGCCGCCGCCTTCCTGGTGGAGCTGACCTTCCTGAACGGCCGCGACCGCATCGACGTGCCCAGCCTCTCGCTGATGGCCTATGACGAGTGAGGTCCAGGCTTGAAATCAGCGCCGGGCGCGCCAGCCATCGACGCTGAAGCGCCCGGCTCCCGATGCCACCAGCGACAGGAAGCCGCCGATGATGGCGAGGTTCTTCATGAACTGGATCTGCTGCATCTTCATGGCGTCGGGCGCCACGTCCCAATAGCGGTGGGCGATCAGGGTCGCGGCGACGGTGAAGACCGCGACCGCCAGCGCCGCCAGCCGGGTCCAGGCGCCCAGCACGATGGCAAGCCCGCCGAACGCCTCGACCAGCGCGCCGATGGGGGCGACGATGGTGGCCATCGGCACGCCCTGGCTTTCCATCCCGGCGATGAAGCCGCCGAGCGCCATCAGCTTGCCGAAGCCGCTCTGCACGAAGATGGCGCCCAGCAGCACGCGGGCCGCCAGCAGCAGCGCATCCTGTCCGCCGGTGGCGGCACTGGTCTCATAGGTGGTGGCATGGTTCGTCATCGCTTGTCTCTTTCCCGATGGTTTTGGAATGGGACGACGGCGGGGCGGCGGTTATTCCACGAAAAAATGCGGGCTCAGGCGGTTCTCCACAAGCTGATGATCATGACGCCGGCGACGGTCAGGGCGGCGCCGGCCAGTTGCAGCCTGCCGATCGGCTCGGCCAGCGCCAGATAACCGAAGACGGCGGCGGCGACCGGGCCGATGGCGCCGCTCAGCGCCACCAGATTGGGGCCGACCCGCCGCAGGGCCTCCGCCGTCATCAGAACCGGCAGCACGGTGCAGACCACCGACATCACCACCGACAGGCCGAAGACCGGCAGCGGCAGGTCGAGCGCCGACAGGGGGCGCAGCACCAGGAACTGCAGGATGCAGCACAGGCAGGCTGCCGTCATCGCATAGGCGGTGAAGCGCATGGAGCCGATCCGCTGCACCACCCGGCTGCTGCCGACCAGATAGATCGAATAGAGGAAGGCGCCCATGAAGACCAATCCCGCCCCGGTCATGAAGTCGGGATGGCCGGTCCCGACCTCCGACCACACCACCAGGGCGACGCCGGCGTAGGAGACCACCAGAGCCACCACCTCGCGCAGGCCGATCCGCTTGCCGAGGAACAGGGCGGACAGCACCACGACGATGGTCGGATAGAGGAACAGCAGCAGCCGTCCCATCCCGGCCGAGACATAGCGCAAGCCCAGGAAATCGCAGAAGCTGGCGGCGTAATAGCCGGTAATCCCCAGCGCCACGGTCAGGGCGAAGTCGCGGCCGGCGATCGGCGCCCGCTCTCCCTTCCGGCCACTCGACCACAGAGCCATGGCCAGGAAGAAGGGCAGCGCAAAGACCATGCGGAGCATGATCAACGTGACCGGATCGACGTTGTAGCGGTAGGCCAGCTTGATGATGACCGGCCGCAGCGAGAAGGCGATCACCCCGGCGACTGCAAGGCCCAGCCCGACCAGCATCTGGACCGGCGGCAGGAATCGCGTCGGGGCGGCTTCGGAGGACAGGCTGGACTGGGACAAGGCGGCGGTTCCGGCGGCGGGAGAGGGACCGCTATTCAAGCATCCCCGCCGCCGTTTGGCTGCCACCAAGGCGGCGGTCGGCCATGACCGCCGCCATACCCTGGATTGCGTCAGGCGGACGCCTCATCCAACGCCTTTGCCGCAACGGCGGTGCCGGACATCGGCGCCAGCCCGGTGAAGGTTACCCGCGCCTGCTGGCCGATGGCGATGGAGTGGACGCCGGTCAGGGCGCCGGTGGACACCCACTGCCCGGCCTTCAGCGGCCGGCCGAGACGCGCCGCCATGCCCAGCGCCACCGCGACCGCGGCGGCGATGCCACCCGGCAGCTTGGCGGCGCTGCCGACGCCGACGCTCTGTCCGTCGATCAGCACCTCGGCGCGCAGGGCGTCGGCGCCTTCCACGCCGCCGACGATCTCCTCGCCGACGATCAGGCCGGTGTTGTTGCCGAAGACGGAGGTCGAGGCGGTGGGGCCGAGCGTGCTGACCGGAGCCAGCGGCCCGCCCGCCACCTCGATGACCGCATGGACGGCGGCGATGAAGGCGGCGGCGGCCGTCGGGCTGTAGTCCAGCGTGTCGGCGGGGGCGTCGGCGGCGATGCGCACCGCGAACTCCGCCTCCACCGCGCCGAAGCCGCCGGGAATGACCGGGAAGCTCAGCGGCCCGCCATCGGCGGCCGACACCGTGCCGGCGAAGATCGGGCCGATGTAGCGCATGGCGCCCAGCGTCTCCTCCAGCGCCGGGGGCACCCGCGCCACCTTCCAGCCGGCGACCTCGTCGGGCCAGGAGGCGGTCGCCGTCGCCTGGATGGCGTAGGCGGTGGCGAGGTCGGCCGGCAGCGGGCCGGGAAAGTCGGCAAGGCCGGCCGCGCTGCGGCGGGCGGCGACGAAGCGGGCCGCGGCCGCGGCGATCACCGGGTCGGCCAGGGTCGGGGCGCTCAGCCCGATGGGGTGCGTGACGGTCATGGAAAGCTTCTCCGCTGAGGGGCGCCGCGACTGTAGCGGTCCAGGCCGAGGCGGGAAAGTGCGCTGCACCATGATGGCTCCCGAAAGGCGGGGTGGACGGACCATCCGCTTGCGGAGACACTGGACCGGTCCTTGCCGCGGGAGAGGCCATGCGTTCCGACACCGACGCCGCAACCAAGCTGCTGTTCCGCCGTATCGAATCGCGGCGCGACGATCTGGTCGCGCTGACGCAGGATCTGATCCGCATCCCCACCGTCAACCCGCCGGGCGACGTCTATACCGACTGCGCCGAGCTGATCGGCCGGCGGCTGGCGGCGCGTGGATTCGATGTCGAGTATGTGCGGGCGGAGGGGGCGGCCGGCGACAGCGACCGCTATCCGCGCACCAACGTCGTCGCCCGCATCGAGGCGCCGCGTCCGGGACCCTGCGTCCATTTCAACGGCCATATCGACGTGGTGCCGGCCGGCCAGGGCTGGACCGTCGATCCCTTCGGCGGGGTGGTGAAGGACGGCCGGGTCTATGGCCGCGGCGCCTGCGACATGAAGGGCGGCATCGCCGCGTCGATAATCGCCGTGGAATCGCTGCTGGAGGAAGGGCTGCTGACCGCCGGCGCCCTGGGGATCTCCGGCACGGTGGACGAGGAATCCGGCGGCTATGGCGGCGTCGGGCATCTGGCGAAGCTCGGCTATTTCTCCCGGCCCCGCGTCGACCACGTCATCATTCCGGAGCCGCTGAACGTCGACCGCGTCTGCATCGGCCATCGCGGCGTCTGGTGGGCGGAGATCGAGACCAAGGGCCGCGTCGCCCACGGCTCCATGCCCTTCCTCGGCAACTGCGCGGTGCGCCACATGGGCGCCGTGCTGCACCGGATCGAGACCGAGCTGATCCCCCGCCTCGCCGCCAAGCGCACCGAGATGCCGGTGGTGCCGGAGGGGGCGCGCCAGTCCACCATCAACATCAACGCCATCCATGGCGGCCAGCGCGAGGACCATGGCGGCCTGCCCAGCCCGATGGTGCCCGACCGCTGCCGCATGGTGATCGACCGCCGGTACCTGATCGAGGAGGACCCCGAGGCGGTGCGCGGCGAGATCGTCGCCATCCTGGAGGACCTGCGCTGCACCCGCCCCGGCTTCGCGTACGAGCTGCGCGAGGTGCTGGCCTTCCTGCCGACGATGACCGACGCCGACGCGCCGGTGGTGCGTGCGGTGGCCGCCGCCATCGAAACGGTGCTGGGCCGCCCGGCGCAGCATGTGGTTTCCCCCGGCACCTATGACCAGAAGCATGTGGTGCGCGTCGGCCAGTTGAAGGACTGCATCGCCTACGGCCCCGGCATCCTCGACCTCGCCCACCAGCCCGACGAATGGGTCGGCATCGACGACATGGTAAAGGCGGCGCAGGTGATGGCGCTGGCGACACTGGACCTGATGGGGGGACAGGACGGGTTGCGCTTCTGACCGGCGGAGCGGCGGATGGAACGGCGTGGAACAGGTTCCGGCCGATGTTCCATCTACCGGCGCCAGGAGAAGGCGCCGGCGGCGCGGCGGCTCACCGGGCCGGGGTTGAGGTTGGGGTAATGCTCATACTGGTTGGCGGTCCAGGGGAAGACCCCCTTCGGGCCGGCCGATTCCGGACGGGCCAGGATGGCGGCGACGGCCTGCGGATTGGGGGCCATGCGTTCGCGCAGTTCGCCGGGGAGATCGTCGTCCAGTTCGGGAACGGTGACGGCGGGGGGATCTTCAGGTTTGGGAGCGGGCCGGGAGTCGGCTTGCGGGGCTTGCCGCCTGGCCGCGGGCATGTCGAGGCCGGCGAAGAGGCCGAGCCGCTCGGCCAGCCAGCGCACCGTCGCCGGGTCGCCGGAGGTCACCAGCCGCTCGATCTGCTCGGCGACCAGGATGCGCAGAGAGGACAGGCGCAGCTCGGCCTCACGGTTCAGCGCCTGCCGTTCCCACCACACCCTGTGACGGAAATCCTTGGATCCGTAATAGGCGCGCCAGAGCGTGGTGCGGCTGCAGCCCATGGCGCGCGAGACCTGCAGGAAGCTGTTGCCGCGCGCCAACATGCCGGCGGCCATGATCCATTGCTCGTCATGGAACTGTGATCCGGGAACCAGCGAGCCTTCGGCCGGCACCGGCGGCTCTTCGGCCCAGCAGGGGAAACGGTCGCCAAGGGCTTCGGCGGCGAGGGTGCGGGGATCGACGGGCATGGCGGAACTCCACAAGCGAGGGGGCTTGCGGGGGAGGATACAGGAAGATTTTCCTTTTATGGTGGGGTTTTGAGAAAGTGCGGAGGGTGGCCGAATGGGAGTGATCGGCGGTTTGAAATTGGCCCGGTGTCTAGCTTACGGTGCTGAAGTGATAATGTCCGCAAAGCGCCAGGAGCGGACGTTACCAATCTTGCCCGGAAGCCCTTCCGGGAAACTTCCAGTCCGGAAACCTGTCAGCATGGAATGTTCACGGACAAACGGGGACTCGGCTGGACGGCAGTGACCAGCGAACATCCTGCGTAGGTGCTACATTTTCTCGGCGACAAGGGAGCCTGCATCTATTCTAATGCTCCGCCACCGACCACACCAAGCCACGTAGGCTCTGCATGCCCGAGTATTCAGTCGAAATCCAGCAAGACTTTCTCGAGCGCCAATCAAGGGCGCAACCGATTGCCGCCTTGTCTGAACTCATCTGGAATGCGCTCGATGCCGATGCAACGAAGGTGACCGTCGACTTCGTGGACGATGGGCTCGGCGGTATGAAGAGTATCATCATCGCCGACAACGGCCATGGCATACCCTACGCCGACGCGCCGCTTCTTTTCCGCAACTTGGGTGGCTCGTGGAAGAAGGCCGGCATACTCACCAAAGGACTTCGCCGGCAACTGCATGGTCAGGAAGGGCGTGGCAGGTTCAAAGCATTCGCGCTGGGGCGTGTCACCGACTGGAACAGCACCTATGAGCGCGCCGGGAAGCTCTATCGCTTCACCATGAGTGTTCTCGAGAGCAACATTCGTCGGATCCGCCTTAGCAATTCCGAGGTTGAGGTCGAAGGTGCCGCACCGACCGGCGTCATCGTGACGGTCGGAGAGCTCAAGAAGAACTTCACTTCGCTGATGCCCGACAACTCTATCCAAGAGTTATCGGAGATCTTTGCGATCTACCTCAAGCACTACCGGGACGTCTCCATCACGGTCGGTGGCGAGCGCATCGATCCCGGGACGGCAATTGCCAACACTTGGGAAGAAGCGCTGTCGCCGATCTTGGACGAGGATGGAAACCAGCACCCTGCCTCGTTGGAAATCATCGAGTGGCATCGTCAGACCAAGCGAGCCCTTTATCTCTGCAATGCCAAGGGATTCCCGCTCTCGCAAGTCGAGACGCGGTTCCATGTTGGCGACTTTCGCTTTTCGGCATACCTAAAGTCTCCGTTGATCGCTGCGCTCAACCTCGAAAACCGCCTCGACTTGGCCGAAATGGTTCCGGCTCTGGTGACCGCCGTGGAAGAGGCACGGAATAAGATCAAGGAGATCGTCCGCGAGCGCACCGCCGAGCGAGCCCGGAAAGTGGTGGACGACTGGAAAAGCCAGAACGTCTATCCGTACGAAGGCGAGGCGGCCACTAAATTGGAACACGCCGAACGGCAAATCTTCGAGATTGTCGCCGTTACCGTTCAAGAGGCTACGCCGGAAGGTGCAGAAGTTCCGCGGCAGCAAATGGCGCTGCACCTTCGCATGCTGCGGCATGCCATCGAACGCAGCCCGGCCGAGTTGCAGCGGATCCTCGACGAGGTACTCCGTCTGCCGAAACGGAAGCAGAAGGAGCTCGCCACGCTTCTCGACGAGACGGACCTTGTCGGCGTCATCAGCGCTGCCACGATGGTCGCCGACCGGCTCAAGTTCCTTCAGGCCCTGCGCATCATACTGTTCGATACGGAGGTCAAGGCACGGTTGAAGGAGCGGTCCCAACTCCACAAGATCCTCGAAACCAACACCTGGATATTCGGGGAGGAATTCAACCTCTGGGCCAGCGACAAGGAGTTGACAACAGTCCTCAAGGTACACAAGGAAAAGCTCGATCCGGATTTGATTATCGATGAGCCTGTGAAGCTGTTGACACGCAAGCGCGGCATCGTCGATCTAATGCTCTCAAGAGCACAAAGGCGGCACCGGGCCAACGACTTCGAGCACTTGGTCGTCGAATTGAAAGCGCCTAAGGTAACACTCACGTCCAAAGAACTTACGCAGATCAAGGACTATGCCCTATCAGTGTCACGTGACAGCCGATATCACCGGGTGGACGGCGTGCGATGGCATTTTGTGCTGGTCTCTGACGAGTACGACGACTTTGTCAGGGAGGAAATCGAATCTGGACCTGACAAGGAGCGGCGCCTTGTAAACAAAGGTAAGAATATTACTATTGCCGTAAAGACATGGGGCGAAATCCTTGACGAGAATCTTGCTCGCCTTCAGTTCGTGAAGCAGGCGCTGGAGCACGGTGTCGACGACGGGCAAGCGCTGGCTTTCCTTCAGGAGAAGCACCGGGAATTCCTTGAGGGTGTTATCGTCGAGGGAGAGGCGGATGACGATTCGCCAACGGATGCCGATGCTTCAGATGACCTAGCGGATGCGCCAGCAGCAGGTTAGAAGACAACTTACCGATCAATAGCTTGAACGTTACCAGCATGAGATTTTTCCCCGAACGATTACAGCTATAGATGGTGTCATAGGACAATATTGTGGTCGCGACCAACTTCCGCTTTGGGTCCGCTTCGGGTCACAAGCAGACACAGCCGGCATAGCGAACAGAACCGCACCACATGCGGAGCCCTCCGCTGGCTTCCGCTATGGGGCCGCGTGCTCTTCGATGCAATCGACGCGGTCCGGATAGAACGCCAAATGGTCGCGGATGGCCGCCACGGCGGGATAGGGAGTCTCGTAGGTCCAGACAGCGTTGACCGCGACGCGGTCACCCACGCGCAGGCTGTAGTAAGCGGCATCCCCCTTGTAAGGGCAGTGCGTCGTGTGCGCCGTGCGCTCGAAGGCCGTCATGTCGGCATCCGCGCGGGGAATATAGTGGACCATGGGCAAATTCGCCTCGGTCAGCGTCAGGGCGCGTGCCGTTTCGGCGACGACCCGGCCGGCGAAGACGACACGGATCCGATTCGGGTTGGGGATGATCGTGATGGGATGCTCGGGGCCGGGAATTTTCATAGCGATACTCCTTGCTCGCCAGCGGTCGCGCCGGTCATGGCGCTTGCGCCATGCTACTCTGGGCGGTGTGACGGAGCGTTGTCCTCGTTTCACATCCGTGCCACAGGTGGCTCCACCGAAGAAAGATTGGATCTCAATGAGCATGCAGCCATGGGAAGGGCGTGACCGGCTGGTCGCAATCGACATCGAGACGACCGGACGGCGCCTGCCGAGCCTCCAGGACATCCGTAAGGCGCCCAAGGGCCTGCGTCAGCCCGGCATCATCATCGAAATCGGGTGTCTCGAACTCCTCCGCGAGGGCGATGGCTGGAGGAAAGCGCGCAGCTGGGAGACGCGGGTCAACCCCGACGCCCCTCTCCATCCCGACTCCATCAAGGTGCACGGCATCAAGCCCGCCGACCTGAAGACGGCGCCCCGCTTTCCCGAAATCGCCGACGCGCTTCTCGCCTTTCTGGGCGAGGATCTTCTGGTGGCCCATGCCTATGAGAACGAGATGGACTTCCTGAACCACGAGTTCGCGCGCTGCGGACGCGCCGCATGGGGTGCCGACACCTTCCCGGCGGATCGGTTCATCTGTACCAAGGAGATGTCGCACGAGGCCTTCCCCGGCGCTTCCGGCTCGCTCGATGCGCTGTGCGACCGGCTGTGGCTCGACCGGAGCGATCGCTTCGCCCACCATGGCGCGCTGCTCGACGCAGACCTGACGGCCGACGCCTTCGTCAAGATGGCGTTGGGAGATACCGGCCCGCGCGACGCCGTGTATGAGTGAGGCACAGCGCCCTATTCCGCCGATACGGGCTGCACGGGGGGCTGCACGGCCGTCATCTTCTCCAGCAGAGCCTCCACCTCCTCGACCGGGATGGGGCGGCTGAACAGGAAGCCCTG